>NZ_JBAFWT010000005.1:0-273466 GCF_043195195.1 Roseixanthobacter psychrophilus
AGAGTATACATCCGCTTTTCTCAAATCCATCCAGGAAATCGGGTTCGTCGACCCTATTTTTGGCTTCACGAAGCCGGATCAAGTATCTATTGACGGCGAAAATTATCGTGAAACGATTTCTGCCCATGGGCACAACGCCCGTATCAGGGCAATCCTCCGGATTTTCACCGATGAGATGCTTTCGCGCGGACCTTCCGCGCGTGTTTACGCTCCGGAGAGTCTCACTTCATTCGCGGATACGCTCAGAATGCTGCCACCCGACTTCGTCGGCAGCGAATATCTTCCCACCGTCTTGGAGCGCGCCCGCCACCCGGGTGTGCTGCACCAGGACGTCATGAACCTCTCGTTCGAGGATGCCGCGTTCGACCTCTACATCACCTGCGAAGTGCTGGAGCATGTGCCAGATATCCGCGCCAAGCTGCGCGAGAGCCGGCGGGTGCTGAAGTCGGGGGGCAAGCTGATCGGCACCTTCCCGTTCCACTACGGTTCGTACCAATCCCATACCAAGGCGATCCTCAAGGACGGCCAGATCGTTCACCTGACCGAGCCAGAATATCACGGCAATCCCGCGGATCCGGCCGGGGGCAGCCTCGTCTTCACGATTCCCGGCTGGGAAGTGGTGGAGTGGGCGAAGGAAGCAGGTTTCTCAAACGCCTATTTCGTCGCTAGCGGCTCGCGGCTGCACGCCATCCGCGCGGCGGAACTGGCGGTGGTCCTCGCCTTCGTGGCGGAGGCCTAATACCAATAGACGAGGAGCGTGGCTCTCTAGCAAGCCCGCGCCGCGGCCGCGCGAACCTCTCCCCGCACAGGTCAAGGACCAAGCCGTTAGGAGAAGGCGAGGCTCTTTCCTTGAAGCGAAAAGTCGAGCGAGGGAATAGAGGCGGCGGCGGAAAACCATTCCGGCCAAAAAAATGAAACGGCTAGCGCCCTGGACGGGAGCGGCCCTATCCCATGCCCACATTGGCGGTCGGCGCGGGGCCGACCTCGCGGGCGAGCTTCTCCAGGCGCTCGGCCACTTCGACGATGGAGCGGGCAACCGCCTCCTCGCTCGCCTCCATGCGGGCGATGGCGGACGCGCGGGCATCGCGCTGGCCCTCGATATCGCTTTCCAGCGCGCGGATGCGGTTGCGCGCCTCGGCCAACTCGTCGGCGATGGTGACGGCGGCCATGACCGTCAGGCGCTGGTCGCCGATCTCGCCGAACGCCGTGCGCAACTGGGAAATGCGGGCATCGATATCGCGGGCCAGGCGAATGAGATGCTCTTCCTGCCCCTCGTCGCAGGCCATGCGATAATAGCGACCGGCAATGGTGACGCTCACCTGCGCCATGCTAACCGCCGTGGGTCGCGAGCACGTCGCGAATCGTGCTCATGGCCACATCCAGGCGGCGCGTGACCTCCTGCGCGACATCACCCAGTTCCGCGACCTTTTCCCGTGCCGCGTCCAATTCCTCGGCGAGGCGAGCGCGGTCGTTGCCCATGGCATGAAGCTGGGCCAGCAGCGCCTGCTGATGGCGATCGGCATCACGCCGGCGCTCCAGCGCATCGGTCAAGACATCGAGCGCGGCATGCAGGCGCTGCGTTGCCGTTTCGATGGGACCAGTCTCAGCCGGACGTTGCTTCAAGGCATACATGAAGTTCGAGTGTAGCTGAGTCGGAGGGAAAACCGAGCCATCTTCCCACTTGTCAACGGGAATTAGGGCGAGCAAGAGACCACGGGGCCGTTTGCCGGGCTGCGCGCCCGCGTGAGCGGCCGGGGGGAAGCTATGGACGTCAGGGGCGGGATGCAATGGTGGCGATGAGGGGGAAGTCGGCTCGGCCGCGCGATGGACTGAGGGCCCGCGTTCTGCGTGCGGCCCTGGGACTGCTCCAAATCTTTGCGCTGCTCCAGGTCTGGGCGCTGCTTGCGCCTGCGGCCGCGCAGAGCGCGAAGCCGACCGCAGCATCGGCACAGGCCGGGCAGGATGCGGACGCGGTGGTGCGCGCGCTCTACCAGAATTATTTCGACACCGCCCCCGAGGCCGTGGTGAGCTTCAATTATTACGACCCGGCAGCCGCCAAGTCGTTCTTCGATCCGACGCTGGCGAAGCTGTTGGCAGCGGACGCCAAGCGCGATGCCGCCCGGCTCGATTTCGACCCGTTCATCGACGGGCAGGAGTTCGAATTGTCGCCGGTCACCTACCAGACCAGGGTGGTGTCGCCGAAGGAAGCGCTGGTCACAGCGCAGTTCCTGAATTTCGATGAAACCAAGTCGATCGTCTACAAAGTGGTGCGCACCGCCAGCGGCTGGCGCATCGCAGATGTTCAATGGGGCGGCGGACGCGACTCCCTGCGGACCCTGCTGGCAAAGGCGGGAAAATAGGAGACGGTCGGATCATACCGGCCCCGCCGTTACGGGAAGCATTGCGACCCGCGGCGAAAATGCCTTTGCGAACAATTGGCAACAGGCATCGGTCGTGCCGGCGCGACCATGAGGCGCGCCCGGCGGGACGCGTGATACCCTTGACGTTCGACTTCCGCTGCGTTTGACACCCCAAGCAGCACTGCTATCACTGCCGCGCCGCGGCACCAGCCGCTTGGCTCTCATTGCCCACAAGGGCGCCTTTGGCGCCGGAGACACGCCCCGCATGTCCAGTCGCGAACGCCATGACCGCATGGCCAACGCCATCCGCTTCCTGGCCATCGATGCCGTCGAAGCTGCGAATTCCGGCCATCCGGGCCTGCCCATGGGGGCAGCCGACATCGCGACCGTCCTGTTCTCCGACATCATCAAGTTCGATCCCACCGATCCCAAATGGCCGGACCGCGATCGCTTCGTGCTGTCCGCTGGCCATGGCTCCATGCTGCTGTATGGGCTGCTGCATCTGCTCGGCGTTGAGGGCGTGAGCATCGAGGAGCTCAAGCGCTTCCGGCAGATGGGCTCGCTCACCCCGGGCCATCCGGAGAATTTCATCACCCCCGGCATCGAGACCACCACCGGTCCGCTCGGCCAGGGCATCTCCACCGCCGTCGGCATGGCCATGGGCGAGCGCCTGCTAGCCGCCCGCTTCGGCGGCGAGGTGGTGGACCATTACACCTATGTCCTCGCCTCGGACGGCGACCTGATGGAAGGCATCAGCCAGGAAGCGATCGATCTTGCCGGCCATCTGAAGCTCGCCAAGCTGATCGTGATGTGGGACGACAATCGCATTTCCATCGACGGCGCGACCTCCATTTCCGGCTCCACCGACCAGTTGGCGCGCTTCGCCGCCTCCAATTGGGCGACCACGCGGATCGACGGCCATGACCCGGTCGCCATCCGCTCTGCGCTCGAAGCCGCCAAGGCGTCCGATCGTCCGACCCTGATCGCCTGCCGCACCACCATCGGCTTCGGCTCGCCGGCCAGGGCGGGATCGGAAAAGGCCCATGGCGCGCCGCTGGGTGCCGCCGAGATCGCCGCCACCCGCGCCGCGCTGAGCTGGGAAGCCGGCCCGTTCGAAATTCCCGCGGACGTCCGCACCGCCTGGGCTGAGGCGGCGGTCCGCAGCGCCGGGGCGCGCAGCGCATGGCACGAGCGGCTCGCCGCCCTGCCCGCCGCTGACAAGGCCGAGTTCGAGCGCCGCGTGGCCGGCATCCTTCCCGCCGCGCTGGACGGCGCCGTGAAGGCCGCCAAGGCCAAGGCCGTGGCCGACGGCGGCGCGGTCGCCACCCGCAAATCCTCCGAAATCGTGCTCGATGCCCTGACGCCGGTGGTGCCGGAAATGCTCGGCGGCTCCGCCGACCTCACCGGCTCCAACAATACGCGCGCCAAGGGCATGAAGTCGGTCACTCCGGACGATTTCGCCGGCACCTTCGTGCATTGGGGCGTGCGCGAGCACGGCATGGCGGCCGCCATGAACGGCCTAGCCCTGCATGGCGGTATCATCCCCTATTCCGGCACGTTCCTGGTGTTCTCCGACTATTCGCGCCCCGCGATCCGCCTTGCGGCGCTGATGGGGACGCAGGCGATCCATGTGCTGACCCACGATTCTATCGGCCTCGGCGAGGACGGCCCCACCCATCAGCCGGTGGAGCATCTCGCCGCCCTGCGCGCCATTCCCGGCCTGCTGGTACTGCGCCCCGCCGATACGGTGGAAACGGCGGAGGCCTGGGAGATCGCGCTGAAGGCCAAGGACCGGCCGAGCGCCCTCATCCTCTCGCGCCAGAATTTGCCGATCCTGCGCAAGGCGGACGACGCCAACCGCACGGCGGAAGGTGCCTATGAGATCAGCCCGGCTTCGGCCCGGGCGCAGGTCTCGCTGTTCGCCACCGGTTCGGAAGTCTCGCTCGCTGTCGAGGCGCAGAAGCTGCTGGAAGCGCAGGGCATCGCGACCCGGGTCGTGTCGGTGCCCTCGTTCGAGCTGTTCCTCGCCCGCCCGGCGGCGGAACGTCGCGCCGTGATCGGCGATGCGCCGGCCAAGGTCGGCATCGAAGCCGCCATCCGCATGGGCTGGGACGCAATCATCGGCTCGGATGCCGCCTTCATCGGCATGAGCAGCTTCGGTGCCAGCGGGCCGGCGAAGGAACTCTACAAGCATTTCGGCATTACGGCTGAGGCCGTGGTTGCCGCGGCACTGGCCCAGCTTCGCCAGGAATGAGCCGCAAGCTGCTGTTTTAAGGCTGGGCCGCCGCTTGCGCGGTCCAGCACTGCAATAGGGCACCGCGCAAGCGGACCCCACGAATGGCGTGGCGCGCGGGCGCGGCGCCTTGAATGGTCAAGAGATGGCCAGGCCTGAAGGGTCGGCCAATGGAGGATGACATGACGGTGAAGGTGGCCATCAACGGTTTCGGTCGCATCGGGCGCAACGTGCTGCGCGCCATCATCGAATCGGGCCGTACCGACATCCAGGTCGTCGCCATCAACGACCTCGCCCCGGTTGAGACCAACGCGCACCTTCTGCGCTTCGACAGCGTGCATGGCCGCTTCCCCGCACAGGTCGTGGTGGACGGCGACACGATCGATTGCGGCCAAGGCAAGATCAAGGTGACCGCCGTGCGCGATCCCGCGCAGCTGCCCCACAAGGAGCTGGGCGTCGACATCGCGCTCGAATGCACCGGCATCTTCACGAGCAAGGAAAAGGCCTCGGCCCATCTGACCGCCGGCGCGAAGCGCGTGCTGGTCTCGGCCCCGGCCGAAGGCGCCGACATCACGGTGGTCTATGGCGTCAACCACGAGAAGCTCACGGCCGAGCACTTCGTGGTCTCCAATGCCTCCTGCACCACCAATTGCCTGGCTCCCGTCGCCAAGGTGCTGAACGATGCCGTCGGCATCCAGCACGGCTTCATGACCACGGTGCATTCCTACACCAATGACCAGCCCTCGCTGGACCAGGTGCACAAGGACCTCTACCGCGCCCGCGCCGCCGCCCTCTCCATGATCCCGACCTCCACCGGCGCCGCCAAGGCGGTGGGCCTGGTGCTGCCGGAGCTGAACGGCAAGCTGGACGGCGTCTCGATCCGCGTGCCAACCCCGAACGTCTCGGTCATCGACCTGAAGTTCGTCGCCAAGCGCGCGACCACAATCGCCGAGATCAACGACGCCATCAAGCGCGCCGCCGAGAACGAGCTGAAGGGCGTGCTGAATTACACGCTGGCGCCCAATGTCTCCATCGACTTCAACCACGACCCCCATTCGTCCACTTTCCACATGGACCAGACCAAGGTGATGGACGGCACGCTGGTGCGCGTCCTCTCCTGGTATGACAACGAATGGGGCTTCTCGAACCGCATGGCGGATACGGCGGTGGCATTGGGAAAGCTGGGCTGAACGGTGGCTGAGGGAGGCATCATCATGACCGCCAACACCGCTATCGCTGACACCGACGCCCCCATCACCGCCTTCCGCACCCTCGACGACGCGGACCTCGCCGGAAAGACGGTGCTGGTCCGGGTCGACCTGAACGTCCCCATGGACGGGGACCGGGTCACCGACGACACCCGCATCCAGGCCATCGTGCCGACGGTGCGGGACATCACCCGCAAAGGCGGGCGGGCGATCCTGCTCTCCCATTTCGGCCGCCCGAAGGGCCGCGACGCGAGCCAGTCCCTGTCCGCCGTCATGCCGGCGGTGCGCGAGTGGCTCGGGGAGGCGGTCGGCTTCGTGGAGGATTGCATCGGCCCCGAGGCGGAAGGCGCGGTCTCGCGCCTTCCGCCGGGCGGCGTGCTGGTGCTGGAAAACACCCGCTTCCATGCCGGCGAGGAAAAGAACGCGGCCGATTTCATCGGCGCGCTCGCCAAGCTCGGCGATCTCTATGTGAACGACAGCTTCTCCACCGCCCATCGCGCCCATGCCTCCACCGAGGGGCTGGCGCACAAGCTGCCGGCCTACGCCGGCCGCGCCATGCAGAGCGAGATCGAGGCCCTGACCAAGGCGCTGGAAGCGCCCCGGCGCCCGGTGCTGGCGGTGGTGGGCGGCGCCAAGGTCTCCACCAAGCTGGAGCTTCTGGGAAATCTCTGCCGCAAGGTGGACGTGCTGGTGATCGCCGGCGGCATGGCCAACACGTTCCTTGCCGCGCAAGGCCACGGCGTCGGCAAGTCGCTGTGCGAGCACGACCTCGCCGGGACGGCCCGCGAGATCCTGGACAAGGCCAAGGCGCGCGGTTGCGAGATCTTGCTGCCGGTGGATGTGGTAGTGGCGAAGACCTTCGCCGCCAACGCCCCCCATCGCGTCGCCGGGATCGATGATGTCGGCGCCGACGAGATGATCCTCGATGCCGGCCCGGCCACGGTCGAGCTGGTGAAGCGCAAGCTTAGCACCATGAAGACCGTGGTGTGGAACGGCCCGTTCGGCGCCTTCGAGCTGACCCCGTTCGATGCCGCGACGGTGGCGGTGGCGCAGGCGGTCGGCGCGGCGACGCGCGAGGGCCGGCTGATCTCGGTCGCGGGCGGCGGGGATACCGTGGCCGCGCTCAACCACGCCAAGGCGGCGGCGGATTTCTCCTATGTCTCAACCGCGGGTGGCGCGTTCCTGGAATGGCTGGAGGGCAAGGCCCTTCCCGGCGTCGAGGCGCTGCGCCGCTGACGCGGTCCTGGTAACTGGCTTTTAGTGTCAAATCGGCCGCACAAGCGGCTTTTCAGATGGGTGAACTTATGAATACGGCTGAGCTTGACGCGATCGCGCAGAAAATGGTGGCCGACGGCAAGGGCATCCTGGCCGCGGACGAGAGCACCAGCACCATCAAGAAGCGGTTCGACGCCATCGGCGTCGAGAACACCGAGGACAATCGCCGCGACTATCGCGAGCTGATGTTCCGCACCAAGACGGCGATGCAAGATTATATCTCCGGCGTCATCCTGTTCGACGAGACAATCCGCCAGAAGGCCAAGGACGGCACGCCGCTGGTCCAGATCATCCTCGAATCCGGCGCGTTGCCGGGCATCAAGGTGGATGCGGGCGCCAAGCCCCTGGCCTTCTGCCCCGGCGAGACCATCACCGAGGGCCTCGACGGCCTCGGCGGCCGGCTCAAGGACTTTTACGACCTCGGCGCCCGGTTCGCGAAATGGCGGGGCGTGATCGATATCGGTGCCGGCATTCCGAGCTATACCGCCGTGCGCGCCAATGCCCACGCTCTCGCCCGCTATGCCGCCTTGTGCCAGGAAAACCAGATCGTCCCGATCGTCGAGCCGGAAGTGCTCATGGACGGCGACCACAGTATCGACCGCTGCTATGAAGTCACCGAATGGGTGCTCAAGACCGTGTTCGAGGAACTTTATTATCAGCGCGTGCGCCTGGAAGGCATGGTGCTGAAGCCCAACATGATCGTGCCCGGCAAGAAGGCCCGCACCCAGGCTTCGGTCGAGGAAGTCGCCGAAAAGACCGTGCGCCTGCTCAAGGGCTGCGTGCCGTCGGCGGTTCCCGGCATCGCCTTCCTCTCCGGCGGCCAGTCGGACGAGGACGCCACCGCCCATCTCGACGCCATGGTGAAGCTGGGCGGCCTGCCCTGGAAGCTCACCTATTCCTACGGCCGCGCGCTCCAGGCAGCGCCGCAGAAGGCGTGGTCCGGCAAGGCCGAAAATGTCGGCGCCGCCCAGGCCGCCTTCACCCACCGCGCCCGCATGAATTCGCTCGCCGCCCTTGGTGAGTGGTCGTCCGAGCAGGAAAAGAAGGCCGCCTGAGCCGTCTTTCCCAGGCTTTAAAAGGCCCGTCCCTACCGGGGCGGGCCTTTTTCATGAGCCTTTTGAGGTCCTGAAGGGCGGATGGCGACGGCGGCCCTTGCTTTTCCCGCGCCGCTCAGACTAGCCATCGCAAGCGGCCGCGCTTCGTCGGCCGTGTTTTCGCCCGCTTCTTGGCAGACCGATCTATCCCATGTCGAACACTCCGCAGGCGCAAGGCGCCCGGCTCATGATGATCCTCCCCGCCGCCCCGGCCCTCGGCCGCAGCGCCGTCGCCGCGCGGGTGCGCGCCGGCGACATGGCCGCCGTCATTGCCCGCATGGGCGAAGGCAAGGGCGAGCGCGAGCGCCTGCGCGGCCTGATGGCTCCGGTCCAGGAGGCGGACGCCGCGCTGATCGTCGACGGTCGCGCCGATGTGGCCATCGAGATCGATACCGACGGCGCCCATCTCTCCAGCGTCGCGGCGCTGAAGAAGGCCATCGGCGGACTGAAGCCGGCGCGGATCGCAGGCGCCGGCGGCATCACCTCGCGGCACGACGCCATGGAGGCGGGCGAGGCCGGTGCCGATTATGTCCTGTTCGGCGGCTGGGGGGCCGATGCCCCGCCGTTCGAGGAGGTGCTGGATTTCGTCGCCTGGTGGGCGGAAGTGTTCGAGGTGCCTTGCGTGGGCGTCGCGAGCAACGCCGAGGAAGCCGAGCAATTGGCGCGCGCCGGGGCCGATTTCGTCGCGCTGTCGGGCGATTGGATTACCGGGGCCGAGGCCGAGGCCCGCATCGCCGAGATCGCCGCACGCATCGCGGCGGTGGAGCCCACGCCTTGAGGCGGTGGGCCGTGACCTGCGCGCGCGCGCGGCCCGGAGCGATCGCCGACGGCGGGCGGGGGCCGCTGCGAGCGGCGCTGCTTGCGCTGATGATGGTTGTGGGCGCATGGCCCGGACTGGCGCAGGCGCAGCCTCCGAACGGTCATAAGCCGGCGGCTGGGGCCAATGGCGCAAAGCCGGCCGCTCCGAACGGGGGGAAGCCGGCGCCCGCCGCACCGGCACCACCCCCGCCCGCCGCTTCGGCTGCACCGACCGGGCCGGTGGACATCGCCTTCGGCGCATACCAGGCCGGCCATTACCTGACCGCCTTCAACGAAGCCACCAAGCGGGTGCAGGCGGGCAACGATCCCGCGGCCATGACCCTGCTCGGCGAGCTTTATGCCCGTGGCTACGGCATTCCCTATGATCCCGCCAAGGCTACCCAATGGTATGAGCGCGCGGCCAAGGCGGGCTCGGCCAATGCCATGTTCGCGCTCGGCATGATGAATCTGACCGGCCAGGGCAAGGCGGTCGACGACGCGGCCGCGCAAAAATGGTTCGAGCAGGCGGCGAAAGCCGGCAATCCGGCCGCCGCCTATAATCTTGGCCTGATCTATCTCCAGGGCCGCGGCGTCACCCAGGATTTCACCAAGGCGGCGACCTACTTCAAGCAGGGGGCGGACGGCGGCGTGGCGGATGCCCAATACGCGCTGTCGGTGCTGCTCAAGGCGGGCAATGGCGTACCCGCCGACAAGGCCGCCGCGATCAAATATCTGACCGCGGCAGCCCAGCAGGACCACGTGACCGCGGAGGTGGAACTCGCCATCGCCATTTTTAACGGCGACGGCGTGCCGAAGGACGAGGCCGCCGGCGCCGCCTTGTTCCGCAAGGCCGCGCTTGCCGGCAATGCGATCGCCCAGAACCGCTACGCGCGCATCGTTTCCGTGGGGCGCGGGGCGCCCGAGAACAAGGTGGCCGCCGCCGCCTGGCACCTGCTGGCCAAGGCGCAGGGGCTCGGCGACCCCTATCTCGACGGGGTCGTGGAAGGCCTCTCACCCGCGGATCGCAAGATCGCGGAAGACATCGCCCGCAAGTGGATCGCCCTGACCCCCAACGCGGTCCAGCCTTGACGCGGCCTTGCGGGACGGGCAGAGGATCGCGCTCAATTCAATAGACGGTCGCCCGCGCGGCCTCCTTTTGCAGACCCGGCCCGGGGCGGCGCTTTCGCACCGCCGGATCTGCGCATTGACAGCGGCAGGCTGGCGCATCGTTCGCAGCGGATGGTGCCCGCGCCGCATGGCAGGAATGGCTTTCAGATGATCCGCTCTCCCCTCATCACCGTCATGGTCCAGGCCGTCCGCAAGGCGGCACGCGGCCTCACCCGCGATTTCGGCGAGGTCGAGAATCTCCAGGTTTCGGTGAAGGGACCGGCGGATTTCGTTTCGGCGGCGGACCGCAAGGCCGAGGACATCCTGTTCACGGAACTCTCCCGCGCGCGCCCCGGCTTCGGCTTCCTGATGGAGGAGCGCGGCCGGGTGGAAGGCACCGACCCGGCCAATGAATGGGTCATCGACCCGCTGGACGGCACCACCAACTTCCTGCACGGCATTCCCCTGTTCGCCATCTCGGTGGCGCTGGTGCGCAACGGCGCGCCGTTCGCGGGCGTCATCTTCAATCCGGTGACGGACGAATTGTTCGTCACCGAGAAGGGCCAGGGCGCCTATCTCAACGATCGCCGGCTGCGCGTGGCGGGTCGCCGCAAGCTTGCCGAATCGGTGGTGTGCTGCGGGTTGCCGCACATGGGCCGGGGCGATCATACCCGCTTCAATCGCGAGCTGGCCAAGGTGCAGACCCAGGTCGCCGGCCTGCGCCGCACCGGCTCGGCCGCGCTTGATCTTGCCTGGGTGGCGGCGGGGCGGTTCGATGCCTTCTGGGAGCGCAATCTCTCGTCCTGGGACATGGCGGCCGGTATTCTCCTGGTGCGTGAGGCGGGGGGCTATGTCTCCGACCTCGACGGCGGCGACCAGATCCTGGAAAAGGGCGACGTGATCGCCGGTAACGAGGACATGCGGCGCGACCTTCTGGCCCTGCTGAAGGCGGCCTGAGCCGCCCTTCTCCCCGCGTTTCCCCGGCATGGAGCGGGCGTGAGCCCCTCCCCGTGGCCGACCTTTGCACCGCTCCAATCCGCCGGCCATGCGCCGGGCGCGGTTCCTTTTGAGTCGATGTGTGCCATAGTCCGCTTTCAGGGGAACGGCCTGCGGGAGCGAAAATGGCGCGTGTCGTTGATCCGTACGTAAAGGTCTCGTCGCCCCGCATCTTCCTGGTGCGGATGGTCATCTTCCTCCTGCTCTGCGCGGCCCTCGCGGCGGTGCTCTACCAGCAGATCCAGGCCGCCTTCCTGAACAATCCCGGCCTGAATGCCGTGATCTTCGGCGTGCTGGCGGTGGGCATCATCCTGGCGATCCGGCAGGTCTCGCGCCTGTTTGCCGAGGTGGAATGGGTGAATTCCTTCCGCCTCGCCGATCCCGGCCTCGCCGTTTCCCGCGCGCCGACTTTGCTTGCCCCCATGGCCGCCCTGCTGGGCGACCGCATGGGCCGCATGGCGATTTCCCAATCCACCATGCGCTCGATCCTGGATTCCATCGGCACGCGGCTCGACGAGGCGCGCGACACGGCGCGCTATCTCACCGGCCTGCTGGTGTTCCTCGGGCTGCTCGGCACCTTCTGGGGCCTTCTGGAAACCGTTTCCTCCATCGGCGGGGTCATCAGCACCCTGGAGGTGCGGCCCGACAGCGGCTCCATGTTCGACGAAATCAAGCGCGGGCTCGCCGCCCCGCTCGCCGGCATGGGCATTTCCTTCTCCTCCTCGCTGTTCGGCCTTGCCGGCTCGCTGGTGATGGGATTTCTGGATTTGCAGGCCGGTCAGGCGCAGAACCGCTTCTATACCGACCTTGAGGATTGGCTCTCCACCACGGTGGAGGATCTCGGCGACCCGGTCGGGCCGATGCCGCGCGAGCGCATGCCCGCGCTGTCCGCCGTGCCCGGCGCGAGCCCTCCGCTCGCCCTGCCGCCGCCCGCCTCGCTGGACATCGCGCCGCTGGTGGAGGCCATGGCCAAGCTGGAGCGCACCCTCACCGAGTCCGGCTCCCAGCGCGTGACGTCGGCGGTTTCGCAGCTCGCCGAGAGCTTGCAGGGGCTGGTCACCCACATGCGCTCCGAGCAGGCGCTGATGAAGCAGATGATCGAGGTGCAGACCGGCCAGCAGGAGGAATTGCGCCGCATCGTCGACCGGCTGGACCAGACCCTCGACACCTATGACGAGACCGAGCCGGAGCCCGGGCGCGGCGGCAGGGGGGCCTGAGCATGGCTCTCGGCCGGCGCAGCCGCGAGCGCACCGTCGATTATTGGCCCGGCTTCGTGGATGCGCTGTCCACTTTGCTGCTGGTGTTCGTGTTCCTGCTCTCCGTCTTCATGGTGACCCAGTTTTTCCTGACCCAGGACATCTCGGGCAAGGACGACGCCCTGCAGCGGCTCCAGGCCCAGATCCGCCAGCTCACCGAGCTTTTGTCGCTGGAACGGGCGACCGGGCTGACGGCGGAAGGGGAATTGAGCGCCCTGCGCGCCAATCTCGACGCCACCACCGCCGAGCGCGACCGCCTCAAGGGCCAGGTGAGCGCCGCGCCCGCCGCCCCCGACCCCTCGCGCGAGCAGGCTCTGTCGCGCGAAGTGGATGTCCAGAAGGACGCCGCCTCCCGCGCCCTCGCCCAGATCGAATTGCTGAACCAGCAGATCTCCGCCTTGCGGCGCCAGATGGCCGCGCTGGAAGAGGCGCTCAACGCCTCCGAGCAGCGCGACAAGGAAAGCCAGACCCGCATCGCCGATCTCGGCCAGCGGCTGAACGTGGCGCTCGCCCAGAGGGTGCAGGAGCTGAGCCGCTTCCGCTCGGAATTCTTCGGCCGCCTGCGGGAGATATTGGGCAACCGGCCGGACATCCGCATTGTCGGCGATCGCTTCGTGTTCCAGTCCGAGGTGTTCTTCGACCGTGGGTCCGCCACCCCGCGCCCGGAAGCTTTGTCCGCGCTGGACCAGATTGCCGGCGCCCTCCTCGATCTTGAGAAAAAGATCCCGCCGGATATCTCCTGGGCATTGCGGGTGGACGGCCACACCGACAACCGGCCGATCTCGACGCCGCAATTTCCTTCCAACTGGGAATTGTCCGCCGCCCGCGCCATCGCGGTGGTGCAATATCTCATCGCCAAGGGCGTGCAGCCGACTCACCTGATCGCGGCGGGCTTCGGCGAATACCAGCCGATCGATCCCGGCACTACGGACGAAGCCCAGGCCCGCAACCGGCGCATCGAACTGAAGCTGACCGAACGCTGAAGGCGGGGAACGGCGGGCTTGACTCTCTCCCGCCGTTCCGGAATCTATAAGAACAAATAGGGAACACAAAAACGGTCCTTCCCGCTGGGCGCCAACCCTAGGCAGGGCCGCTTCCCCTCAATCCCCCCGGCACTCCGCCCGGACGGTGGCCCGCGCCGCCGCCCTGCCGGACTGCCGTCAGCAAAACGGACGGCCCATGTCCAATCCGAGCGCGATCCGCGCTGCGGGCGAGCTTGCGCGCCTGCGGCGCTGCATATCCGCCATCGAGCGGGGCGCGGGGTCCTCCCCTGCCTCCGCCGCCGCGCGCGCCCCCACCCCCTGGTCGGCGGGGGAGGCGCAGGACTGGGGCGAAGAGGAATGGGGCGACGACGCTTGGAATCAGGACGCGTGGAACCAGGACGCCGCCGGCCGGAACGCGGCCGAGCCGGGCCAAAATGCGCCGCGTGCCCGCCCCTCGGCCCCGCAGGATGAGAGCCGGGACGGTGCGAATGTGGAGGATGCGCCGCGCACAGTCCTCCCCCTCGGCGCTATCCTGCCCTTCGGCATCCCCGCCCTGGACGCGACGCTCGGCGGCGGGCTCGCCCTTGGTGCGCTCCACGAAGCCGCCGCGCTTCATCCCGGCGCGGAAGGCGCCCTCACCGCCTTCGCCCTCACCCTCGCCGCCCGCGCGGCATTCCAGCTCAAGCGCCCGGTCCTGATGGTGCAGCATGAATTGGCAGAGCTGGAGGCGGGTAGCCTCTATGCGCCGGGCCTCGCCGAACTCGGCCTGTGCGGCGGGGCATTGATCCTGGTGCGGGTGCGCAAGGCGCAGGACGTGCTGTTCGTGATGGAAGAGGGCCTCAAATGCGGCGGGCTTTCCGCCGTCCTCGGCGAAGTCGGCACCGTCTTCCCCGAAGCGCTTACGGCGACGCGCCGGCTTTCGCTGGCGGCGCGCGCCCGCCCGGTACTCGGCCTGCTGCTGCGCCAGCGGCCGGACGGCGCGGCCTGCGCCGCCCTCACCCGCTGGACCCTTGCCCCCGCCCCCAGCCGGCCCGACGACAGCCATGGCGGGCTCGGCCCGCAGACCGTGGCGGCCGGTTTGCGGCGCAACCGCCTCGGCCCGCTCGGCAGCTGGACCCTGGCCCTCGCCGGCGCCGGCTTCCGGCCGGTCGCGCCGGACGTGTCCGCGCCCGATGTGTCCGCGCCCGCCCCCAACCGCTGGCGCGAGGCCGGATCATGAGCGCTCCCCGCATGCCCAGCCGGCGGTATCTGTGCCTGTGGCTGGACCGTCTTTCCACCGATCGCCTGGAACGCAGCTTGCCGCCCGACGCGCGCCTGGCGCCGCGCGCCACCTTGGTGATGGAAAAAAGCGCCCTGCGGCTCGCCGCCGTGAACGGCGCCGCACGCGCCCTCGGCCTCAAGCCCGGACTGTCCCTCGCCGATGCCCGCGCGCGCCATCCCGGCCTGGAGGTGGCGGACCATGCAGCCGATGCCGACGCCCGCCTGCTCGGCCATGTGGCCGATGCCTGCGAGCGCTACACCCCCTTGCTCGTGCTCGACCCGCTGGACGCCCTGATCCTGGATATATCCGGTTGCGCCCATCTGTTCGGCGGCGAGCGGAACGTGGTGGCCGACCTGCAGGCGCGCGTGGCGGCGCGCGGCTATTCCACCCGCGCCGCCATCGCCTCCACCCTCGGCGCCGCCTGGGCGCTGGCGCATTTCGGCGCCCGGCCGGCCCTGGTGGCGGAAGACGGGGCCGATCTTCCCGCCGTGCTCGCCCCGTTGCCGCTCGCGGCCCTGCGGCTCGATGCGCCGGTTCTGGCCGCCCTGGCCCGGCTCGGCTTCGCACAGATCGGCGATCTCGCCGGCAAGCCGCGCGCGCCGCTCGCCGCCCGCTTCGGCACCGCCTTGCTGGAACGGCTCGACCAGGCGACCGGCCAGGCGCGCGAGGCGGTGGAGCACCGCTTCCCCCCGCCGCGCTTCTGCGCCGAACGCAGCCTCTCCGATCCCATCGAGCGCGCCGACGACGTGCTCGGCCTCGCCCATCATCTCGCGACCAAGCTGGCCACCGCCCTGGAGCGCGCGGGCAAGGGCGCGCGGCACTTGGAACTGACCTTGTTCCGGGTGGATGGGCAGGTGACGCGCCTCAAGGTGGGGGCAAGCCGGCCGCTGCGCGATCCGCTCGCCATCCGCCGCCTGTTCGCGGAAAAGGTGGCGCAGGTGGCGAGCCTGGATGCCGGCTTCGGCTTCGATCTGCTGCGCCTGAGCGTGATCCTGGCCGAGGATATGACGCCCCACCAGCAGGGCTTTGATGCCCGGCAGGCGGAAGAGGCCGCGCTGGATGCCCTGGTGGATCGCCTCGCCGCCCGCTTCGGCGGCGCGCGGGTGCAGCATATCAGCGTCGCGGACGCGCATTTGCCGGAGGAGGCGGGATGCGCCATCCCGCTGGCACGCCGACGCCTGCCGTTCGATGCCGGGGCATTGGCCGACCCCTTGGCCGACCCCTCATGGCCCGAGACGGATACGCCCGTGGGTATCGAGGGCGCCGATGCCCCGCATCCCGCCACGCCTTTTCCCCTCTCCCCGAGCGTTCGCCCGCTGCGCGCCCTCCCGGAGCGCGACGACGCCGTGCTCGTTCCCTTGCCTCGTGGGTCCGGCTTGCGGGAAGGGGCCGAGGCCGCCAGCCGCGTCTCCCCCGACGCCCTCGGGCCCGCCACACCCCACGCGCCCGAGGCGGATTCGCATCGCCCCGTCGCGGCGCGCTCACCGCGCTCGGACGGCGGGGAACATCCGGACCCGGTGGCCCTCCTACCCACTCCCTCCACTCCGCCCTCTCCCCCTCGGCCCACACGCCGCGCGGCGGGCGCACCTCCGCAGATGGCCGCCGCCCGTCCCGATGCCGGCGGCGCGGTGCGGCCGCAGCGCCTGTTCGACCATCCCGAGGCGGTGGAGGCGGTGGCCGAGGTTCCCGATGGCCCGCCCCTGCGCTTCCGCTGGCGCCGCCGCATGCACCATGTGGCGCGCGTGGAGGGACCCGAGCGCATCGCCGCGCCCTGGTGGCGCGAAACCCGTTTGCGGCTTCCGCTTTTGCCCGCGCCCGTCGAGGAGGAGGCGAGCCTTCCCCGCGGCCTGCGCACTCCCACACGAGATTATTTCCGCGTGGAAACCCAGGAGGGACTGCGGCTCTGGCTGTTCCGTGCAGGCCTCTATGGCCGGGAAACGAACCATCCCGCCTGGTATGTGCACGGGCTGTTCGGATGAGCGGCGATCTCCTCACCCCCGCCTTCACCCGCCGGTCCGGCCCACGCGCCGAACCGGCCACCCCTTATGTGGAACTTGCCGCCACCAGCAATTTCTCCTTCCTGCGCGGCGCCTCCCACCCGGAGGAGCATGTGAAGCAGGCCCAGGCGCTCGGCCATCGTGGCATCGGCATCGCCGATCGCAACACCCTGGCCGGCGTGGTGCGCGCCCATTCCATGGCCCGCGAACTGAACTTCCCCCTCGCCATCGGCGCCCGGCTGGCGTTCTGCGATGGCACGCCCGACATCCTCGCCTATCCCACGGACCGGCCCGCCTACGGCCGGCTCTGCCGCCTGCTCACCACCGGCAACATGCGGGCGGAGAAGGGCGATTGCCGCCTGACCCTCGACGATCTGCTGCAATTCCAGGACGGGCTGTGCCTCGCCGTGCTGCCGCCGCGCCGGCCGCCCGAGGCGTTTGCCGGCTTCCTCGACCGGTTGCGCGAAGCCGCGCCCGAGCGCGTGTGGCTCGCCGCCGCCCTCGCCCATGGCGGCGACGAGGGGCGCCGCCTCTCCCGCCTCGCGGACCTTGCCCGGTGCGCCCGCCTGCCGCTGCTGGCGGTGGGCGATGTGCTCTATCACACGCCCGAGCGGCGCCCGCTGCACGACATCCTCACCTGTATCCGCGCGCATGTCTCACTGGACGGCGCGGGGACAAGGCTTGCCCCCAATGCCGAGCGGCACCTGAAATCACCCGCCGAAATGGCCCGCCTGTTCCGCGCCGCGCCGGAGGCGGTGGCGGAAAGCCTCGCCTTCTTCTCGCGCCTCGATTTTTCCCTGGACCAGTTGAAGCCCACCTATCCGCGCGAGGCGCGTGACGGCTTCGCCTCGCCGCAAGAAGCGCTGGAAGCGCTGGCCTGGGAAGGCGCGCGCACGCGCTATCCCGAAGGCGTCCCGGACAAGGTGCGCACCACCTTGGCGCACGAACTCGGCCTGATCGGCGAGCTTGGCTATGCGCCCTATTTCCTCACGGTGGACGAAATCGTGCGCTTCGCCCGCGGCGCGGGCATCCTGTGCCAGGGGCGCGGGTCGGCGGCTAATTCCGCGGTGTGCTTCTGCCTCGGCCTCACCGAGGTGAACCCGATGAAATCCGCCCTGCTGTTCGAGCGCTTCATCTCGCGCAACCGCAACGAGCCGCCCGACATCGACATTGATTTCGAACATGAGCGGCGCGGCGAGGTGCTGCAATTCGTCTACCGGCGCTATGGCGCGGCCCATGCCGGGCTCGCGGCCACCACCATCACCTATCGCACCCGCTCGGCGGTACGCGAGGTGGGCAAGGTGCTCGGCCTCTCGGAGGATACGGTGGGCGCGCTCGCCGGCTCCATCTGGGGCTGGTCCTCCGGCGGCGTGAAGGCGGAGGAAGCGGTCCGCCTCGGCCTCGATCCCTCGGACCGGCGGCTGTCCTTGGCGCTGGAGCTGTCGCGCGCGCTGATCGGCTTTCCCCGCCATCTCTCCCAGCATGTGGGCGGCATGGTGGTGACCCATGACCGGCTGGACGAAACCGTCCCGCTCACCCGCTCGGCCATGGACGAGCGGCCGATCATCGAATGGAACAAGGACGATCTGGAAGCGGTCGGCCTGCTGAAGGTGGACGTGTTGGCGCTCGGCATGCTGACCGCGATCCAGAAATGCTTCGCCTTGCTCAACGTCCGTTACGGGCACGCCTTCACGCGCATCTGCGACATCCCGCCGGACGACAAGCGGGTCTATGCCATGCTGCAGCGGGCGGATTCCATCGGCGTGTTCCAGGTGGAAAGCCGCGCTCAGCAGACCATGCTGCCGCGCCTCAAGCCGGAGAAATTCGAGGATCTGGTGGTGGAGGTGGCGATCGTGCGCCCCGGCCCGATCCAGGGTGGCATGGTGCATCCCTATCTGCGCCGCAAGCAGGGGATCGAGCCGGTGGTCTACCCTTCCGAGGAATTGCGCGAGGTGCTGGAAGGCACGCTCGGCGTGCCGCTGTTCCAGGAGCAGGCCATGCAGATCGCCATCGTCGGCGCCGGCTTCGCCCCGGAGGAGGCCGACAAGCTGCGGCGCGCCATGGCCACCTTCAAGCATGTGGGCACCATCAACACGTTCAAGGACAAGCTCGTCCAAGGCATGCTGGGGAAGGGCTATACGCGCGCCTTCGCGGAAAGCCTGTGGAAGCAGATCGAGGGCTTCGGCTCCTACGGCTTCCCCCGCTCCCACGCCGAGAGCTTCGCGCTGCTGGTCTATGTCTCGGCCTGGATCAAATGCCATTATCCCGACGTGTTCGCGGCCGGGCTGCTGAACGCCTGGCCCATGGGCTTCTACGCCCCCGCCCAATTGGTGCGCGACGCCGTGGAGCACGGCGTCGAAATCCGCCCCGTCGACATCAATGCCTCGCACTGGGATCACACGCTGGAAGCGGAGAAAGGCCCGGGGGCCGGCAGGCAAGACGGCGCCTTGCCTCTTGCCCCTGACCCACTCAAAGCCCCGCGCCCCCTCCCCAGCCCTCCCCCGCAAGCGGGAGAGGGGGCAAGTGTGGCGCCCGCCGCCGGGCGGCTCCAGTCCCGCCATGCCGACATGGCCGGCGACATCGCGACCACCCATGCCCTGCGGCTCGGCCTGCGGCAGGTGGAGGGCCTGCACGCGGAAGCCGGCCACCTGATCGCGGCACGGCGCGGGCAAGGCTATGATTCGATCCGCGACCTGTGGCTGCGCACCGGCCTGTCACCGGCCGTGCTGGAGCGCCTCGCCGATGCCGACGCCTTCCGCTCCCTCGGCCTCGACCGGCGCGCCGCGCTCTGGGCCGTGCGCGGCCTGCGCCGGGCCGGCGACAAGGACGATCTGCCCTTGTTCCGCGCCGCCTCTGCCGCCCACGAAGAGACCGTGCGCGAGGCCGACGTGGACCTGCCCGTCCTGCCGCCGGGGGCGCAGGTGATCGCCGATTACCGGCATCTGAAGCTGTCGTTGAAATCCCATCCGCTGGCCTTCCTGCGGGCGCGGCTCGACGCGCGGGAGGTCACCCCCAACGGCCGCCTGCCGCAGATCGCCAGCGGGCGCCGGCTCACCCTCGTCGGCCTGGTGCTGGTGCGTCAACGGCCGGGAACGGCGAGCGGCGTCATCTTCATGACCATCGAGGATGAGGAAGCCTGGGCCAACGTCATCGTCTGGCCGCGCGTGTTCGAGATGTTCCGCCCGCAGGTGATGGGCGCGCGCCTGGTGGCGGTCACGGGCCGGCTGCAGAATGCCAGCAGCGTCATCCATCTGGTGGCGGAGAAGATCGAGGACTGGAGCGATCTGATCGACACGCTGGACCGCGACGGCCCGCCCATAAATGCCGCCATGCCGCCCGACGAGGCCAAACGCGGCCCCACCCGCGACCAGCGCGAGGCGCCCTACACGCGCTCAATCCCCCAGCCGCTCCCCTTGCCCGGCGCGGCCCAGGCGGCCCTGCCGAAGGGGCGCAATTTCCATTGAGACCAACACTCGTGAGATGGCCTCATCGGCCGCTGTTCAAGCCCCCGCGGCGCCAGAGCCAACCCGCGCGGGGCCGGTCAAAGAGCGGGGCCGCCGGCCCGGGCGCCGTGCATACGCCGAGGCTGTGAGGGAATTCCGTGTCACGAAATGCGGAAACACATTGACGCCCCATCGGCCATAAGCTCCCCTCCCGCCATGACCTATGTGCTGCTCCTCGTCGCCATCACGGCGGAAGTCATCGCCACCTCCGCCCTCAAGGCGGCGGATGGCTTCAGCAAGCCTTTGCCCTCGGTGATCGTAGTGGTGGGCTATGCGGTGGCCTTCTATTGCCTGTCGCTCACCCTCAAGGTGCTCCCCGTGGGCATCGCCTATGCCATCTGGTCGGGCGTTGGGATCGTGCTGGTGGCGGCCATCGGGCTGGTGGTCTACGGACAGAAGCTGGATCTGCCCGCCATCATCGGCCTCGGCCTGATCATCACGGGCGTCTTGGTGGTGAACCTGCTCTCCAAGAGCGTGCCCCATTGACACACGGGCAAAGGCCGTAGGCGCGCTCAGGCGGCGCGCGAACCCGGCAATAGCAGGTCGATGACCCGGCCGGTGGCGCGCACCTGGGCCTGGAACACGGTGCGCGAGACCCCCTGCGCATCGGCTGTCGCCTCGCGCGCCAGCGACAAGGCGGTGGGATAGGGGGCGGTCAATTGCGCCACCACCTCGTCGGATTCAAACTTCAGATCGGCGTCGAACTTGCGCGCGATCTGCTGCATGCGCCGGTTGTGCGCGAGGCAGTTCATGTAGAGCGTGCGGATGCCGCGATTGCGCGCGGTGAGGATGGTGCGCTCCAACAACTGGGTGCCGAACCCGCCGTTCTGGAACGCGCTCTCCACGCTGAACGCCGCCTCGGCCTCGCGCGGCAGCACGCCGGAGAAGGGATAAAGCTCCGCCGCCGCCCGCAGCACACCCTCCACGAAGCAGCCATGGACCACCGCGCCGGAGCGGAACACGCGCTCGGCATAATGCTCGATGAAAGATTCCGATACGGCGGAGCCGAAGCGATTGCGACGGCTCTCCTTGTCGAGCCGCAGAAGGTGCTCGCGGAACACCTGGGCTTCCCCGGCCCAGAGCTTGCGAATGAGTCCAGGCGCTGCCTGATCGTTCATGGTGGTCTCCTGACCTATGGTCCGGACCCCCCGGTTCCTGTGGGCGAACACTCTATGTGCAGCGCAGCAAAGGTCAAGGACATTGACCCATCACGCCCAAGTCAAGCCCGCGCCGCGTTCACAAAAGCCGCATCAATGAATTGATACAACTCAACTTTCCCCTGGCATGCGCACCACGCAAACCTGCTGCGCTGCAGCAATTTCAGCCCTCAGCGAATCAGGATGGCGCGGAAATCATTGACATTCGTCAGCGTCGGCCCGGTCACGACCAATCGATCGAGCGCCTGGAAGAAGCTGTAGCCGTCGTTGTTGGCGAGATAATCGGCCGCGACGATGCCCGCCGCCCTGGCCTGCTCCAGCACCTGGTCGTCGAACCAGGCGCCGGCATTGTCCTCGGTGCCGTCGACGCCGTCGGTATCGCAGGCGATCGCGCAAACACCCTTCGCCCCCTTCAGGGCCACCGCCAGGGCCAGCAGGAATTCCACATTGCGCCCGCCGCGCCCCTTGCCGCGCACGGTCACAGTGGTCTCCCCGCCCGAGAGCAGCACGCACGGCGCGCGGGCCGGCTCGCCATGGGTGGCGGCGCTCAGCGAGATGCCCGCGAACACGGTCGCCGCCTCGCGCGCCTCGCCCTCGATGGCATCGCCGAGGATGAGGGTCGCAAGGCCGAAATCCTTCGCCTTCTCCCGCGCCGCGTGCAGCGCCATCATGGGCGTGGCGATCATGAACACCTCTTGCCCCGGCAGCGGATCGCCCGAGACCGTATTGGCGCGGATCACCGCCTCCATCTGCGGGCTCACCGGCACGTCATAGGCCCGCATCAGGCCGAGCACGGCCTCGGGGTCCGACTTTTCCGGAATGGTGGGGCCGGAGCCGATGGCGCCGGGATCATCGCCCGGCACATCGGAGATGAGATAGGTGACGCAGCGGGCAGGCGCGATCGCCGCCGCGAGCCGCCCACCCTTGATGGCGGACATGGATTTGCGCACCTGGTTCATCACGCCGATGGGTGCGCCGGATTTCAGCAGCGCCTTGTTCAGCGCCTGCTTGTCGGCGAGCGTCATGCCCTGCGCCGGCAAAGTCAGCAGCGAGGAGGCCCCGCCGGACATCAGGCAGACCACGAGATCATCTGGCCCGGCCGAGCGGGCGAGATCCAGGATGCGCCGGGCCGCGTTCAGCCCCGCCTCGTCCGGCACCGGATGGGAGGCTTCCACGATCTCGATCTGACGGGTCTCGCAGCCATGGCCGTAGCGCGTGACGATCAGCCCCTCGCAGGGCCGCTGCCAGGCATCCTCGAACGCGCGCGCCATGCGGGCGGAGGCCTTGCCGGCACCGATGACGAGCGTGCGCCCCTTCGGCGGTTCCGGCAGCCGCCCGTCGAACTTGCCCTCCGGCACGGCGGCGGCAAGCGCGGTTTCGAACAAAGCGCGCAGGATTTCTTGGTCGGACGGCATGGGCGCTCCCTTAGGCCCTCCGCACGGGAAGGCGGCATCCCGCGCCCTTAGGGCTTATGGGATTCATTATTCCAATTGGTCACTAGCGGTCCCAAACGCCGCGATCAATGGCCTATTGCCGCCAAATCGCACCCCGCACGGCCGTCTTTGCGCCGACAGGCCTTTTAGACTTTCGTCGGAGCCATGAGAAAGCATGTGGCGTTTAGCGTCGGAGGCGGTAGCCTTCTAAAAAAATACCAAGAAGTATAGGAGGAGCGTTCATGAAACGGCTGAAAATTGCCGCCCTGTCGGTCGCGCTGGCGTGCGCGCCACTGGCCGCGCACGCGGCGGAATTCGTCAATATTCTCACCGGCGGCACCTCGGGCGTCTATTATCCCATGGGCGTCGCGATCGCGAACATCCTGTCATCCAAGGTCGCGGACGTGCGGCCCTCGGTGCAGGCCACCAAGGCTTCGGTGGAAAACCTCATCCTGATCCAGCAGGGCAAGGGCGAGATCGCCTTTACCCTCGCCGACAGCCTCGCCGACGGCTGGGCGGGCAAGGAGGAGGCCGGCTTCAAGGCGCCGCTCAAGAAGGTGCGGGCGCTCGCCGCCATCTATCCCAACTACATCCAAATCGTCTCCGCCAAGGACAGCGGCATCAAGACCCTGGCCGACCTCAAGGGCAAGCGCCTCTCGGTGGGCGCCCCCAAATCCGGCACCGAGCTGAACGCCCGCGCCATCCTGAACGCCGCCGGGATCAAATATGAGGACCTCGGCAAGGTGGAATACCTGCCCTTCGCCGAATCGGTGGAGCTGATGAAGAATCGCCAGCTCGACGCCACCTTGCAATCGGCCGGCCTCGGCGTCGCCTCCATCAAGGACCTCGCCACCGCGGTCGAGATCAATGTGGTGGAGATCCCGGCCAGCGTCGTGGACAAGGTCGGCACGCCCTATCTCAAGGCGGTGATCCCAGCCGGCACCTATACGGGGCAGGACAAGGACGTCGCCACCGCCGCGGTGCCGAACTTCCTGGTGGTGCGCGAGGACATGAAGGACGCCGAAGTCTACGCCATGACCAAGGCGATCTTCGAGAATCTGCCGGACCTGCAGGCCGCCCACGCGGCCGCAAAAGCCATCACGCTCGCGGGCGCTATGAAGGGGTCCCCGGTGCCGTTCCACCCCGGCGCGGAGAAGTATTTCAAGGAAAAGGGCGTCTCTCCCTGACTTTTGGGAAGCTGACATGGACGGGCGCGCCGCAGCGGCGCGCCCGTTTCCCATTGCCGCCGCGTGCCGCACGGGAAAGGACCCCTCCGGTGGTCCGGCCGGCCGATCGGGAGCCGGCGATTCTGGAGCCCGCGATTCTGGAGCGAGTGAAGATGAGCGCGCCGAGCCTATCCGCCGATGCTGACGTGACGCCACCGCAGACCTTCGCCCCCATCGACGACATGGAGCACGGCCTTCCCCCAGGGTTCGGCGAAGGGCTGAAGGGTCATGTCCTGTTCTGGATCGCCATCGTCTTTTCCGCCTACCAATTGTTCGTCTCCACCTACGCTATCCTGCCGAGCCAGGTGATCCGCTCGCTGCATGTCGGCTTCCTGTGCCTGATCGCGGCGGCGCTGATCGCCAACCATCGCAGCACCTCCAGACTCGGCCTCGCGCTCGGCTGGGGCATCGGCCTCGTCGGTTTCGCCACCGGGCTTTATCAATGGATCTTCTACAACGACCTGATCCTGCGGGCCGGCGAAATCTCCAACGCAGACTTCGTGATGGGCATCGCGCTGATCGCCGTGGTGTTCGTGGTCTCCTGGCAGATGATGGGGCCGGCGCTGCCGCTGATCTGCGGCGGCTTTCTCGCCTATGGCCTGTTCGGCCAGCATCTGCCCGCCCCGTTCGATCATCGCGGCTATTCGCTGGACCAGATCGTCGAGCAGATGTCGTTCGGCACCGAGGGCATCTATGGCGTGCCGATTGCGGTGTCGGCCACCTACATCTTCCTGTTCGTCCTGTTCGGCACGTTCCTGGAACGGGCCGGCATGATCCAATTGTTCAACGATCTCGCCCTCGGCCTGTTTGGCCGTGCGCGCGGCGGGCCGGCAAAGGTGGCGGTGTTCTCCTCGGCGCTCATGGGCACGATTTCCGGCTCGGGCGTCGCCAACGTGGTGACGGTGGGCCAGTTCACCATCCCGCTGATGAAGCGCTTCGGCTACAGTTCCTCGTTCGCCGGCGGGGTCGAGGCCACCGCCTCCATGGGCGGGCAGATCATGCCCCCCGTCATGGGCGCCGTGGCCTTCATCATGGCCGAAACCATCGGCGTGCCCTATGCCACCATCGTCAAGGCCGCGATCATTCCGGCCGTTCTCTATTTCGCCTCGGCCTTCTGGATGGTGCATCTGGAAGCCGGCAAGCGCGGCCTGATGGGCATTCCCAAGGACAAGATCCCGCTCATGCTGCCCGCCCTGCGCAAAGGCTGGTACCTCCTGCTGCCGCTGATCGTCCTGGTCTATCTGCTGTTCGCCGGATACACACCCTTGTTCGCGGGCGCCGTGGGCCTTGCCCTCACCGTGGTGCTGATCCTCGGCCAGAGCGTCGCCAGCGAGACCTCCAAGCCGATGATCCGGCTCGCCTTCTGGATCGCGCTCGGGCTGGTGTGCGCGGCCTTCTTCGAATTCGGCGTGGTGGTCATCGTCGCCCTGGTGGTGGCGCTCGTGCTGGGCAATCTGGTGACGCGCGGCGGCCGGGCAACGCTCGTCCTATGCCGCGACGGGCTGGCGGAAGGCGCGCGTCAGGCGCTGCCCGTGGGCATGGCCTGCGCCATCGTCGGCACGGTGATCGGCGTGCTCACCCTCACCGGCTCGGCCACCATCTTCGGCGGCTGGGTGGTCTCCATCGGCAAGGAGACGCTGTGGCTCTCGCTGCTGCTGACCATCGTCACCAGCATCATCCTGGGCACCGGCATTCCCACCATTCCCACCTACATCATCACCGCCTCGCTGGCGGCGCCGGCCCTGCTCACGCTCGGTGTGCCGCTGATCGTCAGCCACATGTTCGTGTTCTATTACGGCATCATCGCCGACCTCACCCCGCCGGTGGCGCTCGCCGCCCTGGCCGCAGCCCCCATCGCCAAGGCCTCGCCCGACGCCATCGGCTGGCAGGCCTGCCGGATCGCGCTCGCCGGCTTCCTCATCCCGGTCATGGCGGTGTACGAGCCCACCTTGATGCTCCAGCAGGGCGGGGAGATCGCCGCCCATTACGGCTATTGGGTCGAGGTGGCCTATGTGTTCTTCAAGGCCTGCATCGTCATCGGCCTGCTGGGCGCGGTGGCCATCGGCTGGCTGTTCGGGCGGCTGAACATCCTCGAACGGGTGGTGGCGGGCATCGCGGCGCTGCTGTTCGTTGCCTCCGTGCCCCTGTCGGACGTTGCGGCGTTCGCGCTGTTCGGGGCGTTCCTGGGCTGGCACCTCATCCAGGTGCACAGGACACCCGCGCGGACATCCTGAAGGCCAAACCCCGCGCGGGCTCAAACCAAAGGCCCATGAGGCAAACTCATGGGCCTTCCTCAGGGGCCTTCAGCTCATCTCCGGCTTAGAATGGCGCGTCGATGTCCACCACGTCGATGAGCTTGTGATTGACGAACTCCTTGATGCCGAGGCCGAGCAGCTCACGCCCGTAGCCAGAGCGCCGCACGCCGCCGAACGGCAGGTCCGCCTTCACCATGGTGGGATGGTTGACGAACACCATGCCGGTGGAGATGCGCTTGGCCACCTCCGCCCCGCGCTTGGTGTCGGCGGTGAAGACCGAGCCGCCGAGGCCGAAGGGCGAGTCGTTGGCGATGCGCACTGCATCATCCTCGTCCTTGGCGCGGAACAACATGGAGACCGGGCCAAAAAACTCCCAGTAACGGGCCGGGTTGCTCTCGCCCACGTCGGTGAGAATGGTCGGCTGCACGAAGGCGCCCTGATTGGGCACCGAGGGGCCGACTTCCATGGCGGTCGCGCCCAGGGCCACCGCCTCTTGAATCTTCTGCCTGACCTCCTCTGCCGCGCCCTGGGAGGAGAGCGGCGCGAGCGTCGTCGCCGGATCGAGCGGATCGCCCGCGCATAGGTCGGCCACGCCCACCTTGTACTTCTCCAGGAAGGCGTCATAGAGCGCATCGACGATGATCATGCGCTTGGACGACACGCAAACCTGCCCGCCGTTCCAATGCCGGCCGAACACCGCCCATTTCACGGTCTTCTCCAGGTCGGCGTCGGCCAGCACCACGAACGCGTCGGCGCCGCCAAGCTCCATGGTGGACTTCTTGAGCGCCTGACCCGCCTGCGCGGCGACGGTCGCGCCCGCCGCTTCTGATCCGGTCAGCGCCACGCCATGGACGCGCGGATCATTGAGGATCATCTCGATCTGCGTGCGGGTGGCGTAGAGATTTTTGAACGCGCCCGCCGGCAGCCCGGCCTCGGCCATCAGCTTCTCGAAGGCTGCGGCGCTCTGCGGCACGTTGGAGGCGTGCTTCAGAAGCATGGTATTTCCCGCCGAGAGCTGCGGGGCGATGATCCGGGCGACCTGATAATAAGGGAAATTCCAGGGCTCGATGGCGAGCAGCACGCCAAGCGGCTCGCACACCAGAACCGCCTCGCCCTCGGCCGGATCGGCGACGGGGAGTTTCTCCGGCGCCAGCAGGCTCTCGGCCTTCTGGGCATAATATTCGAAGATGCGGGCGGACAATTCCACTTCCGCCTTCGCTTCCGAGAGCAGCTTGCCCATTTCCAGCGTCAGGATGCGGGCAAAGGCCTCCTCATCCTTGCGCAGAAGATCCGCCGCCTTCTGCATCACCTTAGCGCGCTGGGCGAACGAGGTCTCGCGCCAGCCAAGGAAGGCCGCGTGGGCCTTTTCGATGGCCGCCTTCACGTCGGCGTCGGACGCGTCGGGGAAGGTCTTCACCACTTCGCCGGTATAGGGATTGGTTGTTGCGTAGGCCATGACCATGTCCGTTCGTTGAGAGGACCGCGCCGATCGACGCGCGCTCTGGCCGGGCCGCCGACATCCGCCGTCGGCACCAGCCCCTGTTTCGCACCGCCACACGGGCGGGCATCCTCCGCCCCACCTTCCCCAGCGGCATCAAAATCGCCGTTTTCTGAGGATATTGACACTCTCTCCACCCTCCCTTGAGGTGGCGTTGATCGGCGTCAAGTTCACACTTGCGCCGCTCACAATGCCGTGTGGCACGGCATCCCGCTGGGGCAAGGAGACACCACCTTCCATAGGCTTGACGCGGATCAAGGTGAGTTCGGGCTCATTGCGCTGTCCTCCGCACCACCAAGGAGACCGGCAATGACGAACATGATGAAGGCCGCCGTCGTCCACCAGTTGGGCCAACCCCTCGTGATCGAGCAGGTGCCCGTCCCCGAGCCCGGTCCCGATCAGATTCTCGTGCGCATCGCCGCCACCGGCGTCTGCCACACGGATCTTCATGCCGTGAAGGGCGACTGGCCGGTGAAGCCCAACCCTCCGTTCATTCCCGGCCATGAGGGCGTCGGTACCGTGGTCGGCGTCGGGCGCTCGGTGAAGCGCATCAAGGAAGGCGACCGCGTCGGCGTGCCGTGGCTGCATACCGCCTGCGGCTACTGCCCGCACTGCCGCACCGGCTGGGAGACGCTGTGCGCCGACCAGAAGAACACCGGCTATTCGGTGAACGGCAGCTTCGCCGAATATGCCCTGGCCGATCCCAATTATGTCGGTCGCCTGCCCGACACGCTGGACTGGGGTCCGGCCGCCCCGGTGCTGTGCGCCGGCGTGACCGTCTACAAGGGCCTGAAGGAAACCGAGGTGAAGCCCGGCGAATGGGTCGCCATCTCCGGCATCGGCGGCCTCGGCCACATGGCTGTGCAATATGCCAAGGCCATGGGCATGCATGTCGCCGCCATCGACGTTCACCCGGACAAGCTCGCCCTGGCGCAGAAGCTCGGTGCCGAGATCGTCGTCAACGCCCGCGAGGAAGACCCCGGCGCGGCGCTGCAGAAGCAGCTCGGCGGCGTGCACGGCGTCCTGGTCACCGCGGTGTCGCCCAAGGCGTTCGAGCAGGCCTTCAACGTGCTGCGCTCGCACGGCACCATGGCGCTGTGCGGCCTGCCGCCCGGCATGTTCGCCATGCCGATCTTCGACACCGTGCTGAAGCGCATCACCGTGCGCGGCTCCATCGTGGGCACGCGCCAGGATCTGGAAGAGGCGCTGGAATTCGCCGGCAACGGCCAGGTGGCCGCCCATTTCTCGTGGGACAAGCTGGAGAATATCAACGCCATCTTCCAGCGCATGGAGGAAGGCGGCATCGACGGCCGCATCGTCCTCGACATGAACTGAGCGGGCCGCGCTCCGTCCCGACCGCCGGGCCGGGGCGCCCCTGTCATCCAGCCGCCGCATGCGGTCCGGCCCCGCCGGGCACGCAAAGCGCTTTCCGTCCCGCCGGTTCCGGTCTTAGGCTGGCGCCATGGCTGCGCCCCTTCTCATCTGCCTGTCCGGTGCCGGCACCACGGTGAAGCTTGCCCTTGCCCTCACCCTCGCCTGGACCCATTCGGTGCAGAAGACCGCATGGGAGGAAGATTGGCAGGCAACGCCCGCCGGCCTCGTGCTCACCGAAATGCGGGTGGAGGGCTCCGGCGCGGGCATGGAGCCGCCCGAGGGGGCGGTGCTGAAGGACGGGCGCTATGTCGCCCATCCCATGCTGCCGGCGCAGAAGCAGATCGTGCTGCGCCGCTCGGGCGCGACGGCGGATTATCGCATCTGTATCGCGGGCACCTGCCGGCCCATGGGCGCCCTGCTGCCGGAGACGGCAGACCCGGTGACCCTCTCGACGTGCCAATGAGACGCCCTGTGCAAGGCCGCAGACGCGGGTTTATATGGCGGCCATGAGCAGCCCCTTTGTGTTCGATCGGCCCTTGCTGCGCCGCCGTCTTGCCCGTGCCGCCGCCCTCGGCCCGGCCGATTTCCTGCTGGACCGCGTCGCTGAGGATATCGGCGACCGGCTGCTGGCGGTGAAGCGCGCCTTTCCCCGCGCGCTCGATCTCGGCACTGCCACCGATGCCGTCGCGCAGGTGCTGGCGCGCCATCCCGGCATCGACTCCGTATTCCGCGCCGCGCCGCTCGCCGCCGGCCCCGGCTTTCCGGCCGTGGTGGCGGACGAGGAGGCGCTGCCCTTCGCCGACGGCACGCTGGACCTCATCGTCAGCGCGCTTTCGCTCCAGCATGTGAACGATCTGCCCGGCACGCTGACCCAGATCCGCCGAGCCCTCAAGGCGGATGGGCTGTTCATCGGCGCCCTGATCGGCGGGTCGAGCCTTGTCGAATTGCGCGAGGCCTTCGCCATCGCCGAGAGCGAGACCACGGGCGGCCTTTCGCCCCGCGTCGCCCCGTTCGCCGATGTGCGCGACATGGGCGCGCTACTGCAGCGGGCGGGCTTCGCCCTGCCGGTCGCCGATGTGGATCGCGTGGTGGTGCGCTATGCCTCGCCCTTCACCCTGTTCGCCGATCTGCGCCGCATGGGCGCCGGCAATGCGCTCGCCGAGCGGCGGCGCGTGCCGCTGCGGCGCGCGACCTTGCTGCGGGCGGCGGAACTCTATGCGGAACGCTTCGCCGATGCCGATGGCAAAGTGCGCGCCACGTTCGAGATCGTCTGGCTCTCCGGCTGGGCGCCGCACGAGAGCCAGCAGAAGCCGCTGCGCCCCGGCTCCGCGCGCATGCGCCTTGCCGATGCGCTCGGCACCACGGAAATGAAGCCGGCGGGGGAACCGCCCGCCAAACCATAGCGGCCCGGCCGCGCCGCGTGTCGCGTCGGGCAAAAATCAAAAAGGGGGGGAGCCATGTCCGGGTTCGTGTTCAACACCACGCCGAGCATCATATGCGCCAGCGGCGCGGCGCTGCGGGTGGGCGATCTGTTCGCGGCGCGGGGCGTCTCCCGCATCCTGATCGTCACCGATCCCGGCATCGTCAAGGCCGGGCTCCTCGCGCCGACGCTGGAAGCGCTGCGCACGGCGCAGATCGCCCACCGGGTGTTCGACCAGGTGGTGGCCGATCCGCCGGAGGACGTGGTGTTCGCCGCCACTTCGGAGGCGGTGGCCATGGGCGCGCAAGGCGTGCTCGGGCTCGGCGGCGGCTCCTCGCTGGATGTGGCCAAGCTGGTGGCGCTGCTGGCGCTCGGCCAGGAGGCGCTGACCGAGATCTACGGCATCGGCATCGCCAAGGGGCCGCGCCTGCCGCTGATCCTGGTGCCCACCACCGCCGGGACAGGATCGGAGGTCACGCCCATCTCCATCGTCACCACCGGCGAGACGGTGAAGAAGGGCGTGGTCTCGCCCTGCCTCATCCCCGACATCGCGCTGCTCGACGCCGATCTCACCCTCGGCCTGCCGGCCCATGTGACGGCGGCGACCGGGGTGGACGCCATGGTCCACGCCATCGAGGCCTATGCCTCGGCGAGCCCTAACAACAATCCCATCTCGCGCGGCCTCGCCAAGGAAGCGCTGCGGCTGCTGGGGGCGAACATCCGCACGGCGGTCCACCATGGCACCGACCGGCCGGCGCGCGAGGCCATGCTGCTCGGCTCGCTGCTGGCGGGACAGGCATTCGCCAATTCCCCGGTGGCGGCGGTGCATGCGCTCGCCTATCCCCTGGGCGGGCATTATCATCTGCCCCACGGGCTCACCAATGCCGTGGTGCTGCCGCACGTGCTGCGCTTCAATTTGCCGGCCGCCGCGACTGCCTATGCGGAGATTGCGCCCTATGCCTTCCCGGACATCGGCGAAGGCAGCGACGCTGAGGTGGCGGAACGGTTCGTCGAGCGGCTCGCCGCCCTGTCGCTGGATCTCGGCCTGCCGAGCGGCCTGCGCGCGGTGAACGTGCCGGAGCATCATCTGCCGATGCTGGCTGCCGACGCCATGAAGCAGACCCGCCTTCTGGTGAACAACCCCCGCCCGGTGCATGAGGCGGATGCGTTGGCCATCTACCAGGCGGCCTGGGCATGAGCGGGACCACCGAGCCGCCCAAAGCCACGGGGCGCGAGCAGCCGGCGCTTTTCTCCGCCTTTCCCCATCACCTCACCATCACCACCCGCTGGGCGGATCTCGACGTCTACGGCCATGTGAACAACGTGGTGTTCTATTCTTATTTTGACACCGTGGTGAACGACTATCTGATCGCCAAGGGCGTGCTGGATTTCGAGAAAAGCCCGGTGATCGGCCTGGTGGTGGAAACCCGCTGCGCCTATTTCGCCAGCCTCACCTATCCGGCGGTGGTGCAGGCCGGCTTGCGGGTGGCGAAGCTTGGAACCAGTTCGGTGCGCTATGAGATCGCGCTGTTCCAGGGCAGCGATCAGGCGGCGGCGCAGGGGCATTTCGTCCACGTTTATGTGGACCGCATCACCCGCCGCCCGGTTCCGCTGCCGGACGCGCTGAAGGCGGCATTGCTGCTGCTCGCCTGAGCGGTCGCGGCGATAAACGCCGCCGCATCCCAGCCAAGTGCAGCGCCAGCGGCGCGAAACGCGAGCCAGGACCCAGCGCAAAAACGCCGCCGCAGGCGCTTCAACCCATAAAAGCGCGCGACGCTTTTTGTCTGCTGCGCAGAAATCTTGCGCTGGGTCCCGGCTCGGCGCTCCGGCTCCGCCGTCGCTGGGCCGGGATACAAAGATGCGGATGCGGCTATGCCGCCGGCCCCTAAGGCCCCAGCAGCTCGATCAGCGCGGGGATGAGCGGCGCATCGGCGGGGGGCATGGGGAGGTCGCGCAGTTTCGCGGGACGTAGCCATTTGAGGCCGGAATGCTCACGCGCCACGATCTGCCCTTCCCAGCGGCGGCAGATCCACAGCGGCATCAGCAGATGGAAGCTCTCATAGCCATGGCTGGCGAAGGTGAGCGGGGCAAGGCACGCCTCCTTCACCACGATGCCCAATTCCTCGTCCAGCTCGCGGATGAGCGTGTCCTCCGGCCGCTCGCCCGCCTCCACCTTGCCGCCGGGAAATTCCCAGAGGCCAGCCAATTGCTTGCCCTCCGGGCGCTGGGCCACCAGCACCCGGTTGTCTACATCGACCAGCGCGCAGGCAGCGACAAGGACGATCTTCACGAGCGATAATCGCCGTTGATGGCGACATATTCCTTGGTGAGGTCGCAGGTAAGCACGCGGAAGGCGCCGTCGCCGAGGCCGAGGTCCACCCGCAGGTCGATCACGTCGCCCTTCATATATTGGGATGCGACCGCCTCGTCGTAGTCGGGATCGCGCGCGCCATAGGCGGCGACGCGGATGTCGCCGAACGAGATGGTGAGCAGGTCGCGGTCGGCCGGTTCGCCGGCCTTGCCCACGGCCATGACGACGCGGCCCCAATTGGCGTCCTCGCCCGCCGCCGCGGTCTTCACCAGGGGCGAATTGGCGATCGACATGGCGATGCGCTTCGCCGACTTCTTGGAAACCGCGCCGGTCACGTGCACCCGCAGAAGCTTGCGGGCGCCTTCGCCGTCGCGGGCCACCTGCTCGGCAAGGTCCGCCATCACGCCTTTCAGCGCGGCGCGGAAGGCGGCGACGCGCGAATCATCCCAGCGCTTGATGGTGCCCACGCCCTGCACCTTGGCGGCGCCGGTGGCGAACAGCAGCAGCGTGTCGGAGGTGGAGGTGTCGCCGTCCACCGTCACGGCGTTGAAGGTCGTGCCCACCGCCTTCGAGAGCATCTTCTGCAGCACCTCGGCGGCAATCGGCGCGTCGGTGACGATGAAGGAAAGCATGGTCGCCATGTCGGGGGCGATCATGCCGGCGCCCTTGGCCATGCCGGCAATGGTCACATCCACTTCGCCGAGCTTCACCGTGGTGGTGGAGAGCTTGGGGAAGGTGTCGGTGGTCATGATGGCCCGGGCGGCCTCGGTCCAATTCTCGCTGCCAAGGCGGGTGGCGGCCTCGGCAAGCGGCGCCTCGAACTTGTCGGCGTCCATCGGCTCACCGATCACGCCGGTGGAGGCGAGGAACACTTCCGACGGCTTGCAGCCCAGCGCCGCGGCGGCATATTCGGCGGTGGCGGCGGTGGTGTCGCGGCCGGCTTCCCCGGTGAAGGCATTGGCATTGCCGGAATTGACCACCAGCGCCCGAGCCCTGCCGCCGCGCAACGCCGCGCGGCACCATTCGACGGGGGCCGAGGGGCACAGCGAGCGCGTGGTCACACCGGCCACCGTGGTGCCGGGCGCAAACGCCATCAGCAGCACGTCGGTGCGGCCCTGGTACTTGATGCCGGCGGACGCGGTCGCGAACCGGACGCCCCCCACGGGCGGAACATAGGGAATCATCCGGGGGGCGAGAGGGGAAAGGGGAGCGGACATCGGCAGGGCCTTCCGTGAATGGCGCGCGAGATGTGCCGCAGGCAGCGCCCGCAGGCAAGCGCTTCGCGCGAGGGGCGGCATTGCGGCAGGCACGGCGCACCCATGGGAGGGGCACCGGCCTTGCCTCGCAGGGGCGCCCATGCCACGGTCGGCGCCATCCTTTCCTGCTTCCCTCAGGGGCCATGTCACTGCTTTCCCTTCCGGATCTTGGTCCCTGGCCTGCGCTCGGCTACCAGGGCAGCCCGCTCGATCGCGCCGCCCACCTGCGCGGCGAGAGCGCGGCCCTCGCGAAACGGGACGATGCCCGCTTCTATCTCCTCGGCGGCGAGGGGGTGGCCCTCCACCCAGGCGAACCGCTGCGCGACCCGCTGTTCACGGCGGAAGAGACGGCGGCGCTTGACGGCGGCAAGCTGATCTTCCTCGGCCTCGCCGACGGCACGCCGCGCTTCGCCGCGCGATTCGACCCCGCCGGGAAAGAGCGGATGGAGCTGCTCGGCCTGCAGGTGCCGGATCTGCGCTCCACCGCCGTGCAGGGGCTCGTCTCGAATGATCATCTCGCGGCTCTGGCCTGCGGCAAGGCGATGCTCGCCTGGCACGGGCGGCACCGCTTCTGCGCCAATTGCGGCACCCGCACCCGCTCCATCGAGGGTGGGTGGCGCCGCGATTGCCCGAGCTGCGGCGCCCAGCATTTCCCCCGCACCGATCCGGTCGTGATCATGCTGACCTATGACGGCGACCAGTGCCTGATGGGACGCGCGCCCCATTTCGCACCGGAAATGTGGTCCTGCCTCGCAGGCTTCGTCGAGCCGGGCGAGACCATTGAGGAGGCGGTGCGGCGCGAGACCCTGGAGGAAACCGGCGTCACCACCGGCGCGGTGCGCTATCGCTCCTGCCAGCCCTGGCCCTATCCCATGTCGCTGATGTTCGGCTGCATGGCGCAGGCGACCTCGCGGACCATCACCATGGACGCGCACGAGCTCGCCGGGGCACGCTGGTTTTCCCGAGAGGAAACCGCGAAGATGCTGGTGCGCGCGCATCCTGAAGGGCTGTTCGTTCCACCCGCCAACGCCATCGCCCATCACCTCATCCGTGCCTTCGTCGAGGGCGAAACCGTCTGAAAGAGCATCCGTGCCGGACACTCAGCCCCGCTCCGGACCAGAGACCCCCGACAGCCGGCCAGCCGGTCCGCCCCCGGCGCGCGGGCCGGCGGCAGCGCATGGACGGGGCGGCCGGCACGCCGGCCTGCGCTGGCGCAGTTCGCTGCGCACCGCGCTGCGCCCGATCCGCAAGCTGATCGCCCCCGAACGCGGCACCGCGCCCCGCCCGGTGCGGCGGCCCTCCACCTTGGTCTACGGGCTGGAGGACAAGGTTCCGCTCTCCGCGCTGATTCCCCTGTCCACCCAGCACGCCATGCTGGCGCTGACCTTCCTGATCTATCCCATCGTCGCCGCCACCGAGGCGCGGCTGCCCGAGGACCAGATCGAAGCCATGCTGAGCGCCTGCGCCATGTGCATCGGCCTCTCCACCATCATCCAATGCGCCCGCACCCGGTTCGGCAGCGGCTATCTCGGCGTTCATATTCCCGCCGCCGGGGCGATCCCGCTGGCGGTGCAGGCGCTGACCATCGGCGGCCTGGGGCTGATGGCGGCGACCACCATATTGGTCGGCGTATGCCAATTGTTCATGGCGCGCCTGGTGCGGCCGCTGCGCGTGCTGCTGCCGCCCGAGGTGTGCGGCGTCGCGGTCACCATGCTCGGGGTCTCGCTGGCGAGCCCGGCGCTGCGCCGGGCCCTCGGCCTGGAAGGCGGCGGGACGCAGGTGGAACTGGGGCCGCTCGCCGTCTCCATGGTGACGCTTGCGCTGATCGTGTGCGTGACCGTGTTTGCCCCGCGCCGGTTCAAATTGTTCGCCGTGCTGGTGGGCGCCTCCACCGGCTGGGCCCTGGCGAGCTTCAGCGGGGTCGACCCCACCGACATGGGGGCCGCCCTGGCCAAGGCCGATTTCATCGCCCTGCCCGATCTGCAGCTTCCCTCCCTGGCGCTGGAGCCGCGCCTGTTCCCGCTGGTGGCCCTGCTGGTGATGATGGGGCTGGTGGACGTGCTCGGCGTCACCGTCTCGCTGGAGAAGATGAACGATGCCGAATGGCGCCGCGCCGACATGCGCGCCGCCGGCCGCGCGGTGACCGCCTGCGGCATCGGCAATATCTTGAACGGCCTGACCTCGGGCTTCCAGTCCGGCCTGTCCTCCTCGGCGGTGGGCCTCGCCTTCGCCACCGGGGCGACGGCGCGCACCATCGGCATCCTCGCCGGCGCCGTGATCTTCGCCACCGCCTTCTTCCCCAAGGCGATCATGGCGCTGACGCTGATTCCCTCGCCGGTGATCGGCGGCATCCTGCTCTACACCTCCGCCTATCTGCTGGTGGCGGGCATGGATCTCATCCTCTCCCGCCGGCTCAGCGAACGGCGGGTGTTCCTGGTGGGGCTCTCCGTGCTGGCGGGCCTCTCGGTGGCGCTGCTGCCGCTGAAGGGACAATTGCCGTTCTGGATCCAGCCGCTGTTCTCGACCCCGCTGACCGTGGCAGCGTGCAGCGCCATCGCGCTCAACCTGCTGTTCCGCATCGGTATTTCAAAGGAAAGTTCGTTCGTGGTGCCGCCCGACGCCAATGCCTTCCTTGCCGCGCAGGAGTTCCTGGAGCGCCAGGGCGATCTGTGGGGCGCGCGCCGCGACGTCATCGCCGCCGCGATCCCGGTGGCGGCGCAGGCGCTGGAGGTGATCACCGACACCGGCATCGCCGAAGGCCCGGTGGAACTGCGCGCCCGCTTCGACGAGACCCATCTCGACGTGTTCGTGCTCTATGACGGCGAGGTGCTGGAAGTGCCGAAGGAGCGCCCCTCCCCCGAGGCGCTGCTGGGCGACGCGAAGGAGGTGGCGGGATTTGCCGCCTATTTGCTCGTGAAGCTCGGCGACCGCGTCACCTTCGGCCGCGCCGCCGGCCGCGCCCGCATCACCTTACGCTTCGACCATTAGGGCGTTCACGGTCCTTGACCGGTGCCGAGAGGGCCACGCTCAAGCGCCGCGCGCGCTTGACCAAAGGTCCATGCGCAAAAACTCATGGGCCTTTGGTATCAGGCCCGATTTTGCATATGCATGGCCAAGGCCTCGACACGCGGCAAAAGTTCGGCGGCGGCGGTGTGGTCGGTCACGGTTTCGGCCAGCGCCTGGCGAAAGCACAACAGCCAGCCGTCGCGCTCGACAGGGCCGATGGCGGCGGGGAAATGGCGCATGCGCAGGCGCGGATGGCCGTTGCGCGCGACATAATCCGATGGGCCGCCGAGCCAATAGGTGAGATATTCCTCAAGCTTGCGCGCGCTGCCCTCCAGGCTCGGCGGATGGATGGCGCGGCAAGCGGCAGCTTCCGGCAGAGTATCCATCAACTGGTAGAAACGGCCCACCAGCGCATGCACGACGGCCTCGCCCCCGACCCGTTCATAAGGGCTGTGCACTTCGACGTCCGACATGCGTCCTACTCATTTTGATTGAACGGCCATCCTAACGCGGCACGCGCCACAGCTCATCCTAGGGCGATTGCGGAGCCTCTCCGGCCTTGAGCCGCGCCTGTTCCAGATCGGCCGGCGTATTGACGTTGAAGAAGATCTCCGCCTCGGCCGCATAGGCGGCAACGTCCTGCGGCGGCAGCACCACGGCATCGAGGCCGGCGAGGAAGCCTTCCATGCGCAGCTCGCGACGCGCGATGAAGGGGGGGATCAACGGCGCGATGCGGCGCGCATAAATGGCATGCAGCGGCTGAAGCCCGTAATCGTCGCGCGGCACGGCGGCATCGTGATCGCCGATGCTGGCGGCGAGATGGTGGATCAGCGGGGCCGAGATGAACGGCATGTCGCACGCACAGACGAACACCTTCTCCCCCCGAGCGCGCATCAGTGCCGTGTGCAGCCCGCCGAGCGCGCCACTGCCAGGGTGGATGTCGCCATAAACCGTAAGCCCGCGCGCCAGATAAGGCTCGGGATCGGCAGCGATGACGATCAGCTCCGCGCAGATCGGCGACAGCCGCGCCACCAGGCGATCGATGACCGGCACGCCGCCTACCGTCACCAGGGCCTTGTTGATGTGCCCCATGCGCCGCGCCTGCCCACCGGCAAGGATCGCGACGGAAAGGCCGGCAATGCGCTGTTCGCTCATCGGGTCCGCTCCAGATGGAAGGCGCCGATATGGGCGCCTCTTTCGGCGCTGGCAAGGCAACGCTGCCACAGCAATGGCCATGCGCCCCCGCCCGGCGGGCACCTCGCAAAAAATGTGCCCGGGCTCGCCTTTGGTCATGCTGGACAGCCATAAAGATACTCTGTATCAAAATGGTCATGAGCCTGATCGACCATAGCTCCGAGCCAACAGCATCCACGTCGCACGGTCACCACCGGCATAGGACGTTTGCCGAGGTCGTGGCACGTCGGGCGACGTTTTCGGTGCTGCGGTCCTCGCTCGGAACGCGCCTCGCCTTCGTCGCCGCGCTCAGCACGATCTTGTGGGTGAGCGTGATATGGGTAATCCAGTGAGCAATCCCATCCAGCTCCGCTTCCGCGACCTGACCCTCGGCTACGAGCGGCACCCGGCCGTTCATCACCTGGACGGCGCGGTGGAGGAAGGCGCCCTGCTCGCCGTTTGCGGGCCGAACGGCGCCGGCAAATCCACGCTGATGAAGGCGATTTCCGGCGCGCTGCGCCCGCTCGGCGGGGCCATCGAGCGCTGCGGGCTCGATTCCCGTGACATCGCTTATCTGCCCCAAGGGGCGGAGGTGGACCGATCGTTCCCGATCAGCGTCTATGACATCGTGGCCATGGGCCTGTGGCGCCGCTCCGGCATGTTCGGCGGCATCGGCAAGGCCGATCACACCCGCATCGCCGAGGCCATTTCCGCAGTCGGCCTCACCGGCTTCGAGCGGCGGCCGATCGGCACGCTCTCCGGCGGGCAGATGCAGCGCACCTTGTTCGCGCGCCTGCTGCTGCAGGATGCCCGCCTGATTCTGCTGGACGAGCCATTCAACGCCCTCGACGCCAAGACCGTGTCCGACCTGCTGGAACTGGTGCGCCGCTGGCATGGGGAAAAGCGCACCGTTCTCGCGGTGCTGCACGATTTCGAGCTGGTGCGCGCGCATTTCCCGCAGACCCTGCTGCTGGCCCGCGCACAGGTTGCGTGGGGTCCGACGGCTGAAGTGCTCGCGCCGGAAAACCTGCTCCTGGCCCGCCGCATGACCGAGGCGCCGCGGGACGGCAGCGCCCCCTGCAGCGCTGCGGCCTGAGCGATGAGCGCCTACGACCTGCTTGTCGGACCGTTCGCGGAATTCGAATTCATGCGCCGCGCTTTGGTCGGCGTCTTCGCGTTGGCGATCGGCGCGGGTCCGGTGGGCGTTTTCCTGATGCTGCGGCGCATGAGCCTGACCGGCGATGCCATGGCTCATGCCATCCTTCCGGGGGCGGCGTTGGGCTTCCTGTTCTCGGGGCTCAACCTCTACGCCATGACGGTCGGCGGCATCGCCGCAGGCCTTCTTGTGGCGGTGGGCGCGGGCGTGATCGCTCGGGCGACCGAACTGAAGGAGGACGCCTCCATGGCGGCCTTCTACCTGATTTCCTTGGCGCTGGGCGTGATGATCGTCTCGCTCAAGGGCTCGAACGTGGACCTGTTGCACGTGCTGTTCGGCACCGTGCTGGGGCTGGACGACCCGACGCTGATCCTGGTGGCCGGCATCGCCACGCTGACCCTTGTGACGCTGGCCGTCATCTGGCGCCCTCTGGTGCTGGAATGCGTGGACCCCTCGTTCCTGGCTTCGGTGAGCCGGGCCGGTGGGCCGAGCCATATCGCGTTCCTGGCGCTGGTGGTGCTCAACCTGGTGGGCGGCTTCCACGCCCTCGGCACGCTGCTGTCGGTGGGGCTGATGATGCTGCCGGCCGCCACCGCCCGCTTCTGGGTGCGCGACCTGACGCCCCTGGTGGCGCTCGCCACCTGCATTGCCTTCGCGAGCGGGGCGATCGGCCTGCTCGTGTCCTATCACATCGGCGCCCCCTCGGGACCCGCCATCATCTTGGTGGCCGGCGCCGCCTACGCGGTCTCGGTCCTCATCGGCCCGGCCGGCGGCATCGTGACCGCCCGGGTGCAAAGACGGCATCTCGAAGCCTAACGGAGTAACCACATGCTCTCTCGTCGTACCTTGCTCGCCGCGGCACTCCTGCTCGGCGCAACCCCGGCGCTCGCCCAGAGCGACGCCGCTGGCTCGACCGCCAAGCTGCCGGTGGTGGCTTCGTTCTCGATCCTCGGGGATTTCGTGAAGAATGTGGGCGGCGACCGCATCGCCATGACCACCATCGTCGGGCCCAACAGCGACACCCACGTCTACCAGCCGACGCCCAGCGACGCGAAGAAGCTCGCCGCGGCCAAGGTGATCTTCGTCAACGGCCTCGGTTTCGAGGGCTGGATGGACCGGCTCGTCAAGGCCTCCGGCACCAAGGCGACCGTGGTGGTCGCCACCAACGGCATCAAGCCGCGCGAACGCACCGCCGACGAACCGCAGGATGCCGACGAGGCGCCGAAGGGCAAGAAGGACGCGCACGCGAGCCACGACCACGGGCCGATCGATCCCCACGCCTGGCAATCGGTAGCCAATGCCAAGATTTATGTGGCCAATATCCGCGATGGCCTGATCGCCGCCGATCCCACCGGCAAGGACGCCTACACCGCCAATGCCGCCGCCTATCTGGCCAAGCTGGACGCGCTGCAGGCGGATGTCGTGAAGACCGTCGCCGCGATCCCGGACGACCACCGCCGCATCATCACCTCGCACGACGCCTTCGGCTATTTCGGCGATGCCTATGGCTTGACGCTGCTGGCACCCGAGGGAGTCTCGACCGAGAGCGAAGCCTCGGCGAAGGACGTCGGGCGCATCATCCGCCAGATCAAGGCACAGAAGGTGCCCGCGGTATTCCTGGAGAATGTCACCAATCCGCGCCTGATGGACCGCATCGCCAAGGAAAGCGGCGCCAAGGTGGGCGGCACGCTCTATTCCGATGCGCTCTCCGATGACAAAGGCCCTGCCACCACCTACATCGACATGGTGCGCTACAACCTGCGTGAGCTTTCGGCCGCCCTGGCGAGCTGAAGTGCCTCCGGGGCTGGGGTGCGAGATTTTCATGGGACCCGCACGGTCGGCTTCATCGCCGGCCGCGCGGCATGAGGCGGGCTCCGGGCCCGCGCAGGAGAAATCATGTCAGGAACCGCGTCGGAAAAAATCCCCGTCACCGTGCTCACCGGCTATCTCGGCGCCGGCAAGACCACGCTGCTGAACCGCATCCTCTCCGAGCCCCACGGCAAGAAATACGCCGTCATCGTCAACGAGTTCGGCGAAGTGGGCATCGACAACGACCTCGTGGTGGGCGCCGACGAGGAAGTGTTCGAGATGAACAACGGCTGCATCTGCTGCACCGTGCGCGGCGATCTCATCCGCATCATCGATGGCCTGATGCGCCGCAAGGGCGGCTTCGACGGCATCATCGTCGAGACCACCGGGCTCGCCGATCCCGCGCCGGTCGCCCAGACCTTCTTCGTGGACGAGGAGATGGGCGCGCGCACCAAGCTCGACGCCGTCGTCACCGTGGCCGACGCGAAATGGCTCACCGACCGGCTGAAGGACGCGCCCGAGGCCAAGAACCAGATCGCCTTCGCGGACGTGATCCTGCTGAACAAGACCGATCTCGTCACGCCCGAGGAGCTTGCCGAGGTGGAAGCGCGGATCCGCGCGATCAATCCCTATGCCACGCTCCACCGCACCCAGAAATCGGCGATCGCGCTCGATCAAGTGCTGGACCGCGGCGCGTTCGACCTCGACCGCATTCTCTCGCTCGAGCCGGCCTTTCTGGAACAGGACGAGCATGTTCACGACGACACGTGCGGCCCGGACTGCGGTCACGACCATCATGACCACGACCATGGCCATGGCCATGGCCACCATCATGGCCACGGCGGGTTGAAGCATTTCCACGACGAGGACATGCAGTCGGTCTCGATTTCCACCGACAAGTTGATGGACCCGGACAAATTCTTCCCCTGGGTGCAGGAACTGGTGGCGAGCGAGGGCGTGAACATCCTGCGCTCCAAGGGCATATTGGCGTTCAAGGACGATCCCGACCGGTTCGTGTTCCAGGGCGTGCATATGATCCTGGACGGCGACCACCAGCGCCCCTGGAAGCCGGACGAGAAGCTCCAGAGCCGTATCGTCTTCATCGGCCGCAAACTCGACCGCACCAAGCTGGAAGACGGTTTCCTCAGCTGCGCGGCTTAATACCAAAGGCCGCGCGGCGCCTGAGCGCAGGCCGCGCGGCCCTGGTGTTTGACCGGGGGGAGTTGGGATAAGTCGCACTTGCGCGCGGGCCGCGCGGTCAGCCCTGCGCGTGTGCCGGGCGCAGGCGCTTCAGCGGCGCCGGCAGCGTGCGGTCAATAAAGCCCGCGATCCGCTGGCGCCGGGGATAGAGCATCACCCCCGACGCCATCACCGCCGCGCCGATAGCCGAGAGAACAAACGGAAACAGCAGCGAATCGGCGAACACCTCGACCACCAGATAGCCGAGATAGACGCAGATGCCGATGGCGCCGAAAACGGCATAGACCCGGCGCTCCAGAAAGATGGCCAGCAGCACCAGGCCGACATTGATCAGGCAATAGAGTGCTTTCGTCCATTCGCTGCCGCCGTCCTGCAAGGTCAGCCCGCCCCAGAAGGTGACCGCCGCGACCAGGTGGAGCCAGAAGGCGAAATCGCTGCGGGATGCGGCGAGGTCCACCGCCCAGGCAAACACGATCAGCCCGACACCGAACCAGAGCGAGAAGTCCCGCCGCTGCTCCCATCCGAGCTCCTGGCCGTGGAACAGCAGGGGTGCGAGATCCATGGATAGGAACCACAGCATGAAGGCGAGGATCGCGACGATGAAGGGAAAGCGGTAGAAAACCAGCGCCACCGCCCCCGCGACCAAGGTGGCCAGTTCCATGGGCACCCAGCTTCCATGGATCCAGGTGTAGAAACTGCGATAGCTGCCGGGGTCTCCGCCCCCTCCCCAGGCGCCAAGGCTATCCTGGATGCCGAACACCGCCATCGGCGCCATCCCCACGGCGATCGCCACCATCAGACCGCCGGGCGTGGTCAGGCCGCGGCGCCAGAGCTGGTCGCCGACCACCAGGAAGACGGCGGCATAGACGAGGGCGGTAAATGTCAGCGCCACAGCGCCCATCTGCGCGAAGGCAAGGGTGGCGAACAGCGTCATGGCGCCGAGGACGATCAGCGCACCGCCGTACCAGAGCAGATGGGTCAGGTCGAAACGCGGCTTCGCACGCGCCGGCTGCAACGCGCCGCCGCTTGAGGCATCGTCCGGCAACGCCGCGAGGAGCCGGTCGCACGCCTCTGGCGCGAGACCGGCCGCCGCCGCCGCGTCGGCGATCTGCTGGCGGGTAAAGGGCATGGCCCGGTTTCCTCCCGTTCCGCTCCCTCGGGAGCCGGCGCAGCTATCGGACCCGTGAGAAAGAGGCGGGCGAGCCCGCCTCCTTCGTTCAGACGAAATACAGGAAGGTAATCAGCGCGAAGCAAGGCAGCAGGAACACACAGGACCAAGCCATGTAGCCGAAGAAACTCGGCATCTTCACACCGCGATGCCGCGCGATCGACAGCACCATGAAGTTCGGCGCGTTGCCGATATAGGTCATGGCGCCCATGAACACCGCGCCCGCCGAGATCGCCTCCAGCGTCACCTGCAACGGTCCCATGAGCTGGTAGGCGTCACCCCCGGCAAGGTTGAAGAACACCAGATAGGTCGGCGCATTGTCCAGGAACGACGACAGGATGCCGGTCAGCCAGAAATACCAGACATTCACCGGCTGACCGCTGGGGTCGGTCACGAGATCGACCAACGGCGCCAGGGCGCCCGTGGACCCCGCCCGCAGGATGGCGATGACCGGGATGATGGTGAGGAAGATGGCCGCGAACAGCTTCGCCACCTCGCGGATCGGCTCCCAGTCGAAGCCATTGCGCTCACGCACGAGGCGCGGGGTGATGGCGAGGGAGACGAAGGCGATGGCGATCAGCAGCACGTCGCGCACCACCCATTGCAGCTCCACGCGGGTGCCGTAGACGTCGAAGACGATGCCCGGCTTCCACAGCGCGCTCAGCAGAATGGCGCCGATGATGCCGACCAGCAGCGGCACGTTTTGCAGGCCGCGCACATTGACGTGGTCCGTGTCGGGGGTGGGATCGCGCAGCGGCGGCGGCTCTTCCTTGGCGTAGAGATACCGATCCAGCAGGTAGAAGGCGGTCAGCAGGATGGCGGCCACCACGACGGTGTCGTGAAACAAATGGGTGGTGGTCCAGAAGAAGCTGACGCCCTTCAAGAAGCCGAGAAACAGCGGCGGGTCGCCGAGCGGCGTGAGCGAACCGCCGATGTTGGACACCAGGAAGATGAAGAACACCACCACATGGACGTTATGACGGCGGTTGTCATTGGCACGCAGCAGCGGGCGGATCAGCACCATGGAGGCGCCGGTGGTGCCGATCAGGCTGGCGATGACCGTGCCGAAGCCGAGGATCACCGTATTGGTCAGCGGCGTGCCATGGATGTTGCCGGTGATCAATATGCCGCCGGAGACGGTGAACAGGGAGAACAGGAGGATTATGAAAGGAATATATTCCAGGGCAGCGGTATGTACCACTTCCTGGAGGGTCAGGCCCGGGCCATAGGTGAGCGCGAACGGAATGACAAAGCAGGCCCCCCAGAACAGCGCCACCTTGCCGTAATGATGATGCCAGAAATGGTTGGCGAGCAACGGAAACAGGGCAATCGACAAGAGCATGCCCGCGAACGGCAGGCCCCAGAGCAAGCTCAGATCCGCCCCGTTCACACTGGCCGCGCCAGGGGCTGCGGCCTGCGCCATCGATGCGCACAGCACGGCCGATAGACCAGCCGCACCGCCCGCGAGGGTCCGCATCCGGGAGGGTGAGGTGCGTGATGCCCGCGGGATTGCCGCATGGGTCTCGGGATTCGGCCGCACCGTGCACCTCCATCTGTTTCCGGCTCTTTTTGATGGACGAAGCAGCAGGCCAACGCAAGCTGAGCCGGCGGCTTTAGAAGGCCATGGCGCGAACATCCCTCAGGTTCCGCGCGGTTTGGCGCGGTGAGTGGCCACCGCATTGGCGGGATCTTCCGGCCAGGGATGGCGCGGATAGCGCCCGCGCATGTCGGCCCGCACGTCGCGCCAGGAGCCGTGCCAGAATTGCGGCAGGTCCCGCGTCACCTGGATCGGCCGGTGGGCCGGCGAGAGCAAAGACAGGATCAGCGGCACCTTGCCCCCGGCGATGGCGGGGTGGCGGGCCAGCCCGAACATCTCCTGCACGCGCACCGCCAGCAGCGGCCCTTCGGGATTTTCATAATCGATCGGCAGGCGAGAGCCGGAGGGGGCATCGAAATGGGTCGGCGCCTCCGCCTCCAGCCGGCTTGCGAGCGCATAAGGCAGCAAAGCGTGAAGCGCGTTGCCCAGATCGCCGCCACCGACCTGGGCGAGGGACGATTTGCCGTCGAGAAACGGCGCCAGCCAGATGTCCGCCGTGGCGCCAAGCGTTTCGTCGGACAGGTCGGGCCAGCCCTGCGCTTCGCCCTCCGCATGGCGCAGGAATTCCACCCGGTCGCGCCATTGCGCCAGCGCCGATGTCCACGGCAGGCGATGAAGGCCAAGTGCCGCGCTGCCCTGCGCCAGAACCCGTGCGGTCTCGGCGCCGGACGGCACCGGGCGCGGCCGGTCGGCCAGCACCAAAGCGCGCAGGCGACGGGTCTCGCGCGCCCGCACGGCCGCGGCTTCCGTATCGAAGCCGATCTCGATGCCAGATCGGATATCGGCCGCGAACAGGCGCTCCAACTCCTCGTCCGAAAGCGCGGCGGCAAGCGAGATGCGCGCGGCTTCCGCCCGGCCGGAAATCTCGGCCACCGCAAGAAGCGGCGCCTTGGCCAGCGCAGCGGACGGCTCCATCACCCCGCCGCGCCCGTTGGCCAGCAGAAAGCGCGTGCCATCGCCGCGCGCCTTGGCGACCCGGTCGGGAAAGGCGAGCGCCAGCAGGGCGGCGGGCGATGGCGGCTCGGCCTTGGCCGAAGACCGGGCCCCAGCAAGTTCCGCCCAGCGCACGGCGAGGCGGCGGGCATCGTCGGCGCGACGGGAGCGGTCGCGGCGAAATTCCTCCAGGCGGTGCAGCAGGTCCACGCTCTCCCCGCCGAGCCCGCGTTCCACCAGGATGGCGGCGATTTCGGCGGCAAGCGCGGCCACGCCGGCATCGGCGCCCATCACCACCATATGGGCGAGGCGCGGCGGCAAGGGCAGGCGCGCCATGCGGCGGCCGAGCGGCGTCACCGCGCCGTCTTCGTCGAGCGCGCCGAGCAGCACCAGCAGCGCCTTCGCCTCGATGAGCGCGGGCAAAGGCGGCGGATCGAGGAAGGCGAGGCTGCGGGCATCGCGCACGCCCCACACCGCAAGATCCAGCACCAGGCCGGAGAGGTCGGCGGCGAGGATTTCCGGCGTTGCGAAAGGTTGCAGGCTGGCGGTCTCACCTTCGCCCCACAAGCGATAGCACACGCCAGGCTCGGTGCGCCCGGCGCGGCCGCGCCGCTGGTCGGCGGCGGCGCGCGAGACGCGGACGGTCTCAAGCCGTGTCAGCCCCACATCCGGCTCGAAGCGCGGCACCCGGGCAAGCCCGCAATCCACCACCACCCGTACCCCCTCAATGGTCAGGCTGGTCTCGGCAATGGAGGTGGCGAGCACCACCTTGCGCCGCCCGGCGGGCGCGGGCAGCACCGCGCGATCCTGCTCGGCGGAATCCAGCGCGCCATAGAGCGGCACGATATCGACGGAAGGATCGCGCACCTGCGCGCGCAGCAGGTTTTCGGTGCGGCGAATTTCCCCTGCCCCCGGCAGGAAGGCCAAAACGGAGCCGCGTTCGGCGGCAAGGGCGGAGCGCACCGCCTCGGCCATCTGGGCATCGATGGGCGCACGAGCATCGCGGCCGAGATAATGGGTGGTGACCGGAAAGGCGCGGCCCGCGCTCTCCACCACCGGCGCCGGCTCGCCCGTCCCGCCCAGCAACGCGGCGACACGGGCGCCATCGAGCGTGGCCGACATGGGCAGAAGACGCAAATCTTCCCGCAACGCGCTCTGGGATTCGAGCGCCAGCGCGAGCCCGAGATCGGCATCGAGGCTGCGTTCGTGAAATTCATCGAACAGTACGGCGGCGACGCCCGACAATTCCGGGTCATCAAGGATCATGCGGGTGAAGACACCCTCTGTGATCACCTCGATCTGGGTGCGTTTCGAGACTTCCGCGCGCAGCCGCACCCGGTAGCCGACCCGCTCCCCCACCCGCTCGCCAAGGGTCTGGGCCATGCGATGGGCGGCGGCGCGCGCCGCGAGCCGCCGCGGCTCCAACACCAGGATGCGCCGACCGCCGACCCACGGTTCGTGCATCAGCGCCAAGGGAACCCGCGTGGTCTTGCCGGCGCCCGGGGGCGCGACCAGCACAGCGCTCGCCCGCTCGCGCAGCGTCGCGGTGAGGGCGGGGAGAACCTCGTCGATGGGCAAGCGGGTGTCGAACATGGACTGCTGGCTAGGAGGGGACAGCCCCTTAGGCCATCAATCGGCAGCGAAATCCAGAGGCGCGGCATCGCGGACGCCCCGGGCCATACCGCATGGCGGGACAAGCCCGAAGCCTTGGCTTATGAAGGCGGCATTCGACCGCCTCATGGAATGTCGCCCGAAATGCCGTCCACGCCGTCTTCGCTCACCGACAAGGTGCGCACCTTCGCCCTCGACGGGGCGACCGCCTCCGCCGCATTCCTGCGCGGCACCTGCGTGTTCATCGCCGAGACCGGCACCGCAACCCTGGTGGCCGATACGCCCCGGACGCTGGCGCTGCACGACGGCGTGGTGCTGTGCGCCGCCGGCGACGGACAGCGGCTCGTCACCGGCGGCGACGACGGCAAGGTGATGGAACTGCTGGCCGGCGGCGAAACGAAAACCATCGCCGCGCACAAAGGCCGCTGGATCGACCGCATCGCCCTCGGTCCGGATGGCTCGGTCGCCTTTTCCGCCGGCAAGACCGCCCATCTGGTTCCCGCGAAGGGCGAAGCACGGCGCTTTGAAGCGCCCTCCACGGTCGGCGGCCTCGCCTTTGCGCCCAAGGGGTTGCGGGTGGCTGTCGCGCATTACGGCGGCGTGAGCCTGTGGTATCCGAACGCAGCGGACGCCAAGCCCGAGCTGCTGGAATGGAAGGGCTCCCATCTCGGCGTGGCCTTCTCGCCGGACGGACGCTTCATCATCACCACCATGCAGGAGCCCGCGCTGCACGGCTGGCGCCTCGCCGACGGCGCCCATATGCGCATGACCGGCTACCCTGCGCGGGTGAAGAGCTTCGAATTCACCCATGACGGCAAATGGCTGGCGTCCTCCGGCTCGACCGAAGTGGTGCTGTGGCCGTTCGCCACCAAGGATGGGCCGATCGGCAAGCAGCCCTCCATGCAGGCGCCCTCCGCCAGTGGCGGACGCGTCACCATGGTGGCGTGCCATCCCAAGGACCCGGTGATGGCCTGCGGCTATGACGACGGCATGGTGCTGATGGTGCGCCTGACCGACGGGGCCGAGATCCTGCTGCGCGCCCCCGATGCCTCGCCGGTCTCCGCCATCGGCTGGCGCAAGGATGGCGGGGCCGTGGCCTTCGGCACGACGGGCGGCAGCGCCGGCCTGCTGGAGTTCTGAGCCGGCTGCGGTTGGGTGCGCCGATCGCCGCCCATCTTGCGCCACCATTGCGGAACCGTAATCGTCGCGGGGCTGTCACGTCGAAGAGCTATCGGCTAACGTCAGCGTCATCTCGCAGGCGCGAGATGCACCATGCCGGTCGGAGATGCTCCATGAAGATCGAGGACGTTCGCCGCAACGCCTACTCCATGCCCCTGACGAATCCCGCCTATCCGCCGGGACCTTATCGCTTCTTCGACCGCGAGTTCATGATCGTCACCTACCGCACCGACATCGAGGCTCTGCGCCGCGTGGTGCCCGAGCCGCTCGAAGTCTACGAGCCCCTGGTGAAGTACGAATTCATCCGCATGCCGGATTCCACCGGCTTCGGCGACTATACCGAGACCGGACAGGTGATCCCCGTGAAGTTCAACGGGGTCGAGGGCGGCTACGTCCATTCCATGTATCTCGACGATGAGGCGCCGATCGCCGGCGGTCGCGAGCTGTGGGGCTTCCCCAAGAAGTATGCCCACCCCAAGATGGAAGTGGAAAAGGACGTCCTGGTCGGCCGCCTGCACTACGGCAAGACCCTGTGCGTTGAAGCCACCATGGGCTACAAGCACAAGCAGGCCGACAAAGAGGCGGTGCTCGCCGCCCTGAAGACCCCGAGCTTCCTCATCAAGATCATCCCCCATGTGGACGCCACGCCACGCATCTGCGAGCTGGTGCGCTATTATCTGGAAGACATCCAGCTCAAGGAATGCTGGACCGGCCCGGCGGCCCTTGGCCTCTATCCGCACGTGATGGCCGATGTCGCCAAGCTGCCGGTGCTGGAAGTTGTCTCCGCCCTGCACCTGCGCGCCGATCTCACGCTCGGCATGGGCGAGGTCGTCTACGATTACATGACCGAACCGAAGTGATCGAACCCCAGGTGCCAATGCAGCGCTTGCGCTCCGGTGCCTGATTCGGCCTTCTTCAAATGAGAATGGCAGGTCCGGCCGGGCAATCCGCCCGCCGGCCCGGCGCGCGGATCGGGGCCGCTGGCCGGCACAGCTGGATGGGGAAAGACATGCACACGCGGATTTGTGAGAACCCCGACGACATCAGCGACATCGTCAAGGATTACGAGCGCATCGCCCTGGTGTTCCAGGGCGGCGGCGCGCTCGGGGCCTACCAGGCCGGCGTCTATGAGGCGCTGTCGGTTGCGGGCGCCGAGCCGAACTGGATCTCCGGTGTCTCCATCGGCGCCATCAATTCCGCAATCATCGCCGGCAACACGCCGGAAAACCGTATTCCGCACCTTAGGGAATTCTGGGAGACGGTCTCCGGCCGCAAGATCTGGCCGTTTACCCCCGACGGCGACATCTTCCGCGCCCTGCGCAACCAGATGAGTTCCTACGCCACCATCAACCTGGGACAGCCGGGCTTCTTCAAGCCGCGCTGGCCCAACCCCTGGCTTCTGCCGACCGGGGCGGAGGGTGCCACCAGCCTCTACGACACCTCCCCGTTGCGCGAGACCCTCGTGAGGCTGGTGGATTTCGACCTCATCAACAGCCGGCAGAAGCGCTTTTCCGTCGGCGCCACCAACGTGCGCACCGGCAACTTCATTTATTTCGACAACACCACCCACCGCATCGGACCCGAGCACGTGATGGCCTCCGGCGCGTTGCCACCGGCCTTCCCGCCGGTGCGCATCGACGGCGAATATTACTGGGATGGCGGCGTGGTCTCCAACACCCCGCTGCAATGGCTGCTGGATCAGCCGGACCATCCGGGCGCGCTGGTGTTCCAGGTGGACCTGTTCAGTGCGCGCGGCGACCTGCCGCGCGACATGTTCCAGGTGATCGAGCGGCAAAAGGACATCGGCTATTCCAGCCGCACGCGCTACACCACCGATCTGTTCCGCCGCGTCCAGCTTCTGCGCACCAAGCACGCAGAGGCGGTGCTGCGCATTCCCGAGCAGTTGCGCACCGAGGAGGACCAGCGGGTAATCGCCGATTACGAGCGATCCGGCACGGTCAACATCTGCCACCTGATCTATCAGGAGAAGGATTACGAGCGCGATTTCAAGGACTACGAATTCTCGGGCACCTCCATGCGCGACCATTGGGCTTCGGGGTTCGAGGATACGGTGAAGACCCTGCGCCATCCCGAATGGCTGGCGAAGCCGGACAAGAGCAAGGCCATCGTCATCCACGACGTGCACCGCATTGAGGACTGACGTCGGCGCCCCGGCCTCCGGCCGGGGTTCGCCCGGCGATGCCGGTCACAGGAACAGGCTGCGGGCGACCATGAATAGGCCCAGCCCCAGCAGGCCGGCGAAGAAGCATGTGCGGAAGGTCGCGGGCGAGAAGGTGAGGCGCATGCGCCGACCCATTTCCATACCGATCAGCGCCGGCACCAGCGCCACCAGCGACAGCATCACCGCGTGTGGATCGGCCAGCGGGGCATCGCCGCCGGTGAGGGCGAAGGCGAGGGTGAAGTTCGCCACGGTGAAGGTGAGGCCGAGCGCCTGGATCAGGTCTTCCCGGTCCAGCGCCAGGGATTGCAGATAGGGCGCGGACGGCATGACCGTTACGCCCGTGGTGCCGGTCAGGAATCCGGAAGCAAGGCCGATCGCCGGCGACAGCCATCCCTCCCAGGCAGTGGGGGTATGGAAATGGATCGAGCGTAGGCCGAGCATGCCATAGACCAGCAGGGTCAGGCCCAGCAACGGCGGCGCCCAATGGGAGCTGAGACCGCCGAGCCAATAGCCACCAACCAGCGTTCCCGTCATCAGCGTGAGAAGCAGCGCCCAGAACCGCTTCGCATTGGGCAGGATGCGCGGGCCGCTGAACAGCTGCAGCACGTTTGTCACCGTCGCCGGGACGATGATCATCGCCGCCGCGTGGGACGGCGGCATGACGATGCTCAACAGGCCGACGCCAATGGTCGGCAGGCCCATGGCGATGACGCCCTTCACGACGCCCGCGAGGACCAATGCGAAGGCGATGAAGAGGACGGTGATGAGAGACGAGTCGGACATGGGCGCGAACATGATGGGTCCACGGCGCCTGGGCAATCTGGAAGTTCCACGCGCTAGCCTTCGGGTGATCCGAAGGTTAGTCTTCCGGGATGCGCCTTGATCTCTCCGACCTGCGGCTTTTCCTGAATGTGGTGGAGGCAGGAAGCCTCACGGCGGGGGCGGCCCGCGCCCATCTCGCTTTGGCCTCCGTCAGCGCCCGCATCCGCGACATGGAGGCGGAGATCGGCACCCCCCTTCTGGAACGCAGCCGCGCGGGCGTGGCCGCGACGCCGGCGGGCGAAGCCCTGGTGCACCATGCCCGCCTCATGCTGGCGCAGAGCGAACGCATGCGGGGCGAACTCGCCGGCTACGGCAAGGGGCTTAAGGGCCACGTTCGCCTGTGGTGCAACACCGCCTCCTTCGGCCACGGCCTGTCGGCGGACCTCGCCCGCTTCCTCGTCGCCAATCCCAGCATCGACATGGACCTGGAGGAACGGCCGAGCGGGCAGATCGCCCAGGCGCTCGTCGAGGGGCTGATCCACATGGGCATCACCTCCGATGCCGCCGACACCTCGGGACTGCAATTGACCCGCTACCGGGAGGACCGGCTGGTGGTCGCCTTGCCGCGCGATCATCCCCTCTGCGAACGCGCGAGCCTGCGCATCGCCGACGTACTGGAGGAGCCGTTCGTCGGCCTGCCCGAGGGCAACGGCCTGCAGAGCCTGGTGGAACGCAATGCCGTGCGGGCCGGCGGGGCGCTCAAGTATCGCGTGCGGGTGAACGGGTTCGCCGCCATGGCCACCATGGTGGGGCCGCACATCGAGGCCCATGTGGGCATCGCGGTGATCCCCGCGGCGGTGGCGCAGCAATTGCGGGAGAGCCATGCCCTCGTCTTCGTTCCGCTGGACGAGCCCTGGGCTCGCCGCACCCTGGTGATCGCGGTGCGGCGCGAGGACGTGCTGCCCGCCTATGCCCGGCGCCTGCTCGCCTATCTGCGCGCGCCAGGCGAATGAGCCGGCGCGCGGGCCCTTTCAGAACTCGACGTCCAGTTCCTCCAGCTCCTCCGGCTCGCTCTTCGCTCCGGCGATCCATTCCTGCATGAGGGGATGGGCCATGATGCGATCGCGATAGGCGGCGCAGGCGGCGTCGAGCGCGACATCATAGGTGGAGAAGCGCGAGCACACCGGCGCATACATGGCGTCCGCCAGCGTGACGTTCGCCCCCATCAGGTAGGGGCCGCCATGGGCGGCGAAGCAGCCGCGCCAGATGGCGAGGATGCGCTCGATGTCGGCCTGGGCGCCGGCCCACACCTTGAAGCCGGGAAAATAGGCCTTCATGTTCATCGGCAGCGCCGAGCGCATGTTGGCGAAGCCGGAATGCATCTCGCCGGAGATCGAGAGGCAATGCGCCCGCGCCGCGCGGTCGGCGGGCAGCAGTTGGGCTTCGGGGAAGACTTCGTTGAGATAGGAGGCGATGGCCAGCGTATCCCACACGGTCACGCCCTCATGCACCAGGCGCGGCACGAGGAAGGAGGGGGACAGCAGCAGCAGTTCGGCCTTCGCGTCCGGGTCGTCCACCGGCACCCGCTCCTCCTCGAACGCGAGGCCCGCCATCTTGCACAGCAGCCAGCCGCGCAGGGACCAGGAGGAGTAGTTTTTGCTCGAAATGGTGAGGGTGCTCATGAACATCACCGCTGGCTCGAAGGCATCTGGAGCAATCTTAGCGGTTGTGTGTTGCAATGCACCACCCCCCGCTCCAATATCCTTTTAGAATTACATCCGATCGGGGCGCTAGGGAAGGCATAGAAGCGAAATTGGGCCAAAGCCTTAGCTCTTTCGGACGGGTTGAAATCCAAGCCGGCTTGGATTTCGGTTTTACGCGCTAAGCGGGTAAGGGGCGTTCAAACGCAATGACAGACACTCTCTCTTCCAGGACCGCTTCCACGACGCAGGCCCCCAAAATAAGGCAGCGAAGGGCGTCATGATGTACCTCGCGTACCAGACCCAGTCCGACCTGATGGAACCCTTGCGCTTCGGGGCGCATATGGCCCGGCGCGCGCTCGACAGTTCCTTCCTCTCGTTGTTCAGCACCGAGAGCATGCGCGCCGGCGCTCGACAACTTTCGGCCGCGTTCGAAATGGTGGAGCGTGCCGGGCTCAGCCACGCGCGGCTGCCGTTCGGCATCCCCAGCACCATGGTCGGCAACCAGGAAGTGGAGGTCACCGAGGAGGTGGCCCATGTGCTGCCTTTCGGCACGCTGCTGCACTTCAAGAAGGACACCGCGGTGCCGCAGCCGCGCGTGCTCGTGGTGGCGCCGCTCTCCGGCCATTTCGCGACGCTGCTGGTGGGCACGGTGAAGACCCTCCTGCCCGACCACGACGTCTACATCACCGATTGGCACAATGCCCGCGATGTCGGGCTGGAGCACGGGGCGTTCGGCTTCGACGATTACGTCGAGCACATCATCAAGTTCCTGGAATTCATGGGGCCGGGCTGCCACATCCTGGGGGTGTGTCAACCCTGCGTGCAGGTTCTGGTTGCCGTCGCCATCATGGCGCAGGAGGGCAACCCAGCCTATCCCCGCTCCATGACGTTGATGGCCGGCCCCATCGACTGCCGAATCAATCCCACCAAGGTGAACGACCTCGCCACGTCGAAACCCATCGAATGGTTCGAGAAAAACCTCATCGCCACGGTGCCGATGGGCTTCAAGGGCGCCGGCCGCAAGGTCTATCCCGGCTTCATCCAATTGACCGCCTTCGTCAGCATGAACCTGAACCGGCATGTGAAGGCGCATATGGAGCTGTACGAAAATCTCGCTGCCGGCGAGATGGAAAAGGCCGAGAGCACCAAGCATTTCTACGACGAGTATTTCGCCGTTCTGGATCTCGCCTCGGAATTCTACCTGGAGACCGTGAAATACGTGTTCCAGGATTATCTGCTGCCGAAGGGCGAATTGACCTATCGCGGCAATCCCATTGATTTCAAGGCCATCCGCCGCACCGCTTTGCTCACCGTGGAGGGCGAGCGCGACGACATCTGCTCCATCGGCCAGACCATGGCCGCACAGGACATCTGCTCAGGTCTGCGCCCTCACCGCAAGCGCCACCACATGCAGGCGGGCGTCGGCCATTACGGCGTGTTCAGCGGCCGCAAATGGGCCGGGCAAGTCTATCCCCTGGTGCGCAACCACATCCTCGCCAGCGACTGAGGCAGGCTTCGCGGCCCCCTCTCTCATCCCTCTCTCATCCCTCCCTCCATCCCGCACCACCGATGTTCCCTCTCCCGCGTGCGGGGGAGGGTTAGGAGGGAGAAGGGGGAAATGGGGGTAGGTTTCTTTTCAGGCGAAAAACACCTCGCGGGCCGCTTCTCCGATCCCGCCCGGCGGCATATGCGCCGCGCTCCGCCCGCCGCGATCCGGATTTTATGACGCTTCCATGTCGGGAAATCGTTGACCCGCCTTGCTTTTGCGGAGCTGCGCGGTTGACGCGGACGGCGCCCGTCCGCATGGTGCCCCCGCGCCCGAACCTGGGTGTTGACGAGGAGTAGTCCCCATTATGAGCCAATGGCCGGTTCACGCGAAAATCGATGGACCCATTGTGATGATCGGCTTCGGGTCGATCGGTCGCGGCACGCTGCCGCTCATCGAGCGCCACTTCGAATTCGATAAATCCCGCTTCGTGGTTATCGACCCCGTGGACAAGGACCGGGCCCTGCTGGACGAACGCGGCATCCGCTTCATCCAGTCGGAGGTGACCGCCGAAAACTATCGCGACCTGCTCACCCCCCTGCTGACGGCGGGCGGCGGGCGCGGCTTCTGCGTCAATCTCTCAGTGGACGTGTCGTCGATCGCGATCATGGAATTGTGCCGGGAAATCGGCGCGCTCTATGTCGATACGGTCATCGAGCCCTGGAAGGGCTTCTATTTCGACAACACGCTCGGCCCCGAGGCGCGCTCCAATTATGCGCTGCGCGAGGGCCTGCTGGATGCCCGCCGCCGCTCGCCCGGCGGCCCCACCGCCGTCTCCACCTGCGGCGCCAATCCGGGCATGGTGTCCTGGTTCGTCAAGCAGGCGCTGCTGAACATCGCCGCCGACACCGGCCTCGACCGGCCGGAACCCGCCAGCCGCGAGGAATGGGCGCAGCTCGCCCGCGCCCTCGGCGTGAAGGGCATCCATATCGCCGAGCGCGACACCCAGAGCGCCGACAAGCCGAAGCCGGCCGACGTGTTCGTCAATACCTGGTCGGTGGAAGGCTTCGTCTCCGAGGGCCTGCAGCCGGCCGAACTCGGCTGGGGCACCCACGAGAAGCAGCTTCCCCCCGACGGGCGCACCCATGCCTCCGGCTGCGGCGCCGCCATCTATCTGATGCGGCCGGGCGCGGACACCCGCGTGCGCAGCTGGACCCCGACCCCGGGGCCGCAGTTCGGCTATCTGGTCACGCACAACGAGTCGATCTCCATCGCCGATTATCTCACCGTGCGCGACGGGGCGAACGTGGTCTACCGACCGACCTGCCATTACGCCTACCACCCGTGCAACGACGCGGTGCTGTCGCTGCACGAGATGTTCGGCAATGGCGGCGTGCAGCAATCGTCCTGGAAGATCCTCGACGAGACCGAAATCGTCGACGGCCGCGACGAATTGGGCGTGCTGGTCTACGGCCACGCCAAGAATGCCTATTGGTACGGCTCGCACCTCTCCATCGAGGAAGCGCGGGAGCTTGCCCCCTACCAGAACGCGACCGGGCTGCAGGTGACCTCGGCCGTGCTCGCGGGCATGGTGTGGGCGCTGGAAAATCCGCAAGCCGGCATCGTCGAAGCCGACGAAATGGACTTCCGCCGTTGCCTGGAAGTGCAGGCGCCCTATCTCGGCGAGGTGAAGGGCACCTATACCGACTGGACCCCGCTCACCAAGCGGGTGGAACTGTTCCCGGAAGACATCGACTTGGAAGACCCCTGGCAGTTCAAGAACATCATCGTTCGCTGACCGCCACGCCCATCGCAAGGCTGAAGCCCTCCCCGCCGGGGAGGGCTTTTTTGTTTCGCGTATCGCTCAGATCGCGCCCGCTTAGATTGCGCCAACTTGGCGCCAGAACGGCAGACGGTTCTCGAAACACCAGTGCACGCCCTCGGCAATGGCGGCTTGGGTTTCGGCGGGATCCTCGATCCGCTTGCCTTCGCGCATCAGCGGCACGGCCCCTTGCGCCATGCGGGCCTGCGCATGGGCAAGCAGCGCGGGAAGCTCCCCCGGCACGCCATTGGCAAGACCGTCATAGACCAGCGATTCCATCGTGGTGAGCGTGAGGCCCGAGCCGGTGAGCGGAGCTGCAACCACCGCCGTCTTGGCCCGCTTTTCCGCCACTTCCAGCACCGCCGCGCGGTTGAGGGCACGGCTCGCCGGGCTGGCCTCGACCGACAGGCCGAACGGCACCGGCAAGGCCTGACCGGACCCCACCAGGATCCCCGCCATCTCCACCAAGGAGGGGCCGCCCTCCTGTCCGCGCAACGCCGGCAGATCGGCCAGTTCGCCGAGCGTATGGGGCCGCGCGGCCAGCGCCTCGAACACCGGCTGATAAAAGCGCGCTTCCAGTTGCGCCTTGCCCGCTGGCACGTCGAGGGCGGTCTTGGTGTCGGCCAGCGGCACGCTGAGCGCCAGGCCAAAGTCCCGCAGCCGGGCATCGCGCACCGCATCCGGCATCCGACGGGCGCCGCGCACATAGATGTCGCGGCGGAACGGCCGGTTGACGAGGTAATCCTTCACGCTCTCCCGCAGCGGACCCGCCGGCACGCCCGCCAGAATCTCCCGCTGGGCCGGGTTGAACGCGAGATCGGGGAAATTCTCGGTCAGCGTCGCCGCGCCGACATAGGTCAGCTTGGCTTCTGCGAGCAGCCGCGCGGTGTCCATGTGATAGAGCGGCTGCCAATTGGCATTGAGATATTCATGGGCGAGATAGACCGCTTTCTCATCGCCCGCATGCTTGGCCGAACCGGCGCGCAATTGCTCGATCAGGGTTTGCGAACCCAGCACGCCGGAGCCCGCCTTTTGCAGGCGTTCGGCGAAGTCCAGCGCATGCAGCACCTGGACGTCGCTGCGCTCGGGACTCAGCGCGGCATGTTCCAGCATCAGCCGCTGGAGCGGCAGCAGCGCGGTCCAGCCGGGCATGGCGTTATAGCTGAGCGAGACAATGCCGCCCGGCTTCACCCGCCTTGCGAGGAAGGCCGTAATGGCGGCCCGATGTTCGGCGCTGACCCAGGACCACACGCCGTGCAGCGTCACCATGTCGAACGCCGGCAGATCGGCTTTTTCCGGATCGAGCATTTCCTCGAAGCTCAGTTCGAGGAAATCCACATTCTCAAGCCCCGCCGCCCGCGCGACGCCGCCCGCGCGGGCGATATGGGCGGGGTTGAAGTCCACCGCCACGACCCGTGCCCGAGGATTGGAAGCGGCAATCACATTGGCCGTCACGCCCTGCCCGCATCCCAATTCGCAATAATCGAACGTCTCGCCGAGCAACGGCGGTTCGATGCCATTGATGAGGCAGGCCAGGATCAGATGCCCCGGTGCCTGCTCCACATAGAGGCCGGGAAGATATTCGATGTCGCTGACATAGCCGGAAGCCCAGGAAGTCATGAGAGGTGCGTTTCGCTTCGATCGGGAGGAGATAAACGGCAGGGTCAGGCGAACCCGCCGGCGGGGAAGATGGCGTCCGAGCGGTCGATGGGGCTCGGTGCGGAGAGCACCCAGGCGGTCTGCCCGAGGCGCGCGGCGCCGGGATCGTGCGACCCACCGGCAAGGCGCGCAGGCGGCACCGCCCCGGCCTTGATGATGACGTTGATCTCGAAATCGAATTCCAGCCCGCAATAGAGCCGCACCAGATCGACGATGCGATTGGATTCCGGGCCGCCGGGCAGAAGCTCCTGGAGGCCGGCGCGGTCCACCGGGCCGATCACCACGCGGAAGCAATCCTGCGCCACCCAGGCACGCGACCCCAGCATGGCGCTGGAATCAAGCCGGCAATGCAGGCCCCCGGGTGCGCCGGGGAACGGCAGCCGGGTCTGTTCGGATGGTGCAACGCCAAGCCAGCCGCCCACGAACGACAGGATCGAGACATCATGCGCCAGTTCGTTCACCAGCAGCGCCTCAAGTCCGGACATGGGGCGCGACTGGGCGGCGAACAGGCCCGCATGATGCAAGATCACATCATCGGCCACCGCAAGACAATCGTGCAGCGCCGTCGGGCTGAGGCCCACCAAGGCCCGGAGCGCGGTGGCGAACGGATCGGGCGCCTTGGGGCGGCGCTGTTCGTGGGAGACCGCAAGGCGATATTTGGTCGAGGCGCGATAGAATTGGGTCACCGCCCGGTGCTGGAAAATATCCAGGAAAGCGGCGAAGGCGGGATTCTTCTCGTGCAGGCTCTGAGTGGCAAGATTGGTGTAGCCGTAGGGCATCACGCCGAGCGGCCCGATGAGGCCGAACAAGGCGACCGTGAGCTGCACCGGCCCCTCACCCTCGGGCGCCGTGGCGCGGGTGACGGTGGCGATGGGATATTTGAGGGAGGGTTCCCCGAGGAACCGCACCGCATCGAGCGGCACGTCCCGTTCATCGCCGAAGACCGAGGACCAGGCGCCGCGCTGCTCGTGGCGCGGCTCCTGCCGGACACGCCAGCGCCGCTCCAGCACCCGCACCGCCTGGATCAGATCGAAGCTCTCCGGCTCGGCGAGGAGCTGTTCGATTACAGTAGCGGGCGGTATCCGGCGCGCGCGGGCCATGTGCGAAGGATCCCTGACTGTCCCTTGATCGTGGCGGTCAGCCGCGTGAAGGAATTGATGGAGGCGTAGAGGCCGAAGAATTGATCCAGCACCATGGCGAACAGGAACATGGAGCTGCCGCTGAAATTCGCCGGGTCGAACTCGATGCCGATGTCGATGCCCCGGCAGATGGCGTCGCCCCAGGCGACATCCCCCGGCCGCACCGGCGCGCGCGCCGTGCCGCGCTGCGCGCTCAGCGCCACGATGCCGTCGATCAGGCGATAGCTTTCGGCGGAATCGCGGAAATCATAGAGCCGCAGGATCTCCTTCAGCGCCTCCAGCCCATGCGGCCCGGAGATGGAGAGGTGATTGAGCAGGAGATGGGAGACCAGTTCCCACCGGTGCCTGTTCCCCGCGCCGGCCTGTCTTTGCCCCGCGCCGAGACGCAAGGTGCGGGTCGGCGGGGAGATGCAGGTGATCTCGCCGACGGTGCCGATGCCGTGCACCGGCTTGAGATAGGGATGCCCGCCGCCATAGGGCAGTTTTGAGGGCAGATCGCGGTTGAGGCACAAGGTCTCCAGCGACACCACCCAATCGGTTTCGCCAGCCGTGTCGCGATTGAGATCGACGAAGGAGAGGAACACTTCCGTGCCGGGATCGCGCCCACCGGCCGGCCGGCGGGAGGCGGCCCAATAGGCCGGCGCGTTCACCTCATGCCCGCCCCGGCGGCGGGCATAGAACGGCAGTACCGGCCGCTGCTCGCCCGCGCCATCGGTGCCGACCACGGAGAGAAGCGAATGCACCTCCAGCACATTCTGCCGGCGCGCATCGGGAATGACGCGATGCTCGAACCGGTTCCGCGACACCATCATCGGCTCCGCCCGCTGGGGGAACAGATTGATGATGGGGGTGCACCCGAGCGCGAACAGATCCTTGGAGACCGTGCGCTCCAGCGTCACGTCGGTGCGATCGAAATAGAAGAACACATCCATGGCCGCGCCGGCATCGCGCAGCACCTTGGCCGAGAGGTCGATGTCGAAGAACAGGAACTTCTCGGGGAAGACGAAGAATTCGGTGAGCAGGCGATAGGCGTGCTGCGACTGGGGCGGGTAGGGCAGCATGTTGTCTTCTGCGGCGAACCCCACCGGCGAGACCGCGCTCGGCGGCAGGATCACCGGGTTCGGGTCGCCCGCCCCGTCCGCCAGGGCGATGGACAAGGTATTGTTCAAGATGAATTGCTGCAGGGCGTAGACCTGATGCGGCTGACCGCGCAGATAGACCCGCAGCTTGTCCGGCTGAAGCTGGGTGAAGGTGACCCCCGGCGTGGTGCAGGCGAGCGAGAGGCGTAGCACCGCCGCCGCGCCCTCGGCCGCCGGATTCACCGGCGCCACCAGCGGACGCCCGGTCATGGCGGCATCCGACAGCGCGATCGGCCACAGCGTCACGGGATAGCGGGTGCGGAAGCGGCAGACCTCGCCCTGGACGGCTTCCGATTCCAGCTCGGTGTCGGCCGGGATCAGCTGCGGCCCGGCCATCTCCGCCTTGGGCTGGAACTGCACCGTCGCCATGGAGGGAATGGGCGCGAGATAATGGGGGTAGAGCACCTCCAGCAGCGCATTCACCAGCTCGGGGAATTCGTCATCCAGCTTGCGGCCGATGCGGGCGTTCAGGAAGGCGACGCCCTCCATCAGCCGGGCCACGTGGGGATCGTCGATGGCATCGCCCGACAGGCGCAGATGGCCCGCGATCTTGGGATTGGCGCTGGCGAATTCGCCCGCCATCTGCCGGAGATAGGCCATCTCGCGGTTGTAATAGGACAGCAGATCGTCAGTCACTGCGCGCACTCGTGAGGGACACGGTGTTGCCGAGCGGGTCGATGAGAGTGTCGAACACCATCGGTTCCGGCGAAGGCTCGATCATGATCTCCGCCTCGATGCGCATGCGCAGGGAGCGGTCGCTCGAATCCACATTGGGCACCGCGCTGACCCGCATGTTTTCCAGCCGCGGCTCCCAATGCCGGATGATCTCGCCAATCTCCTCCACCACCTGCGCACGCCGCTGCTCGGTGGAGAGGTTGACCGTGGACAGGCACATGATGCCGAAATTGACCAGAGATGTGTCCAGCTCGGTGAGATCGGCGGCCCAGCCGATCACCCGCCGGTCGGTATTGAGCAATTCCTCAAGATCGCGGCGCAGCCCGTCGCGGAACGCGGCCACGGTGGGCCGCTCCGCGTCGAGGAGACGGTCCACCAGCGACAGGCCGAGCGGGGCAAGGTGCTCGGGGCGCGTCATGCGGCGGGGGCTTCCCGCTGTGCGCTGACCGCCTGGGTGAACTGAAGATCGCGCATGTCGAGCACGGAGACGCTGTCCTCTCCCACCAGGAAGCAGCGCAGCCCCTGGCCGGAGACGAAGCCGCCGGCATCTTCCACCCAATCGGTCTCGCGGCCGAGCCGCAGCGCCTCGCGCAGGGTGCCGGAGAGATGCGGATAGGTGGCGGGGACCACGACCTCACCTTCCGGCCCGCCGCGCACGCTCATCTGCACCGTGCGCCACGCGCTGTCGAGCGGACGGGCGGGCACCGTGAACACCGCCTCCTCCACCTGCTCCAGCGGGATCCAGAAATATTTGCCGGTCACCGTCAGCACTTCGAAAATGCCGGCGGTGAGATCGTCGAGATCGCGGAAATCCTCGAACGCAACGCCGTTATGGGTGCCGCTCACCACTGGTCGGGCCTCCTCGGCGCGGGCAAGGCAGGCGCCCGCCTCGGCGGCGCGGCCGGCGCGCAGATGCATCAGGGCTTCCAGGCGCAAGGTGACATGCTCGGGCGGGGTGCCGGCGAATTCGGGCATGCGGCCCTCGGTCCACACCTGGCGGCGCGCCATGTCGGCACGCACCAGCTGGCGCAGCGCCGCGACGCGCACGGCGGTGGTCGGGTCCTGGGTGGCGATGGCATCGAACTGCCGCTCGGCCCGCTCCAGATCGCCGGAGATGCAGAGGAATTCGGCAAGCTGGCTGCGCCGCTGGATATCCTGCGGGGCGGCCTTCACCTCCTCATTGGCGGCGGCGATGGCATCGGCGAGCCGGCCGGCTTCGAAAATCTTCAGCGCAGAAAGGGTCATGGGGCGTCTCCTGGGCGTCGGTTCAACCGGTGCGCGATGCGGCGAGGGCCACATCGGTGACGAGCTTGAAGGTGGTGAAGATCTGATCGAGCTGGAAATGCGGCCGTAGATGCATAACGCAGGCGAACGTGCCCGGCCGGCTCGGCACCGCGCGCACCTCGACGCGCGCTTCGCGCAGCGGGAAGCGGGCCTTCATGTCGGGGCCGGCATCGTCATTGCCGAGGCAATAGGAATGCAGCCAGGCCTGCAGATCGCGCTCGCAGGCGTCGGCGCTGACATAGGCGCCGATCCGGTCGCGGATCTTCACCTTCACGTAATGGGCAAAGCGCGAGACGCACAAAATGTAGCGCAGCATGGCCGAGAGGCGGGCATTCACATTGGTCGCGGAATATCCGCCCTGGGGCACCTTCTGGATCGACGGGCTGGAATGGAACACCAGATAGGGCGTGTCCTTGCAGACGTTGATGGTCATGAAGCCCATCTGCCAGAGGTCGAACTCGGTCTGGTTGGCAAGGGCAAGCTCGCTGCCGAAACGCTCGACCACCCCCGGCGCGTCGGTTTCCGCGCTTGGCGCCTCGATGCCGGTGACGAGGCCGTGGTCGATCACGTCGCGCTGTGTCCCGCAGATGTCGGCGAACCAGCCGTGCAGGTCGAACGCGCGGATGAGCACCTCGCCGAAGGCATAGACAGCGCTGCCCCAGCACAGGTCATCCTCGGTGAGGCCCCGCAGGTCCTCGCGATAGCGAAAGCTGACACCGCTGACCCCGTCCCGCCCATAGGGCTTGCGCATCAGCACGCGGGGCAGAGCAAGCCCGAGGAAGCGCACATCCTCGGTGGCGCGCAGCCGTTCGAACCGCGCGTATTCGGCCCCGCGATAAAGCCCGCCAAGGCTCGGCAGATGGCTCAGCTCGGAAAAGCTGTCGAGGCCGAGCATGCGTGGGGAAGCGCCAAGGATGGCCGGCGCAAAGGCGGCGGCGGCGACCCCGGCAAGCCCGGCGAGCGCGGCCACATCGTCGGTGGGATGATCGGCCGTGGGGCGGTGCTGCACCTGGTAATCGCACAGCAACACGCCATAGGGCTGGCCGCCGGGCATCCCGAATTCTTCGCTATAGATCTTGCCGAACAATTGGCTCTGGTCGAAATCCGAAGCGCGGTCGAAATCCGCGCAGATCTCGCCCCAGGAGATATTCAGCACCCGCACCACCACCTTCTGGGCCGTCGCGGCGCAGCCGACGAGATAAGCAAGCCCCCGCCAGGAGGCCTCCAGCGCGCGGAACCGATCCTGGTGCAGGACCGCATTGAGCTGGTCGGTGAGCAATTCGTCGAGAAAGGCGATGTCGCGGTCGATCAGGCCCGGAAGCGCGGCTCTGCCGGGCATCTGCGCGAGGTCTTCGCCGAACCAGGCGATGAGGGCGCGCAGCGGATCGGTCTCGGCGAGAAAGGCCGTGAGGCGCGCGTCATCGGTGCGGCCGAGCGCCATATCGATGGCATGGCGCCGCAAGGGCGGCGGCAAGGAAGAGGGTGCGGGCAACGGCGGCATCAAATCGTCATCGGCACGTGGCGGCGCCGACGCACGGCCGGGCCCGGAGGGCGATGCCTCCGGGCCCGGCTGAAGCTGATCCACCAGGGAGTCCAAACGGGTGTCCTCCCGTGGCGCTCAATCGGTTCAGGACGCGGTCGGGATGCGGGCCACCATGCGCAGCGAGGTGGTCAGCTCTTCCATCTGCAGCCACGGACGCAGCCAGGCGACCGCGTTGTAGGAGCCGGGCTTGCCGGGAATCTCGCGCACTTCGACCTTGGCCTCGGCGAGCGGATACTTGGCCTTCATGTCCTGTCCGGCATCGGGATTGCCGTTGACGTAATTGATGATCCAGCGGTTCAGCCACTTCTCGCAATCGCTGGCTTCCATGAAGGAACCCACCTTGTCGCGGCCCATGATCTTGAGATAGTGGGCGAAGCGCGAGGTGGCCATCATGTAGGGCAGGCGCGCCGAGATCGCCGCATTGGCGGTTGCCTCGGGGCGGTCGTACTTCTTGGGCTTCTGCGTGGTCTGCGCGCCGAAGAACACGGCATAATCCGTGCCCTTGTAGTGGCAGAGCGGCAGGAAGCCGAGCTTGGACAATTCGGCCTCGCGGCGATCGGTGATGCCGATCTCGGTGGGGCACTGCTGGTCGCTGTCGCCGTCGTCGGAGACGAACACGTGGCTCGGCAGGTTCTCCACCTTGCCGCCGCCCTCGGCGCCGCGGATGGCGGTGCACCAGCCGTGCTGGGCGAAAGCGTCCGTGAGGCGCACGCCCATCACATAGGCCGAATTCATCCAGGTATAGTCGGAATGGTTCATGGCGCGCGGCACGCCATTGACCACCGGGGCTTCCTCGAAGTCGAACGCTTCCACCGGCTTGGTGTCGGCGCCGTACGGCAGGCGGGCGAGGGTGCGCGGCAGGGTCAGCGTGACGAAGCGGGAATCCTCGCTGTCACGGAACGAGCGCCACTTGGCATATTCGATGGAGTCGAAGATCTTCTCCAGGTCGCGCGGCTTGGACAGCTCGGTGTAATCGTCGAAGCCGAACAGCTTGGGGCTGGCGGCGGCGATGAACGGGGCGAAGGCCGCCGCCGCCACCGACGACATCTGCGTCAGCAGTTCGATGTCTTCGGGATGGTTGGTGAATTCATAGTCGCCGATGAGCGCGCCGTAAGGCTCGCCGCCGGGGCTGCCGAACTCGGTCTCGTAGATCTTCTTGAAGATCGTGCTCTGGTCGAATTCGGAAGACTTGGTGAGGCTCTTGTAGAGCTCTTTCTTGGTGCAGTTCATGACGCGGATCTTCATGCCCGCGCCGGTTTCCGAGTTCATCACCAGATAGTTCAGGCCGCGCCAGGTGCCTTCCAGCTTCTGGAAGTCCGCATGGTGCATGATGGCGTTGAGCTGGGTCGAGATCTTCGCGTCAATGCCCTTGATGGCATTGTTGATGGTCTGCGACAGGTTCTTGGAATAGGTGACCGTGCCGGAGAGCGCTTCGCGGGTGAAGGTGCGCAGCAGTTCGGCGGTGCGGTCGGGATCGGTCTGCTTGGTAGCGGCGATCGCCTGGTCGAGGAAGGACAGGGCACCGGCTTCGGCGACGGCACTTTCCGCTACAGCTTCCTGAGTCTGAGCTTCGGCCATAATCTCAGCCCTCCTTCTTTTCGGTTTCGGTTTCGATCCCGAGCTGGCTGCTCAGCGTCTTCAGGTCGTCTTCCTTGGTCAGGATCTGCTCAAGCAGGCTTTCCAGGTTTTCCGAACGGTCGGCCTTAGAGAGCAGGTCGCGCAGCTGGTCACGCGCTTCCATCAGCTTGCGCAGGGGCTCCACGCGCTGCACCACGGCGGCCGGATCGAAATCGTCCATGGACTTGAAGCCCAGCTCGACGGTCATCTGGCTGCCGTCGTCGGCCAAGGTGTTGTCCACCTTCAGCTTCAGGCCGGGGGTCATGCGCGCCAGGATCTGGTCGAAATTATCCCGGTCGATCTGGATGAACTTGCGATCGTTCAGCGGCTTCAGCGGCTCGGTGGCATCCGCCGAGAAATCGCCGAGCACGCCGACCACGAACGGCAGCTCCTTCTGGACCACCGCACCCTCGGTCTCGACATCATAGGTGATGTGGACGCGCGGCTTGCGCACGCGGTTAAGCTTCTCGTGAATGCTCGGCATCGCGCTTCAACCCCTCGTTTTCGGCTACGCAATCAGGCGGTACGGCTCACGCGTCCGGCCCGTCGGCCGGCGCAGGATCAGTTTTCCGCGTCCGGGGCCTTGAGGCCGGAGGCGATGTAGAAATAGCGGCGGGCATCCGCATCGATGATCAGCTCGTCCAGAAGCTGGCCGAGCGGCATCCGCCCGCGCCGCACGATCTCCTCCAGGGTGTAGGAGATCGGCGAATGGGGTTCGTGCTCGCGGAAATAGGCGGCGATCCGCAGGATCTGGCGCAGCGCGTCTTCCCGGTTGGAGGGGCCGCCGAACGCGGCCGGGGCCGATGATCCAGGAGCCCCGGAGGTCTCCTCGCCCGCCTCGACGTCGGCGCCGGAATCGGCCATCTCGCTGTGCTGCGCCGCCTGCGCGATCTTGTCGGCGGCAAACGTCTTCACCGCATCCAGAATGTTCGTCAGCACGCCGCGAATGGCGCCGGCCGGCGGTGCCTCGCGCCCCACATGGACGGAGAACGCATCGGACAAGGCATTCAGCGCTTCGAGGCTGGCATCCAGCTCGGCGACCAGCTTGCCGTAGAAGGCCGCGGGCGTCGCCTGGACCGCATTGGTGAAGGCTTCCAGCGACAGGCCACCGGCGGCAAGGCGCGCGTCGCGCTTCGCCGTATCGGCGATATGGACGATGTCGGAAGCCTGCTCGAACTGCCAGAAGGCGAAGGGCGTGTCGCCGCCCGTTATGGCCAGCTTGCGCAGCGGCTGGACCAGCGTGCCCTGCCCGTCCACACCGTTGAGGCCGATGAACGGGGCAAGCCGCGCTTCGTTCCCGTCTTCATCGGGCAAGGGATGGACGGTGTCCCAGAAACCGGAGACCAGCCCCTCGGCGACCCTGAGGCCGGTATAAAGACCGGTGAAGCCGTCGATCCGAACCAGTCCCTCGATCATCCAGGCGGCGATTTCGAGATCCTTGCCTTCCTCGGTCAGAATCTCGCCGGACAGTTCGACGACATCGCCCCATTCCTGGTGCGGCGGCGCGCCGTCGCCATCCACATCGTTCGCCCGCTCCACCCGGCGCGCGCTGGCGCGGGCATCCTTGACCCTGAGATAGCGCGAGGAAACCGAAACATCCGCGCGCGGATCGGTGCCGCTCGGCGCCTCCTCCGAGAGGGGCTGGAGCACCATGTCTGGGTCGAAAGTGCCGGTGAGGACCATGGGAGACCGAGCATGCCCTTGCTGCGTTGCGCCCGACCTGCGGAGGGTCCGTCCGAGGCGCCGCAGCGCGGGCCCTCGCACCGTCGGGTGGGTTCGCGCGAAGCTAGGCCGCCGACCAAAACACCTGTGTGACAAGCGTGATCTAGGCCGCGCCAATCGGGCCGCGTGGACCGCGCAAATCAGCCCGGTACCAGAGAGGGAAGGCATTTGAAGGAGGTCAGCGGGTTCTGGCGGAACGGATTGTTCACGCTCGCGGCGTCCAGGGTGAAGCTCGCCGCGCGCGGACCAAGATTGATGTTGAACGCGAACCGGTTCGCCGTGATGCGGGTGAGGCCGCGCGCATTGAGGAAGCGGAACAGCGCCCAAGGTCCGTTGACTGTCAGCGAGGAGGGCTGGCCGCTCTCCTGGGCACCGAATTCCACGCGCATGATGCCGCTTGCACCGGGCCATTTCACCGCCAGCGCCTGCGGCGGGCCGTATTGGTAGATGATCGACTGGCCGTCGATCTCCAGCTTCACCCGCATGGCGCCGGGGTCGAGATTGGTCGGCGTCACGTCGAAGGTGAGCTGCGGGGCGGTGGCTCCGGCGGGAAAGAACATGGTGCGAATGCGGGCCGCCTGCTCGAAATAGGCCAGCGCCGGTGCGGTGATGTCCGGCCGCGCGCCGGCATTGGCCAGCAGCTTCCAGGGCGCCACGCTCGTATCCACGAACGGCTTCAACTGCTTTTCGAAGAATTGGTCGAGCAGCCCGCCGGGGGCGAACATGCGGGTGAAATCGACGAGGGTTGCCTCATTCTGCGAATTTTCGAACGGATAGCGCCCGTTGATCGCCACCTGGCAGAACGGCAGCACCTGCGCCTTCCAGGCCGCATTCATGTCCTCGCGCACCCCGGCATTGGTGATGGCGGAGGTCTGGCGCACCAAGGCGAGGATCGATTCCGCCAGGGCCGGCGGCGCGCTCAGTGTGCTCATGCGCAACTGGCCGAGAATCTGGGAGAACGCCGGGCCGGAGGTCAGCTCGGTGACCTGCGAGGGGCTGGCGTCCCCGGCGCTGGCGGCGGGGCCGATGGCCATGCGCAACTGGGTCAGCGCCTTGACGACGTCGTCGATCGGGCTCGGCGTGCCGGTGACGAACGTATGCAGGCCGGCGAACCGGTCGGTCACCGGCTGGCCGGGCGAGGGACCGCCGCCGAGCAGGCTTGCCAGTTCCGCCTTGGCGGCCGAGGCGTCCGCCACATTGACCGGCTTGGCGGGCGGGGCCAGCGTGGTCTGCTGCGCCACCGCCGTGAGATAGACCTTCAGCGGCGAGGGCGGGCCGATCAGGGCCTGCAGCACCGCCATTTCCTGTTGCAGAGTGGCGAAGGGGGCGATGGTGATATCGCTCAGCAGGGCTTCCCACTGGGCCACATAGTCGCTGGTGTAGAGCGCCAGCATGTCCTTCTTGAGCTGGGACGCGCGCACCGCTGCCGGAGTGTTGGGATTGGCGGGCGTGCGGACCCAATCCTCGCGCACCAGCGCTTCGGCCACCTTGGAGATGGCCGGCAGCACCACGGTGAAGAAGTTCGCCGCCGTATACATGCCGGCGATGCCGTCCGCGAGCGTCTTGCCGGAGCGGCGCACCAGCGCATAGGGCGCGAGCGGCCCTGCGGCATCGGCCACGCTCCAGGGCTGAAGCTCCTTCACCTCGGGCAGATCCTCCAGGATCGAGAGCCCGCGCTCGGCGGCGGGATATTGGTTCAGCACCGCGCGGGCCCGCGCAACCAGACTGGCGTTGAGATCGAGCTTGGGAAAGCGAGCGTCGATCAGGTTCGAAAGCTGGGTCACCAGGGCCGCGCGCAGCGGCGCCTGGGCGGGACCGGGATAAGTCGTGGCCCATTCCCGCCGCATCCAGGCGACCACCAGTTCCTTGTCCATCGGGGCGACGCCGCCGAACATGAGATAGACCATCAGCTCGCCGTACAGCGTGCTGGGCTTGCTCATATTGGCCTCGATCTGGCGTTGCAGGGCGAGGTCGAGCCGGGGCAGGAACAGACTCTGCAGCGCGTCGGTATATTCGGTGCGCGTCGCGGTGGCGAGGCGCGGGGTCTGGCTGAGGCCGGCGGTATGGGCGAGCGGCACGCTTTGGCTGCGGTCGTTCCAGCCGGTGGGCATGGCGGCGAGCGTGGTCAGCGCCGGCACCGCCACGGACAGATCCGCATCGCCGCCCGGCTTCAGCACGGCACTTTCGCCAAGCGGCGCGATCACCTGTCTGGCCCGGTCGGCGGAGCGGTCCACCTGTTCGATCAGGGCGCGGTTGCCAAGGAAGCTCACCGTCCACCACAGGCCGAGCCCCACCGCGATACAGCCGGCGAGCGCGGTGAGGCCCCATTGCAGATGCTTCTGGCGCCGCTTCAGCTCGGAATCGATCCCCACCAGGCCGGCTTCGCCGAAAATCACTTTCTCCAGCGTGTCATGGATGAAGAAGCCGGTGCGCCGACGCTCCACCACCGCCGAGCCGCCCTCCGGGCGCTCCTGCGGGAGCAGGCGATAGGGGCTCTCGTTCCCCACCTCCTCGGCGTCCGCGCTGGTGAGATAGAGCCCGCGCAACAGCAACGGCCGCTCGTATCCGCTCGGTTTGAACATGTCCTCCAGCAGATCGCACACCGCCGGCTTCAGCGCCGCGAGATAGGGCAGGAACATGAAGGTGTCGAAGCGCCGCCCGGCGTCGGCCTCGAGGTTCACCCGATTGAGCACGCGCGGAAGCTGCCATTGCAGCAGGTTGTCATATTCTCGGTTGAGGAAGGCGAACAGGGTTTCGCCCTCCGCGCTCAAGCCGTTTTCGTCGCAGAGCGGAAAGGTGAGGCCGAACACCCGGTTGCGCTCCTCGGCGGTGATCCCGTCGAAGAAGGCGTGGAAGCCGGGCACGCGGTCGGCCTTGGTGAGCACCACATAGACCGGAAACCGCACCTTCAGCCTTGTCTGCAAGCCGACGAGCTGCTGGCGGATGTCGGCGCCATGGGTCAGCCGCTCGGCTTCGCTCCACCCCTCCAAATCCTCCAGATTGATGGCGAGGATGACGCCATTGATCGGCTGGCGCGGCCGGTGCTTCTTCAGCAGGGCGACGAAATTGGTCCAGACCTGACGCTCGCTGCCGGAGGCGATGCCATCGCCGCGAAACGGGCCCTGGGTATCCACCAGCACGGCCGCGTCGCTGAAAAAGAAGGCGCAGGAGGCGCCGGCGGCGATCTGACCACCGGGGCCGTCGCGCCGGTCGGCCACCGGAAAGCGCAGCCCCGAGCGGCGGATCAGCGAGGTCTTCCCCGCCCCGCCCATTCCAGTGACCAGATACCAGGGCAATTGATAGGCGTAGGACCGGCCCCAGCGATGCGACAGGCGCATGCGCCGCAACACCCCCATGGCGCGCTGGAAGCCGTCCGCGAGCGCGGCGGTCTGGGCCTCTACCTGCGCGTCGCGCGCCGGGACCACGCCCGCCGGCAGCAAGGCCTTGTGCTCGGCGGCGGGGCCAGCCGGCTCGGGACGGGTACGCCAGCTCAGCACGATCAGAACGCACAAAAGCAGCAGCACCAGGAGCGCGAGCACGCGCGGCGTCGCGTCCGCCATCGGCGCATCGCCGCCGATGCTCACCAGGGGCGCGAGAAACCAGATGGCGGCGGCCAGGAGGACCGCCACCACGATCAGCACCACCCAGCGCCAGAACGCGCGCGACGTCAGCATTTTCACCATATTTCTCGTCCCCTCGCTGGGCTCTGCGGGGCGCTATTGGGGAGACAGCACGATTTCGACGCGCCGGTTGGCCTGCCGACCCTCGGGCGTCGCATTGGAGGCGATGGGATCGGCGGCGCCGCGCCCGGTGGCGCTGAGGCGCGCCGGGCCGCCCATCTCGGCGGCCAGGAAATCCGCCACCCGCCCGGCGCGCGCCTGGGACAGCGCCTCGTTGTTGGGATAGGTGGCGGTGCGGATCGGCACATTGTCGCTATAGCCGATCACTTCCACAGCCCCGCGGGTCTTCATCAGCGCGGCGGCCACGTGCTTCAACACATCGGTGAAGGGCGCGCGGATGCCCGTGCTCGCGGTGGCGAACACCTCGCCCACGGTGCGGATCACCACCTTGTCCCCTTGCTTCATCACCTGCAGGACGCCGGCCTTCTGCTCGGGCGCCAGGAAGGTGGAGACGATCTGGAACGGATCGGGGGCCGGCGCCACCGGCTTTGGCGGCGCCGCCGGTACGGGGGCGGGCTGGGCCGCCGCAACGGCCGGAGCGGCCGGTTTGGCCGCCGCCGGGGCCACGGCCGGGGGCACAGGCGCCGCGAGCAGCGCCGACACCTTCTCCACCGCCAGCGTGCTCTGCTGGCGCAGCGACGTGGCGAGCGCGATATAGGCGAGGGTCAGCAGAACCGCGAGCACCGCCCCGCCGATCCAGATCGGCAGCACATCGCGCAGCGCATGCTGCTGCACGCTCACGCCGCGCCATTTCGGCGACAGATCGGTTTTCACCGGGCCGTGGGTGCTGCGCAGGAGCTGGAAGATCTCCTCGCACAGATGCGCGAGCTCCCCGGCCCCGTTGGCGGCGAGGCGATATTTGCCCTCGAAGCCGAACTCCAGGCAATAATAGAAGAACTCGATCTCCTTCAGCACCGCCTGCGGCGCCGCCATCATCTGGTTGAGCAGGGCGAAGAAGCGCTCGCCGCCCCACGTCTCGCGGAAGAACATGGAAATCATGCTCTTCGACGACCAGAAGCTGTCCTTCCCCCAACTGGTCTTCAGCACCCCGTCGTCGACCGTGGCGGCGAGCGCGTACAAGGTGATGCGCACCTGCTGGGAGGTGAGGCCGTTGGCCGTCGCCTGGGCCTCGAAATCCTGCAGGCCCTGGACCAGGGTCTGGTGCAGCCATTCGATGTCGGGGGTTTGGGTCGTCGCCTCGATGCTGGCGAGCAGATCGAAGATCGGCGCCGCGAGGCCGAGGCTTGGATTGTCGCGATAGACCTCGAACGCCGCATAGAGCGCATCGGAGCGCTCGATCCCGGCGGATGGCGCCTTGCGCGCGGGAGCCGGCGCTTCTGCCCGCCCGCCCGGGCTTGGCGCGGGCGGGGCTGAAGGCGCGGCGCGCGGGGCCTCGAAGGGCGGCGCGAAAGGGGAAGCTGCGGCAGAGCGGGGGCGGCCCTGAGGCGGCGCGGATTGCGCCCGGACCGGACCCTCGGCGGGGGCCGGGACGACCGAGCCGAGCTGGCGCGCGGCGGCTGCGGGACGAGCGAAAATGGTGTCATCCATATTCCCTTCGCTCGGCCCGTTGCTGTTCATGCGGTCGAAATCCCGTCCGGCGCTGCCGTGTCTGCCCTTCCCTTGTGATGCCTTCCTGTTGCGTGCAGATGACTGTTCGAGACCGGCGTCGCTTAAGGTTAATTGCGGATCGCCCACATCTCCATGTGAACCCCGGGAAAGTCGCCGGCGAGGTGCACGGCGATGCCGCCCGAGACCGCCAATTGCTTCCACAGCGGGCTGGCCGGCTCCAATTCGAAATAGACCGCGCCGGCATTATAGGGAATCTGGCGCGGGGCCAGCGCCAGGGGCCGCACCCGGATGCCGGGAAGCTGCACATTCACGAGTTCGCGGATCTGCTCCACGGGGCCGATCTTGATCAGCGCCGGCAGCGAGCGACGGATGGTTTCGCCGGGCATGTCAGCCTTCACCACCAGCACGAAATTGGCGCCGGAAATCAGGCTGCGATCCTGGATGGTGCCGACGCGGATGCCATATTTGCGATCCAGCAACGGAATCTGCACCGCGCTCTGCTCCAGCACCGCGCTGAGCGAGCGGCGCAATTCCACCATCACCGGCTCGAACGTCTCTTCCAGATTGTCATGGCGATAGACGGCGAAATCACGCGGCCGCTTCTGCACCGCCGTGAACGTGGCCAATTCCCCCGCCAGTTCCAGGAAGGTGGCATAGAGCCGCTCGGGGTGCAGGGCGGAGAGCCGGGCGAGATGGGCAAGGTGCGGCTCGGCGCGGTTGATCACCTGGAGCATGAGGAAATCGGCGATTTCCGCCACCCCGTGGCTGTCGGAGCCGGTAACGCGTGGCGCCAGCGCCTCGCCGCGATGGTGCAGCATCGCGGTCAATTCATTGAGAAAGCCCGACAGCGCGGGCGAGGCCGACGCATCCAGAAACGGCGAGATATAATTGGGATCGAGCCGCACCTTGCGGTCGGCGCCCACTTCCGCAACCCGCGCGAGACCGAGGCAGTGGAAGCCGCTGCGGTCCTGATTGGCTAGCAGCAGCGACAGCCGCAGCTTGGCGGTGCGGATGCGGGCGGTGTTGTTGGAGCCGCTGATCTCGTCCACCACCTCCATCTCTTCCGAGCCGAAGCGGGCGGCGGAATTGCGCATGCCGCCCACTTCCACATCCGCCGCGCCGCGCTGGCGCACCGGAAGGCACAGATAGACCACGCTATCGGTGAGGCTCACCGGCAGGTCGATGGGCTCGGGGTGTTCGTGATCCTCGGGGATGTCGAACGGCGTGCCGTCCTCGAACACGCCCTGGCACCGGTCGAGCGCGAATTTGCCGAGCGCCAGCAGGTCGCGATTGATGGCGAGCGCCCGCAGGCCGAAGGGGAACGGGCACAGCCCCTCCACCCGCTGCCGCACCAGGCGTTCCAGATAGCGGTCCTGCTGCTGAAAGTGCTGGGCGCGCAGGAACATGCCCTCGGACCAGACGACCTTGCCATTGGTGTTCATCGCGTCTCGTCTCCGTCAGGGGGGCGGCGGTACATGGGATCGGGATCGGGCGGCTCCCACGCGTCCGGCGGCACGCTGCCCTGCGCCGGGCCACGCGAGACCTCCCGCTCCGCCCGCAATTGGCCGGCGATCCGCACCGAGAGGCTGACCAGGGAGAGGCCGGCCCATTCCGGATCGAGCGCCGCAAGCCGCGCCAGCGCCTCGTCCGCCGGCCCCGCCAGCAGATCCTCGCCGCCCGGAGCCCCGGCGGCATCGGCCGCCTCGGCGATGCGCGCGAGCGCTTCCACCAGGGCCAGAACGGTGGCGTGCGGCAGAGCCGGCGCGCTTGTCTCAGCGGCCGCCGGCGGCGGTTCGAAAGGGGGAAGGGGGGTGCGCGCGGTCCCGAACGGCGGCATCTGGCGGGGCGCGGGGGCAAAGGCCTCCTCATCCCAGCTCTCGGGGATCTGCTGGTTGACGGGCCGCACCACGCCGAGCGCCTGAAGTTCGGCCGGCACATGGTCGGGCTCGGCTCCAGTCTGCCACGGACTGGTTTCGAACAGCGGCGTCGGCAGCGGGGCGGGCGGATCTTCCGTCCAGGGCAGCAGCGAGGTGGGGGAGTATTGCCGAAAGGCGGTATCACGCCCGACCTGCGGCACATCGGCGAACGGATCGGCGGCCGCCGCCAGCGGCGCGCGCGGGCCGGCCGCGCCGGGCAGGATGGCCAGGAACGGATCGCGCTGGGCGTCGGCATCCTGCAAGCTCGCCTGAAGCGTCACGCTGGCAAGGTGCAGCAGGTCGCCGTCGCTCAAGATCACCGAATTGCCGCGCCCGAGCGGCTGTTGGGCATTGTTGATGAACAGGCCATTGACCGAGGTGTCGATGACCACGAACACCCCGGCCTTCAGATCGATGGTGCAGTGATGTCGCGACATGAGCCGCGCCGGATCCTCGATCACCCAATCATTGTCATCCACCCGGCCGATGCGGAACGGCCCCTGGGTGACGCTGCGCGTGCGCGCATGCAGCGGCAGATTGGCCGGATCGACAATGGTCAGGCGAAGGCTCGGTGCCATGCTCCTCATGCGCTCCTTCAGGCCGCCGTCCGGCCGCTGCCGCCATTGGCGATGTCGGCGCCGATGGTCAGCACCTGCGCATGGCGTTCGCCGATGGTCTTGGCCGGGCCGGGCACGCAGCACAGGAGCAGCGCGGCGCCGATCGCGCTGCCGGTCAAGGCATCGCCCGGCGGCACAACCATCACCGAGTCCGGCGGCGCAAGGCTGCCGCCCGACCAGAAGGTGCCGAGCGCCGCATAGGCGCCGGCGGTCTCGAATTTCAGCGCCTCCGCGGGCGCATAGGCGGCCCGGCGGTTGGCCTCCGTCGGCTCATAGACCCACGCTTCCGCCGCGTTCCAGGCCGCGGTTTCCTTCGCCGGCAATTCAGGCGGCAGCAGGCGCGCACGCACCGCGCACGCCCACCAGACCGCCTCGCGCCGGGGCAGGCCGAGGGCGAGGAACCGCAGCGCCTCGCTATGCAGCTCCGCATCGGCGAGCGCCTGAATGAAGCCGGCGGCCGTGAGGCCCGGGCTCAGCAGCGCCTGCGCCTCCGCGCTCGGTTCGAGCTGCGCGGTGAGGTGCTCCGCGAGGGCGTAGCGCAGCTTGGGGAGAAAACCGAGATCCATCCGCGCTCCCCTAATTGATGGTGACCAGGCCGCCCTGGACCTGGACCGTGCCGCTGCCGTTCACCGTCACCATCGGCCCGCTGACCGCCACCTTGGCGGTGCCGGAAAGGGTGATCTGCGTGCCCGAGAGGGCGATGCCGCTCTGGCTGATGGTGATCGAATTGCCCCCCACCTTCAGCGTGATGGTCTGCGCCGCCTGCAATGTGATGGAGCCGCCGTTGCACTTGAGCGTCGCATTGCCCGAACCGAGCGTGACGGTCTGGTTGCCCTGGCTGATATCGGTGGTCGAATTGCCCTGCGAGACAGTCAGCGCGTGATTGCCCTGCGACACCGTCGTGGTGGCATTGCCCTGCGAGACGGTGAGGGTCTGGTTGCCCTTGGCAACCGTGAGATCCTCGTTGCCGGTGGAGATGGTGACCGCCCGGTTGCCCTTGGAGACCGTCACCGTTTCATTGCCTTCCGAGACCGTCTCGGTGCGGTTGTTGGTGATGGTAATGATCTGGTCGTGCTTGACGTTCAGCGTGTCGTCATTCTCCACGTCGCGCGTCTGGTCCTTCTGCGCGTGCATGTAGATCAGCTCGGCGCCCTTCTTGTCCTCGAAGCGCAGCTCGTTGAAGGTGGTGGCGTCCCCCTGGGCGCTGGAGCGGGTTTTCAGCCCGCTCTGGGTCTTGTTGTCCGGCAAGGTATAGGGCGGCAGATTTGTGCCGTTATAGACGCAGCCGGTAATCAGCGGCCGGTCCGGATCGCCCTCCAGGAAGCTCACCACCACTTCCATGCCGACGCGCGGCGTGAACAGCGCGCCCCAGCTATTGCCGGCCATCATTTGCGCGACGCGGATCCAGCACGAGCTTTTCTCATCATTGGTGCCGAGCCGGTCCCAGTGGAACTGCACCCGCACCCGCCCGTATTTGTCGCAATAAATCTCCTCGCCCGAAGGCCCCACCACGGTGGCGGTGTGGGGGCCTGGAATGAGCGGGCGGCGCGTCACCGGCGGCGGGCGATAGGCGAGCGTCGCGGGCAGGGCGGTGAAGCTGTTGGCATAGCGCACCTCGCCGGACTGGTTACCGATGTGCGAGGGGTCCTGTGCCTGATGGGTGACCGTGGAGAGGACATAGGATTTGCCTTGCTCCGCGCTCACTTCATGCTTGGCCATGGTGAATTTGCCGCCGGCCTGGAAGGAGGGGTAATTGGCCTGCCCCCGCACCACGGCATAGGCCGCCTCCACCGCCTCCATGCGCACCCGCGAGGTCGAGGCGCCGTCCGCCTTCTTGGTGTAATCGCCGGGATAATCATAGATTTCCCAGGACTTGAAGGCGGAGTTGGCGAGCACCGTATTGGTGGTGGAGGTGAGATCGGTGCTTGGCTGCTCGAAATCATAATCGTTCAGCGTGGTCTTGCCGGACTGGAAGTGCGACGCCGATTCCCACGTCTGCACCGCCAGCGTATCGCCGCCCTGCGGCTGGGCGTGCTGCACGTTCTTGTCGGCGCAATCGGAATAGCCGGCGGTGCTGTCGCTGAGGATCAGCGTGTGCTTCCCGTCGGTGTGCTGGAAGCAGAAATAAATGCCCTCTTCCGCGAACAGGCGGGTGAGGAAATCGAAATCGGTCTCGCGATATTGCACGCAATACTCGCGCGCGGGGTGCGAGCCGGAGAGCCCTTGCTTCTGATAATCGGTAATGCCGCCGTCGCCGAGCAAGGTGTCGGCGATCTGGGTGACGCTCTGGTTCTGGAAAATACGGCAATCGGCGGTGCGGGTGAGCAGCCAGAACTTCGGCGCCAGCACCACCTCATACCGGCGCATGCCGTCCACGGTCTTGTCCGCCGCCATGAACGACACGACGATGCCGTTGATGCAGCGCGGATCGGCATCGGGACGCGCGATCTTCACGGTGATCGGCTTGCCGAGCAGGCTGTCGGGCGTGATGGCGGTGTTGCTCGACACCATGGAGAGCGTGAAGCGGAACAATTGCGACAGCCCCTCGGTCCCCGAAAACGCCGTGGCGATGAGCACATCGCCGCCGAGCGGGGTGGTGAGGGTGAGCAGGCGGTCGGTCTGGACCGGCGCTTCGGTACTCATTCAATCGGTCCCGTGGCACGCGGCGCCCGGTCGCGGACCCGCCGTGCGGAAAAAGCGTGAGGCCAAAACCGGCACAGCCGGAATGGGGGCGCGCGCCCCCATCCCGGCCGAAACGAAGGTCGGCGTGAGGCGTCGGCCCCAGCCAAACCCTATGTCCAAGACCCGATCGGGAGGTCTCCCGATCAGGAGGTGTTCCCGATCAGGAGGTCTTGGTGGTGGACATGTCGTACGACACGGTGACCGGGGTGCCGGCCTTGTTGGTGTCGTCATAGGGGGTGAACTTGAACTCAAGCTTGGTGAAGGAGATCGAGACCGATTCAGTCGGGCGGTCGCCGCCGGAGGAGACCGAATAGGACGAGATCAGCGCATTGGTCAGCGTGTAGGTGCAATAGGTGGCGCCAGGGCTGCCGGTGGTGGTGAGGTCGATCTTCACCGTCTTGCCGGTATTGCCGGTGCAGGCTTCCGTGAACAGCTTGGGCGAGGAGGAATCGAACATCTTGACGATGGAGACTTCGCTCACCGACGGCTCGGAGGCTTCCCGATTGTTGGTGGAGCCGGAGACCGTCGAGATGCCGCGGCCGACGCCCCAGGACATCGACAGAACGTCGATCCACTTGGTGTGATCCTGCTGGGTCGCTTCACCGGGAATCCCATCGTAATTCACATAGATGGCCATGGCTTATCTCTCCACCTTTATTAAATTTGATTTTGATCCAGATCGATTTGTCATCAATCTTCTGGCATTTTCCGCCTTAGTTTACTTCTTAAGGACGTTTTTCGCCTCTGCACCATGTAAAAGGCGATTAATCAATGCGATGTATCCGTGCAGAGATTCCTTGGTGCGCTCCCAGCTTTCGGCGCCCGTAAACAGGTTGAAAAGGTTGATGTTCGAGGTCGCCCCCTTGGCGAACAGATACATCATGGCCTTTTCGGAGCTACTGCCGCCCTTGAGCCGGTCATTGTACCATCGGAGCTTCGCTCCCTTGACATTCCAATCAATGTACTTTTGCCCAGACTGGTTTGTCTTCACCTCAGCACCGATCTTGACCATCTTATCCTTGTCGTCGATCCTTTTGTTCCAGGTGCTGTAGATGTTCACATAGCCCCACTTGGGATTGGCAAGCGCGCTCACCGCCTCGAAGGGAATGTCGAAGTCCTTCTCCATTTTCCCCTTGATGCCGGCCTTGAGCACCGAATTGACGATCACGTTGCAGGCCGCGAAGGTAATGACGATTTGTTTAATGTCGTTATTGGGAAAACGGAACAACGCCTTTGTCATGCCCCGGGTCATCGAATCCTTAATGATGCGGACATATTCCGTTGATTCGACCTCAACACCTTTAAGCACCTGGATAAAACGCGTGTCATCGGAGTAGGATTTAAGGGCACGCGTGGTCGCAGCTTTAAACTTACTGCGCCGATCCAGAAAATCGGCCGCGTCGAGATCCTCTGAATTGGGATCAACATCGCGCACGAAGCTCAACGGCATCGACTTTGGACCGATTTGTGGCTTCAAGTCATTGCGCCACACGCTGCCGTCGAGAATTTTATGGGTCTTGGTCTCAAGGAAGAATTGATAGAATGGCTCTGACCCGGATTTGTTTGATTTCATGGAAATATTCATGAAATACGCAATAATAATCAATGCCATATGATCCGCGTCACGGTTTGTGGCGGGATAATAGGCCGGCGAATAAGAGTTATTCGCGCTTAAAACCTGCTTATACTCAACAATTTCTTCTGCGAAAGAACCAACGATACTAGCCGTAATAACTTCTTGGACGACCGCCGCTGCAAGCTGCAAGGCTTCGGACACCTTTGAAATATAGTCCGTTGCGGTCGCGGATGTCTTGCTCAGGCAATTCTCCAGGGCAGTTTCGGCACCCACGAACTTGGAGCTTGTGATCTTGAACTTGAAATTGTCGATCACGGTGTTCTGCGCGACCTGATTCTGGGCCAAGGGGTTCAGGATGCGGCTGAACTGGGACTCCCATTGCGCCTTCTTGACGGGATCGTCCGTGATCCCCTTGAGGGTTTCCTTCCGCTTGTCCTCTCGGTAATCCTGGATAAGCTTGACGATGATCGAGCCCGGCGTGTCTTTGCCGAAATCAATGCCCGCTGAAAGATTGGTCAGCGCGTTTGCCCCGGCGACCTCCCCCCCCATCCTCCAGGACGTGCCGGCCTTGATATTCGAATTGTAGTCCGGATCGTTCTTGAAGTTGCCTCCAAGCTGGCCCGACACCGCCGCGCCGGCACCGGAGAAGAGGCCGTTGATGCCCTTCGTACAGGCGCTCGCAAGGATCGGCCCGACGAACGGGATCGCCGTGACCGCAGTGGCGAGGGCGGCGTCGATGAGCTTGGCGTAGATGGCATCCTGGCTTACGTCCGGAAGCGCCTTCTTCGTGTCTTCGATCGCGCCCGTGATCTTGATCGCGTCGTTCTGCTTGATAAGCTCGATGACGCCGGAAACTCCCGAGGAGCCGACGTAGTTCGCACTGCCGAAAATCTTTCCGGAAAGATTATCCGCAGCGTTACGAAGGGATTCGGTGTTTGCGATCAGGCCCGGCGTCTGTCTCCCGAGCGCATAATTGAGCGCCACCGCCGTGCGGATGGTCGCGGTCTTCGCCATCTTGGCTGTCAGCGGGCCAAGGGAGCGGATCAATGTCGCATCCGGCGTCGATAATACGACCTGAGCGCGCTCCTGGAATTTGGTCTGCGCAGCGATCTGCTCGATCAACTTATCGATTTCTTTGAGAGACATGCCCATAAGGGTACCCCACCGTCACCTTCAGAGTCAGATCGCGCTCAGGCACTGGATCATCGCGAAAGGGCCGGCGCTGGACGCGCCGGCCCTTAGGATCAGGAGGTCTTGGTGGTGGACATGTCGTACGACACGGTGACCGGGGTGCCGGCCTTGTTGGTGTCGTCATAGGGGGTGAACTTGAACTCAAGCTTGGTGAAGGAGATCGAGACCGATTCAGTCGGGCGGTCGCCGCCGGAGGAGACCGAATAGGACGAGATCAGCGCATTGGTCAGCGTGTAGGTGCAATAGGTGGCGCCGGGGCTGCCGGTGGTGGTGAGGTCGATCTTCACCGTCTTGCCGGTATTGCCGGTGCAGGCTTCCGTGAACAGCTTGGGCGAGGAGGAATCGAACATCTTGACGATGGAGACTTCGCTCACCGACGGCTCGGAGGCTTCCCGATTGTTGGTGGAGCCGGAGACCGTCGAGATGCCGCGGCCGACGCCCCAGGACATCGACAGAACGTCGATCCACTTGGTGTGATCCTGCTGGGTCGCTTCACCGGGAATCCCGTCGTAATTCACATAGATGGCCATGGTCGGCCTCCCTGTTTGGACCGGGCAGGCGCGGCTGCGGCGCCGCGGTAACTTGGCTGTAGCAGGGCTTATTGACAGTCGTGCAACCGTCCCTGCCGTCCGGTTGAAAATTGCGTTTCAGTGCAAAATCGCTGTCACCAGATGCACCGCGTAGTGCATCGCCGCCCGGTCGTGCAGGCGCACATGCCAGTCGAGATCGCGCGGCGCGCCGGTCTCGATCAGTTCCCCCGTCCCGGCCGCGCGGGCACTGGCGTTCACCTGCGCGAGCAGCGTTTCGAGCGCCGCCGGCCCGTCGAGCCAGGCGTCCGGGGGCGTGGCATGACTGCCCCAGTCGAACGGGGTCGCGAGCGCTGCCCCGCCGCCCCCGTCCAGGATGCGCGCCATCTCCCAGAGCAGATGGGATGGGCTCGACACGCAGTCGAGCACGTTCATCGCCACGGCAAGATCGAAGGTGCGCGCGCGGAACGGCAGGGCCAGCGCGTCGGCGATCCAGAAATCCACCCGCTCGGCCCCCGCGAACGCCACCGCATGGCGTCGCCGCTCGAACGTGAGGCCGACGCGGCGGTGGGGATAGGACACCAGCCCCCGATCGAGAATCCCGCGCCCGACCGCCAGCAGCGGCCAGTTCACATCGATGCCCAGCACCAGCCCGGAGGTGGCGGCGGCAAGGTCGAAGCTGGTGCGGCCCACGGCGCAGCCGATATCCAGCACCGGGCCGCGGGCTTGCGGCAATTGCGCCAGCGCGGCGGCAAGGCAGCGTCGCACCGCGCCGGGCACCACCGCAGGCGACAGCGGCCCGAAGTGCGGCCCCCCCGCCTCTTCCAGGTCGCCATAATGGTCGTGGGCATAGCTCGCCTGCTGGGTGCGGATCACGTTGAACGCCGCGTCGGGGCCGAGCGCATCGGCGATCAGCCCCTCCACCTGATCCGGCAGTTCGTGGCGCTGAAGCAGCAGATGGCCGTTCGCCGCCAGCCAGGCGGAAAGGTCCGGCACCAGGATCGGCGCGCCCTCGATGATGGGATAGCCGATCCGGCAATCGACCTCGGGACAGCGCAGCACGCCGGAGCCGATGCCGGCGGCATCCTCCTGCGCGCCCGGAGCGAGCTGCAGCGGCGATTCGATGCCGCGCCGCAGGCACGCGGGACACACCGGCCGCAAGGCTTCGAAATGGGCGAGGCGCATGACTTCAGCCGCCGATGATCACGGTGGGGCACCCGGGCGGCAGGATGGTGCCGGAGGGGCTGGGAATGGGCGCGACGCAGCTCGAATGCAGCGAGCTGTCGCCGACCCGCGCGGCGGGCATCTTGCCGATCAGCACGGTCGCCGATCCCTTCATGATCATGCCGGGGCCGGCGGGCACGCAGCCGGCCAGCATGCAGGGCATGGTGGTGTCGGTGATCCGCGCCGCCGGCATCTTGCCGATCAGCACGGTGGGGCACCCCTTCATGATGGCGAGCGGCATGGCCGGGTGCGGCACCGGCGTCGGCACCAGCGCCGGCGGATGGATCGGGGCATGGCAATGGGGTGCGGCCTGAAGCACCTTGTCGCCGAGACGGGCGGCGGGGGGCATCAGGCGCACACCGCCCGGCACAGGCGGGGCATGGGCTCAGTCGACCGCATAGGTGAAATGCCCGTCCGCGCCGAGGCCCACGTGAATGCGCGCGATGGGCGTGCCTTCGGTGAGCTTTTCCAGCACCTGCGCCGACAATTCCGGCAGCAAGGTGCGCGAGAGGATGCTTTCCACATTGCGCGCGCCGGAGGAGCTTTCGGTGCAGCGCGCCGCGATGGTCTCCACCAGCGCCGGGTCATAGGAGAACGTCGCCTTATAGGCATCGGCCACGCGCTTGGCGATGCGGCCGAGCTGGAGGCCGACGATGGTGCGCAAGGTGTCGTCACCGAGCGGCAGATACGGCACCAGGGTCACCCGGCCGAGGAAGGCGGGCTTGAAATATTTCATCAGCTCGGGCCGCAGCGCCTCGGCCAGCACCGCCGGCTCGGGCATGGTCTTGGGGTCGGCGCACAGCTTGCCCAGCAGATCGGAGCAGGCGTTCGAGGTCATGATGATGAGGGTGTTCTTGAAGTCGATGTCGCGGCCTTCGCCGTCCTTCATATTGCCCTTGTCGAACACTTGGTAGAACACGTCCTGCACGCCGGGATGGGCCTTTTCCATCTCGTCCAGCAGCACCACCGAATAGGGCTTGCGGCGCACCGCCTCGGTCAGGATGCCGCCTTCGCCATAGCCGACATAGCCGGGGGGCGAGCCCATGAGCAGGCTCACCTTATGCTCTTCCTTGAACTCGCTCATATTGATGGTGGTGAGGTTCTGCTCCCCGCCATAGAGCAGGTCCGCCAGCGTCAGCGCGGTCTCGGTCTTGCCGGTGCCGGAGAGCCCGACCATCAGGAACACGCCGACCGGCTTGCGCGGATCGGTGAGCTTGGCGCGCGAGGTGCGGATCGCCTGCGCCACCGCCTCGATGGCATGGGACTGGCCGATGATGCGCTGTTCCATCGCCGCCTTGAGCGCGAGCACGGTGCGGATTTCGTTGGATTGCATGCGGCCGGCGGGAATGCCGGTCCAGCTCTGGACGATCTGCGCCACCGCTTGCCCGTCGACGACCGGGAACACCAGGGGCTGCTCGCCCTGCACCGCTTTGAGCCGCGCCACCGCGTCCTGGAGCGCGGCGCGCAGCGCGTCCTTGTCGTCCAGCAAGGCGGGATCCTCGAGCCGCGTGCGCAGCGCCTCGAATTCCTCCACCAGCGCCTTTTCCTCGGCCCAGCGCTGTTCCAGCGCCGCAAGTTCGGTTGCCGCGGCCGCGCGCTCGGCCTCAAGCTCGGCGGCCCGCGCCGCGTGGGCGCCGCCGGAGCGGGTCTCGCGCTCGAGAATGCCAAGCTCGGTGTCGATCAGCGCGATCCGCCGCTGGCGATCCTCGATCGGGGCGGGAAGCGTGCTCTGGCTCACCGCCACGCGGGCGCAGGCGGTATCGAGCAGCGACACCGCCTTGTCGGGCAATTGGCGGGCGGGAATGTAGCGAGCGGAGAGGCGCACCGCGTCCCCCACCGCCTCATCGAGAATGCGCACCTTATGGTACAGCTCCAGCGTCGCCACGAGGCCGCGGATCATGGCCATAGCGGTGGGTTCGCTCGGCTCCTCCACCTTCACCACCTGGAAGCGGCGGGTGAGGGCGGCGTCCTTCTCGAAATATTTCTTGTATTCGGCCCAGGTGGTGGCCGCGATGGTGCGCAATTCGCCGCGCGCCAGCGCCGGCTTCAGGAGGTTCGCCGCATCCCCCTGCCCCGCCGCGCCGCCCGCGCCCACCAGCGTGTGGGCCTCGTCGATGAACAGGATGATCGGGGTGGGGCTCGCCTTGGTCTCGTCGATCACCGAGCGCAGACGATTTTCGAACTCGCCCTTCATGCCGGCGCCGGCCTGGAGCAGGCCGAGGTCGAGGGTGCGCAAGGTCACGTCCTTCAGCGCGGGCGGCACGTCGCCGGCGGCGATGCGCAGGGCGAACCCTTCCACCACCGCCGTCTTGCCCACCCCGGCCTCGCCGGTGAGGATGGGATTGTTCTGCCGGCGGCGCGACAGGATGTCGATGATCTGGCGGATCTCCTCGTCCCGGCCGAGGATCGGGTCGATCTTGCCGGCGCGCGCCTGGGCGGTGAGGTCGATGGTGAATTGGTCGAGCGCGCCCTTGCCGCGCGGCAGGGCCATGTCATTGGCGCCCTCGCCGGCCTGCGCCAGGCGGGCCACGGAATTTGCCTCGCCGGTGGTGATTGTGAGGCCGGAGAGATCGCGCTTCAGCGCATCGGCGGGGATGCGGCGGAATTGGTCGGAAATCTCATAGGTGCGGCGCGCGAGGGCGTCGTCCGCCACCATCGCCCACAGGATATGGCCCGAGCGCACCCGCGACTGGCCCTGATCGAGGGAGGCCAGAAGCCAGGCCTGCTTGGCAAGGTCCACCACATCGGGCGCAAGGCCGGGCGGGCGGGAATTGCCGGTCTTCAATTTGTCCAGCGCACGGGCGAGATCGGCCGCAAGGCGGCCCTGCTCGACGCCGTAATGGTTCAACACGGCGATGAAATCGGCGTCGGCCTCGCCGCTCAGCTTGGCGATCCAGTGCTCAACCTCGACATTGTAATGGGTGCGCATGAGCGCGAAGCCGGCGGCGCTCTCCAGGGTCGCGCGGCACACATCGTCCAAGCGCAGAATCAGTGATTTGAGATCGACCGCCGCCATCGTCATCCCCACGCCGCTGAGCGGGCCGGCGCCCCCGCGCGCCGGCCTTCGGCGGGGGCAAGGCCCCGCGCCGGCGCGAACTTAGGGACGAACGACAAGAGCAATATGTCGGTTTGGCCACGCCGGCCGCCGGGGACCGAGCCCGAGGTCAGGGGGTCGTCGCGCACGCCGAATGCCCCGGAGCCCGGCAGGAGAAAGGTTTCCAGCGCCGCCGCACTTTTGCCGGCATGGAGGCACGCTTCGCCGCCGCCAGACGGGACCGCCGCACCCCGCAAACCGCGTCATTATGGCACAGCTTACGCTGGCCGGCGGATCAGTCCAGCGGGCGCGCCACAGCGGTCAGCCAGGTGGCCGGGCGCGTGCCGATATTCTCCACCGCCACGGCCGGCGCGGGGGCGGCGGGCTTGGGCACCTCGCCGTAGCGGCGGCGCAGATCCTCCGCCCGCCGTTCGTTATTGGCGATCAGGCACAGGGCGCGCTGCTCGAAATTGCCGATGCCGCGCGGCCCCTCGAACGGCGCCACGCTCTGGCAATCGAAATTGCGATACATGCCGTAGCGGATCTGCGCCTCGTCCAGCAGGATGCGCCAGCGATTGCGCTGTGCCGGCAGGAGATCGGCGCGCGCCTCGATCACCGCGAACGCGTTGGCGAGCGCCGCCTCCATCACCTTCTCGGATACCGAGATCGCCTCGTAGAGACAGCGATTATAATCGCGCGCCAGCACTTCGCCGCTGCGGCAGCGGGTGCTGGCGGGCCAGGGCTCCGCCGTTTGGGACTCCGCCGCCTGGGGCTTGGCCGGCGTTTTGGCCGGCTGCGCGCGCGCCGGTCCGGCCAAAACAAGGCTCATGAAGCCAAGCACCAGCAGGCCGCCCAAAGGGCGCGTCACCGGGCGGGCGACCCGGCGGATCACGGGGCGGCGGGCGAAGGCGTTGCGCGTCATTGCCCCTCCGCCCGGCGTTGGAGATCAGGCCGCCTGCCGCTGCGCCAGGAAGGCCGCGATGCGGCCGAGGGCGGCGCGGATGTTCTCGGCCGAATTGGCATAGGACAGGCGCAGATACCCTTCGCCATGAACACCGAAATCCGGCCCGCCGATCACCGCGACGCCGGCCTCCTCCAGCAGCGCCGAGGCCAGCGCCTTGGCCGAGGTCCAGCCGGTGCCGGCCACGTTGGGGAAGGCGTAAAAGGCGCCGCCCGGCGTCGCGCAGGAGACGCCCGGCAACGCGTTCAGCCCTTCAACCACAATATGGCGACGCCGGTCGAACTCGGCCACCATGGAGGTCACCGCGTCCTGCGGGCCCTCAAGGGCGGCGATGCCGGCATATTGGGTCGCCGCGTTGACGCAGCTCCAGGCATTCACCGAAAGCTTGCGCACCTGCTCGTACAGCGCCTTCGGCCAGATCGAATAGCCGAGCCGCCAGCCGGTCATGGCATAGGTCTTGGACCAGCCGTTGAGCAGGATCAGCCGATCGCGGATTTCGGGATAGGCCAGCAGGGTCTGGTGGTTCCCACCGTCGAACACGAAGTGATCGTAAATCTCGTCCGACATGAGGGCGACATGGGGATGAGCGGCAAGGCCCTTCACCAGCTTGTCGATCTCGGCCTTGGGGGTGACGCCGCCGGTGGGGTTGGCGGGGGAATTGATGATCAGCAGGCGGGTCTTCGGCGTGATCAGCGCCAGCGTCTCCTCGGCGGAGAAGGCGAAGGCGTTTTCCTCGCGGATCGGCACCGGGATCGGGGTGGCGCCGGTATGCTCGATCATCGAGCGATAGATCGGGAAGCCGGGATCGGGGTAGAGGATTTCCGCGCCCGGCTCGCCGAACAGGCGGATCGCCGCATACATGGTCACCTTGCCGCCGGGCACGATCATCACCAGGCCGGGGTCCACCTCGACGCCGTAGCGCTTGTGCTGATCGGCGGCCACCGCCTCGCGCAGCGGGGCGATGCCGACCGAGGGCGTATAGCCGTGGTGGCCATCGCGCAGCGCCTGGATGGCGGCCTCGACGATATGCTCCGGGGTGCGGAAATCCGGCTGGCCGATGCCGAGATTGATGATGTCGCGGCCCTGGCTTGCCAGTGTGGTGGCGCGCGCCAGAACGGCGAACGCGTTTTCCTCGCCGATCCGGTCGAAGGCGGCGACGGTTGTCAACATGGGCGTCTCTCCCTCGGTCCCCGGCTCTGCGGGGAACCCCTTGCTGCGTCCTCGGGTTGTTCCCCGGGGCCGGACGGGGCTCGTCCTCTCGCCACAGGGCTTGAGCGCACCGATAGCACCAATGAGCAAAAAGGAGAATTTCCATGGCACACCGTCTCGACGGACGCAGGATCGCGGTCCTGGTGGCCAACGGCTTTGAAAATGTGGAGCTGACCGAACCGGTGAAGGCCCTGCGAGCGGCCGGCGCCGACGTGAAGATCGTCAGCCCCGAGCAGGGCGAAGTGCAGGGCGTCAATCACGACAAGCCTGCCGACAGGATCAAGGTGGACGTGGCCCTCGACCAGGCCGACGCGAAGGGGTTCGACGCCTTGCTGCTTCCCGGCGGGGTGATGAACCCCGATGCCCTGCGCATCAACGAAAAGGCGCTCGCCTTCACCCGCGCCTTCTTCACTGACAAGAAGCCCGTGGCGGCCATCTGCCATGGCCCGCAGGTGCTGATCTCGGCCGGCCTCGTGAAGGGCCGGACCCTGACCGGCTACAAGGCGATCCAGGTGGACCTCGCCAATGCCGGTGCGAAGGTGGAGGACAAGTCTGTGGTGGTCGACCAGGGCCTCGTCACCAGCCGCAACCCCAAGGACATTCCCGATTTCAACGCCAAGATGATCGAGGAATTCGCCGAGGGAAAACACGGCGGCCAGCGCGCCGCGTAAGGCGAGCGGCCTCTCACGACCGCAAGCGGCGCCGGGTGACCGCAAGCGGCGCTGCGACCGCAAGCGGCGCTGGCTTGCCCGGTCCCTGCCGGGGGATTGGGCACCCCCGGTCCGCCAATTTTTTGGCCAGCCCGGCCGGACCGGCCGGGCCGTTTCCAGATGTTCGGGCGGGGCGAAACTTCGTCTCCCCGAACTTCTCCGGAATTCCCTGAACATGCCGCGGAACTTGCCCGAACGTGCACTTCTCCGCGCCGTTCTTCTTCGCCCCGGCCCATGTTTCACGTGAAACATTTCGCGTGGAACCAAGCGTTTCCAACGCCCCGGCCGAACCGGGCGCCACCGGAAACGCTCCGGCGCGGGGGGATTTGTTCTTTCCGAAAAAACAAACCGCCGTTATCCCCGAAAGCGTTATCGAGCGTGGAAGCCGGTTCGCGTGAAGAAACGCGCCAACGAATATGGCCCCGGCCTCGCCGCGTGGATGGCCGGGACACGCCCGGCGACGACGGTTCGGAAAGCTCCGATCGGCACGCACCCCCTCTCCCCACACACATACCCCCTCTCCCCGCCGGGGAGAGGGCCGGGGTGAGGGGCCAAGAGCCCATTCTCCATGCCCGCACCCCCTCACCCGCCCGCTACGCGGTCGACCTCTCCCCGTGGGGGAGAGGTGAGGAAGGGAGAGGCGAGGAAAGGGAAGCTTTCAGGGTCTTGCCTGCTCTCCCCACACACGTACCCCCCTCTCCCCGCCGGGGAGAGGGTTGGGGTGAGGGGCCAAGAGCCCATTCTCGACACCCGCACCCCCTCACCCGCCCGCTACGCGGTCGACCTCTCCCCGGCGGGGAGAGGTGAGGTACGGGAGAGGGCGGAAAGGGAAAACCTCCAGGGCCGTGCTTCTCTCGGGGCCTTGCCGCCCTCCCACACGGATCCCCCTCTCCCCGCCGGGGAGAGGGTCGGGGTGAGGGGGCGGGAGCGGTTTCTCGACGCCCGCCCCCCTCACCCGCCCGCTACGCGGTCGACCTCTCCCCCTGGGGGAGAGGTGAGATACGGGAAAGGGGGGGAACGGTGTCCCTGCATGACGCCGGAGCCCCGCCGGTGCTGCGATCAGACCTGCGGTGCGAAGCCGAGCTTGGCGAGTTCACGCTCCAGGGCTGCGCTCACCAGCACGCCCGCGCTGGCCACCCGCGCCCGCGCCGCGATCCGGCGCGAACCGGGAATGCGGGCGCCGTCCTGCCCCTCGATGGCCTCCACCAGCCGCGCCAGATGGTCGAGATAGCCCGGCCCCGCCATCGGGCCGGGATCGATCGCCACCAAAGTCTGGCCGATGGCCGGAGACGGCCCTTCGCCGTCGAAAAAGGACGGCGCGTCGATGGCGAAGGTCGCGGCATTGATCGCCGCCGAGAGCACCTCCACCATGAAGGCGAGCGCGGTGCCCTTGGCCTCCCCCATGGGCACCATGGTTCCGGCAAGGCCGGCCTTGGCATCGGTGGTGGCTTGGCCGTCCTTATCGAGCGCCCATCCCTCGGGAATGGGCTCGCCCTTTTGCGCCGCCGCCAGGATATGGCCGCGCGCCACCTTGGAGACGGAGAGATCCACCACCACCGGAGGACGATCCAGCAACGGGGTTGCAAACGCGATGGGATTGGTGCCGAACACGGGGCGCCGCCCGCCCCAGGGGGCGATGGAGGCGGGCGCATTGGTGAAGGCGAGCGCGATCAGCCCGTGCTGCGCCATGCGCTCCACCGGATGGCCCGCAACGCCGAAATGGCTGGACCGGCGAATGCCGGCAATGGCGATGCCCATTTCCTTGGCGAGCGGAACGAGCTGTTCCTCGGCAAGGCGCACTGCGGGATAGGCAAAGCCATTGGCCGCATCCACCGCCACCACCGAGGGCGCGGCCTTGCGCACGCTCGGCGTCGCATGGCCATCGATCTTGCCCGACATGGCCTGAAGGCCGTAGCTGGGCAGGCGCGCCAGGCCGTGGCTCGGCAAGCCGTCACTTTCCGCCGCCACCAGGGCCTCGGCCACGACAGCCGCATTGGCCGGGCTGGTATTGAAATGCTCAAGCACGGCGGCGGCATAGGCGCGCGCACCGTCCAGATCGAGCCTGCGGCCCTCGCTCATGATCAATCTTCTCCTTCAGGCCGCGCATCGAACCGGGTGAGGTCGAACGCGGCCACGTCTTCAAGCAGCGCCACAAAGGCGCGGGCGCCGAAATCCGCCGCAGCAGCCCCCTTTTCAGCGGTCGCGGGGCGGGCATCGCCCATGGCTCCAGCGGGGCTGAGATCCTCGCTCATCCAGCCAAAACCGACCGGGTGATTGGCGCGGAGCTGGGCGAACCGGGTCTCCATCTCGATGCTCCAGGGGGCGAAATTGCGCGCCTGGGCGAGGTCGACCAGATCCGGCCGGAACGCCAGCATGAGCGAAGTCTCGATATCCCCGCCATGGATGCCGTGCGCCCGCTCCTGCGGGGCGAACAGCCCCTCGGGATAGCCGAAGCGGTGCATGGAAACGTTGACCGCCAACATCTTGTGGCGCACCCGCAAGGTGCGGGACACCAGATCCATGACCGGCACATTGCCGCCATGGGTATTGAGCAGCACCAGCTTGCGGATGCCGGCCCGCGCCACCGCCTCGCCCAATTCGGTCCAGGCGCGCAGCGCGGTCTCGGGCGACAGGGTCAAGGTGCCGGCGAAGGAGAGGTGCTCGTCGGATTTGCCCACAGCCTGGATCGGCAGGAACAGCGCCGGCAGATCGGCCGGCAGCAAGGGCAGGATGCAGTCGATATAGCCTCGGGAAATAAAGGCGTCGGTCCCGAGCGGAAGGTGCGGGCCGTGCTGCTCCACCGCCGCGATCGGCAAAATGGCGATCGCGGCCGCGCGATCCAGCGCCGCGAGGGCGGGCGACGACAGCTCGGCCCAGAACCGTTTTGTCATGGAAGGAGCCGTGTCTTCATGGAAGGCGCCGTGCGGCAATAAGGGGGTTCGCTTGCGCGCGGACCTTAGAAGCGCGCCCCGGCCGCCGCAAGCGCAGGCGTGCGGGCTGTCTCTCAATCGGCACAAGACCTTCGCAAAATTGTAAGCCGGCGCGTGGATAAGTACGCTGCGCGCGCAAATCGACGGCTTGCGGACGATTTCGCAGGAGCGCACGAGGGGGTTGGGATGAAAGATCCGATCGCAAAGACCATCGGCTACCGCCTGACGCACACCGCAAGGCTGCAAAAGGCTTTGTCGGCGCGGCTGCTGGCCGATCTCGGCCTGTTCCCGGGCCAGGAATCGGTGCTGAAGCTGCTGATCGACGAGGACGGCCGCACCATGGGCGATCTCGCCACCGCCCTGCGCGTGCGGCCGCCGACGGCATCAAAGACCATCGCCCGCCTCACCACCCAGGGTCTGGTCGAGCGCCGGGCCACCGATGGGGACGGCCGCCTGGTGCGGGTGTTCCTCACCGCCGCCGGCCGCGACAAGGGCAGCGCCATCGACCATGTCTGGGAAACCCTGGAAAACGAAATGGTCGCCGGCCTCGAAAGCAAGGAGCGCAAGCGTCTGCGCAAGCTGCTGCGGAAGGTGGAAAAGAACCTCGCCCTGCGCCTCGGCGCCGATGGCGGCGTGGACGACGAGGCCGAGCCGGCGGACGAAGAAGACGATAACTGAGCCGGTTCCGTCTTTCTCGCGCGGCGTGGACACATAAGGGGCGCGTGGCCGGCTTGCGGCCCCGCCTCGACGACCGACCCCGCACCGGGCGCATGGGCGTTTTTTCACCCATGCAAGATTAGGTCTTTGCCGGTTTCGCACGCGCGCGGTATTGCTGAAATTCTAATCGATTAAGAGCCGAAACCCATTTCGGCCGGAAAGGGGAGCCATGTCCAACGCCATAGATCTCAAGGGGCGCTGCGCCGTCGTGACCGGCGGTGCCCAAGGCATCGGCCGCGCGGTGGTGGAGCGCTTCCTCGCCTCCGGCGCCAAGGTCGCCATCTGGGACCGCGACGCCGCGCTCGCAACGAGCCTCGCCGATGCCCTTGGCCGCGATAAGGTGGTGCCGGTGGCGGTGGATGTCACCAGCCTGCCGGAAGTCGAACGCGCCCGTGACGCGACCGTCGCCGCCTTGGGCGCGATCCACATCCTGGTCAATAATGCCGGCGTGGCCGGGCCGAACCACAAGCTCTGGGACTACCCCGTCGACGCCTGGGCGCAGGTGATGGCGATCAATCTCAATGGACCGTTCAATTGCTGCCGCGCCGTGGTGCCGGGCATGATCGCCCAGAATTACGGGCGCATCGTCAACGTGGCCTCCATCGCCGGCAAGGAAGGCAATCCCAACGCCTCGGCCTATTCCGCCTCCAAGGCCGGCGTGATCGCGCTGACCAAATCGCTCGGCAAGGAGCTTGCGGAATACGACATCGCGGTGAATTGCGTCACCCCGGCCGCTGCCAAGACCGCCATTTTCGATCAAATCAGCGAGCAGCACATCGCCTACATGCTGTCGAAGATTCCGCGCAACCGCTTCTTGAAGGTGGATGAAGCGGCCGCGACCATTGCATTTGCTGCCTCCGCGGATTGCTCCTTCACGACCGGGGCCGTATTCGATCTTTCCGGGGGCCGCGCGACCTATTGAGGTCCAGCCGCCGGGCGGCGACCACAGGAGCCCCCATGGACATGGCGCGCCACACCACGAGGAGGCCCCCAGCGGCGCGCCACGACGCGCCGCTTGTGGGAATCGGCCTCATGTGCCTGGCGGTCATGTGCTTCGCGCTCTGCGATGCCACCGCTAAATGGCTGAGCGGCCATATCAACGTGTTCGTGGTGGTATGGGCGCGCTATGTGGTGCAGTTCGTCCTGGCCTTGCTGATATTCAATCCCTGGACCGTACCCGGCCTGATCCGCACCCGCCGGCCGTTGCTGCAATTGTCCCGCTCGGCCCTGCTGTTCGCCTGCACGGCGCTGAACTTCTACGCCTTGCAGTATCTCCAGCTCGACCAGACCGTCTCGATCATGTTCTCGACTCCCTTTTTCATCGCTCTGTTCGCAGGGCCGATGCTGGGAGAATGGGTGGGCCTGCGACGTTGGGTGGCGATCCTGATCGGCTTTGCCGGCATCGTGCTGGTGGCGCGGCCGGGGGTGGGCGGCATCCATCCCGCAGCCCTGCTCTCGCTGGCGGCGGCGCTCTGCTATTCGCTCTACGGCATCACGACACGGATGCTGGCCGCAAGCGACACCTCGCAGACCACCTTGTTCTATTCATCCCTGGTGGGCACGATCGCGGCATCTGTTCCGCTCGCCTGGGTGTGGGAGACACCGCACGACCCCCTGGTCTTCGGCGGCATGCTGGAGCTGGGGCTGATTGCCGGCATCGGCCATTTTTTGCTCATACTGGCCCACGCCCGTGCCCCGGCGGCGACGCTTGCCCCGTTCATCTACACCCAGATCGTGTCCATGATCATTCTCGGCTGGCTGCTGTTCGGCAATCTGCCCAGCGCCTGGACCCTTGCCGGCGCCGCCGTGGTGGTGGGATCGGGCATCTATCTCCTGCTGCAGGAGCGAAAGGACCGCGCCAGCAAGACTCTGGAAGCGACGACACCGGACTAAGGACCGGGGAAAACCCCGCCCTCTCCTCGCTTTCGTCAAATTAGGTCTTATGCTGCAAGGCACTGAACCGGACCGTTCCCCATGCCCGCCCCCCATTTGCTCGTTGTTGAAGGCAATACCGCCGACGCCCGCGCCCGCCAGGTGAAATTCGGCGGCGAAGCGGCCAGCGAAGGCTATGCCCGCCTGCTGCGCGAATTGTGCCCCGGCGCCATCGTCGACATCTGCTATCCCGCCGACCCCGGCGCCAATCTTCCCGATGCGGGCGGCCTGGAGGGCTATGACGGCATCGCCATCACCGGCTCTTCGCTGAACATTTACAATGGCGGGCCGGCGATCGACCAACAGATCGACCTTCTGCGCACCGCCTTTTCCACCGGCACCCCGGTGTTCGGCAGCTGCTGGGGCCTTCAGCTCATCACGGTCTCGGCCGGAGGCGTGGTGCGGCCTAACCCGCGCGGTCGGGAAGTCGGGTTCGGCCGACGCATCCGCATGACCGAGCATGGCGAGCACCATCCGATCTTCATCGGCAAGCCGCGCGTGTTCGAGGCCATGACGGTGCATCTGGACGAGGTCGAGACCTTGCCCGAGGGCGCCCGGCTGCTCGCCACAAACGATCATTCGCAGGTTCAGGCGGCCGAGATTCCCGCCGGTGCCAGCACCGCATGGGCGGTGCAATATCATCCCGAATATCCGTTCCGGGAGATGGCCGCCATCTTCCGCCGCCTGAGCCCCTCGCTCGTGGCGGAGGGCTTCTTCATGGACGAGGATGCCCAGGACAGCTTCATCGCAGACTTGGAGACGCTGGAGCGCGAGCCGGGCAACCAGCCGCTTGTCTGGCGCCACGGGGTCGACGGCGCCGTGATCTCCAAGGACCTGCGCACGGTGGAGATCCGCAATTGGATCCAACAGCTCGTGATTCCCACCCGTGCCAAGCGCGGGCGGGCCTGATCGCTCCGCACGCGCTCAGTCGAGACCGGATCGCGCCCCGCTAAAGCTTCGCCGCCAGCGCCTGCGCCACCTTGGAGGCCGGAACCCGGCCGAGCGCGGCGGTGATGTCCCGTCCCGCCGCCGCCAGCTTGTCCAGGTCGATGCCGGTCTCGATGCCGAGCCCGTTCAGCATATAGACCAGATCCTCGGTGGCGAGATTGCCGGAGGCGCCCTTGGCATAGGGACAGCCGCCGAGCCCCGCCACCGCGCTGTCCACCACGCCGATGCCGAGATCGAGGCACGCCAATACATTGGCGAGCGCCTGCCCGTAGGTGTCGTGGAAATGCACCGCCGTGCGCTCCACCCCGATGGCCTCAACCACCGCGCCCGCCATGGCCTTCGCCTTGTCCGGCGTGCCGATGCCGATGGTGTCGCCGAGAGAGATTTCGTAGCAGCCCATCTCCACCAAGGCGCGCGAGACCTCCACCACGCTCTCCACCGGCACGTCGCCCTGATAGGGACAGCCGAGCACGCAGCTCACATAGCCGCGCACCGCGATGCCGGCGACGCTAGCGGCCGTAATGACGGGGACGAAGCGCTCCAGGCTTTCGGCGATGGAACAATTGATGTTGCGCTGGCTGAAGGCTTCGGAAGCGGCGGCGAACACCGCAATCTCGCTGACACCGCTCTCCAAAGCGGCGTCGAGACCCTTCATGTTGGGCACGAGGACGGGGTAGCGCACGCCGGCACGCGCCGGAATCGCGGTCAGCACCTGGGCGGTATCCGCCATCTGCGGCACCCATTTGGGCGAAACGAAACTGCCCGCCTCGATGGTGGTGACGCCGGCGTCCGCCAAAGCCTCGATCAGCGCCACCTTGGCCGCCACCGGCACGGTGCCCGGCTCGTTCTGCAGGCCGTCCCGCGGGCCTACCTCGACAATGCGCACCCGTGCCGGCCGGCTCACGCCACGTCCTCCAGCACCAGGAGTTCGGCGCCCTCGTCCACGAGATCGCCAACCCCGAACGCGACGCTCTGCACGCGACCATCGCGGGGAGCGGTGACCGTATGCTCCATCTTCATGGCCTCCACCACCACGAGGGCAGCGCCCTTGGCCACCTCATCGCCAGCACTCACCGCGACGCGGATGATGGTGCCCGGCATGGGTGCCACCAGCCGCCCGGCCGTGCCCGTGGCCTCGATGCTGGCGACGCGCGGGTCGACATGATCGAGGCTGCGTTCGGTGCCGGCGGAAAAGATGGTGAGCCGGGCGCCGCTCCTCACCACGCGAGCGCTGGTGCGCACACCGTCCAACCGAGCAACGAGACCGCCCTCGGGCGTGCTCGTGCCTTGCACCGCCATGCGCCCGCCGGGCAAATCGAGTTCGAAGCCGCCATCCGCATAATGGGCGCGCACCGGAATGCGGGCCTCGCGATCCGCGAACGTCAGGTCCACGAAGGCGGAGCGGTTCAGCCGCCAGCCCGGCGCCAAGCCCCACGGCGACCAGGGGTCGGAGGGATCGGCAGCGCCAGCGGAAATCCGTGCCTCGTCCAGCAGCAAGAAAAGCGCGGCGAGCGCCAGGACGCGGTCATCCACAGGCAGTGGCGTCGGCAAAAGCGTCGCGCGGTGGCGCTCGATGAAGCCGGTGTCGAGCTCGGCCGCGGCAAAGGCAGGCTCGGCGACGATGGCCTGGAGGAACATGCGGTTGGTGGGCAGGCCGACCACCTCGGTCGCCGCCAGCGCCGCCGCGAGCCGGCCGAGCGCCTCGGTGCGATCGGCGCCCGAAGCGATGATCTTCGCGATCATCGGGTCGTAATGGACCGACACCGAATCCCCGGCGCGCACGCCGCTGTCGACCCGAAGCCCCGCGAGATCAAACGGCAGGCGCAGATGGTCCAGGCGACCCACCTGGGGCAGGAAGTCCCGCGCCGGATCCTCGGCATACAGACGCACCTCGATGGCATGCCCAACGAGGGGAATATCCGCCTGGGCCAGCGGCAGCGGTTCGCCCCGCGCCACCCGCACTTGCCATTCCACCAGGTCCTGACCGGTGATGGCCTCGGTGACGGGATGTTCCACCTGCAGGCGGGTGTTCATTTCCATGAAGAAGAAGTCGTCCCCCTCGGCGATGAACTCCACCGTTCCGGCGCCGACATAGCCGACCGCCTTAGCGGCATCCACCGCCGCCTTGCCCATGGCGGCGCGGCGCTGCGGGGTGAGGCCCGGCGCCGGCGCCTCCTCCACCACCTTCTGATGGCGGCGCTGAATGGAGCAGTCGCGCTCGTGCAGATAGACCGCATTGCCATGGGTGTCGGCGAACACCTGCACCTCGATATGGCGCGGCTTGGTGAGATATTTCTCGATCAGAACCTTGTCGTCGCCGAAGGCGTTCTTCGCCTCCCGCTTGGCGGAGCCAAGCGCTTCGGCAAACTCCTCAGCCGCGCGCACCACCTTCATGCCCTTGCCGCCACCGCCGGCCGAGGCCTTGATGAGCACGGGATAGCCGATCTCATCCGCCTTGCGGGCCAGCAGCACCTCGTCCTGGTCTTCTCCGTGATAGCCCGGGACCAGCGGCACGCCGGCTTTCTCCATCAGCGCCTTTGCGGCGCTCTTGGAGCCCATGGCACGAATGGCGGAGGCAGGCGGGCCGACGAAGACGATGCCGGCGCGGGCGCACGCATCCGCGAACTCGGCATTCTCTGACAGGAAGCCATAGCCGGGATGGATGGCGTCCGCCCCGCTCATGCGCGCGGCATTCAGGATCGCGTCGATCCTCAGATAGCTTTCGCGCGCCGGGGCGGGGCCGATCGGATAGGCCTCGTCCGCGCCCTCCACATGGAGCGCGCGGGCATCGGCCTGCGAATAGACCGCGACGGTCTTCAGGCCCATGGCTTTCGCGGTGCGCATGATCCGCACCGCGATCTCACCCCGGTTGGCCACCAAAAGGGTGCGAATGGGACGGGTCATGCTCACTCCCATGCGGGTTTGCGTTTTTCGAGAAATGCCGAGACGCCCTCGCGTCCGTCGGCGCTGGCGCGCTGGCGGGCGATCCGCAACGCCGTGTCTTCGATCAGATCGTGGGTCAGGGGACGGTCAACCGCCGCCACCAATTCCTTCGTCGCCCTTAGGGCCGACGGGCTCGCGGCCATCAAAGCCTTCAGATGCGAAGCTATGGTGCCGTCCAGCTCTTCCGCGGGCACCACTTGGTGCACAAGGCCGAGAGCGAGCGCGGTCTGAGCCGGGAAGCGTTCGGCCGTGAGGAAATAGCGGCGCGCTTGCCGCGCGCCCATGGCCCGCACCAGATAGGGGCTGATAACCGCCGGGATCAGGCCGATCCGCACCTCGGTGACGGCGAATTCCGCCTCCGGCACGGCCACGACGATATCGCTGGCGGCCAGCAAGCCGACCGCGCCGGCGAAGGCGGGCCCATGCACGCGCGCGAGTGTGGGCTTGGGGCAGGTGTCTATGACATGGATGAGGTGGGCCAGCGCGCCGGCATCCGCCACATTCTCCTCGTGGGAATAGTCGGCCATCCGGCGCATCCACGTGAGGTCAGCGCCTGCACAGAAGGATTTGCCATTGGCGCGCAGCACAACGGCCCGGATCGCGGAATCGCCGCTGGCATGATGATAAGCGGCGGTCAGGAGCGCGATGAGGCCATCGTCGAAGGCATTGTGCACCTCCGGCCGATCGAGGGTGAGCGTGGCGATACCATCTTCATGGGAAACGATAAGGCTCATGGGGTAACTCTCCACCAGCAAGACGCAAGGCGCGCGATCTTTGGGGAGCGAGTGTGACAGCCGCGATACGTTTCGCGGCCCCCTAAGCTCAAGGTGGACTTGTGCAGTGCAAATTCGCTCACATGCGGAACACGCCAAAGCGTGTCTCCCTGTCCGGAGCGTTGAGGGACGCGGAAAGCGCGAGTGCCAAAACCATGCGGGTATCGGCAGGATCGATCACCCCATCGTCCCAGATGCGGGCGGAGGAATAATAGGGGTGGCCTTGGCGGTCGTATTGGGCCTGGATCGGCGCCTTGAAGGCGGCCTCCTCATCGGCCGGCCATGCGCCGCCCTTGCCCTCGATGCCGTCGCGCTTCACCTGGGCGAGCACGTTCGCCGCCTGCTCGCCGCCCATCACCGAGATGCGGGCATTGGGCCACATCCACAGGAAGCGCGGATCATAGGCGCGCCCGCACATGCCGTAATTGCCGGCGCCGAAGGAATTGCCGATCACCACGGTGAATTTCGGCACGCTGGCGCAGGACACCGCATTCACCAGCTTGGCGCCATCCTTGGCGATGCCGCCGGCCTCATATTTGCGGCCCACCATGAAGCCGGTGATGTTCTGCAGGAACACCAGCGGGATATTGCGCTGGCAGCATAATTCCACGAAATGCGCGCCCTTCAGCGCGCTCTCGGAAAACAAGATGCCGTTATTGGCGATGATGCCCACGGGATAGCCGAAGACGCGGGCAAAGCCCGTCACCAGGCTCTGGCCATAGAGCGGCTTGAACTCGTCGAACTCCGAGCCGTCGACGATGCGGGCAATGATCTGGCGCACGTCGAATGGCTTCTTGGGATCTTCCGAGACGATGCCATAGATCTCTTCCGCGTCGTAGAGCGGCGCCTTGGGCGGGCGAATATCCAGCGCGTGCCGCTTCACCCGATTGAGATCGCCGATGATGGTGCGGGCGATGCCCAACGCATGGGCGTCGTTCTCCGCCATATGGTCGGCGACGCCGGACACGCGGGTATGCACGTCCGCCCCGCCCAATTCCTCGGCGGTCACCACCTCGCCGGTGGCGGCCTTCACCAGAGGCGGCCCGCCGAGGAAGATGGTGGCCTGGTTCTTCACCATGATGGATTGGTCCGCCATGGCCGGCACATAGGCGCCGCCGGCGGTGCAGGAGCCCATGACCACCGCCACCTGGGCGATGCCCTCGGCCGACATATTGGCCTGGTTGAAGAAGATGCGGCCGAAATGCTCGCGGTCGGGAAACACCTCGTCCTGGTTGGGCAAATTGGCGCCGCCGCTGTCCACGAGATAGACGCAGGGCAGGTGATTCTCCCGCGCTATGGCTTGGGCGCGCAGGTGCTTTTTCACCGTCATGGGGAAATAGGTGCCGCCCTTCACCGTCGCATCATTTGCGACGATCATGCATTCGCGTCCTGAAACGCGGCCGATGCCGGTGATGATGCCAGCGGCGGGCACATCGCCGCCATACATGTCATAGGCGGCGAGCTGGGACAGTTCGAGGAACGGCGAGCCGGTATCGAGGAGTGTGCGGATACGGTCGCGGGGCAGCAGCTTGCCGCGCTTGAGATGGCGCTCGCGGGCGACTTCCCCGCCGCCCTGGGAAATGCGCTCGACGGTCCCGCGCAGCTCGCTGACGCTGGCGAACAGCGCCTCACGATTGCGATTATAGGCTTCGGAGCGGCGGTCCACCGCATCCTCGATGATCGCCATGAGCGCCTCACCCCTGAGTGTCGATTGCGGAAGAAGGAACGCCCGAACGCCCCGCCGAAAAGGCGGGCGGAACCTCGACGCGTCGTCCTCCCGTGCCGCTCGTTGTCGGCTTAGAAACGATCGTACGTTTTTTTATGAGAACCGCAAGGGCAAATCAGGCGCGCGCCTTGCGCTTGGCGCGGGCGGGCGGCGCTTCCGCCGCAAGGAACGGCGCTTCCAGAGACGCGGCCAGCGCCTGCGGCGCTCCCGGCGCGACACCCTGGGTGACGAGGTTGCCATAGATCTCCACCAGATCGTCCTGGCTCAGCCGCCCGTCGGGCCGGTACCACATGCAGATCCCGGTGAGCATGGAGATGATGGCGTAGGTGGAGACCTTCGGCTCGCGCACCTGGAACACGCCCTGCGCGGCGCCCTCGCGCAGGATCTGCTCCAGAAGCCCCTCGTAATTGCGCCGCATCTCGACGACGACGGCCCGGTGCTCGTCGTCCAGCGAGCGGATTTCCATGTTGGCGATGAAGACATGGGCGCGCCGTGTCATGTGATAGCGCAGATGAAATCCGGTGAAGGCTCGCAGGCGATCGAAGGGCGTATCCAGCCCGTCGAGAGCCTCCCGCGCCCGGGCGGTCAGGTCTTCCATGTGATCGCGCACAATGTCGAACAGCAGGCTCTGCTTGTTCTCGAAATACTTGTACAGCGAGCCGGACTGGAGCCCCACCTCGGCGGCGAGTTGCCGCAGGCTCATGGCTTCGTAGCCGTGCTTGTAGATCAGCAGCACCCCCGCCTGGCGGATCGCCTGGGCGGTGCGGGCACCATTGGAACCGACTGTACGCGCCATCTTTTTCTCAATTTGCAATCGTGCGTGCGGGCGCACGACCCTCGGGTGTCGGATGAGGCCGCCGACCCTGGCAGCCACCTTAGAGTGAGCGCAGCGCGCCGGGGACGCAAGACGCAAGCGGCCAAAAATGGCCTTGACCGGGAGAGAAAAAGAACGTTCGATTGTTTCCTGAGAACCCGGCAGAATGATCGGGACCGGCGCGCCACGCCACATCAAGACGGCCGCCAATCCGGGAGAGAAAGCATGACCAGGGCACGGATGCGCGCACCAAAGCGGCTTCAATCTTTCTGCATCAATATGGCATGGGATGCCCGGCCGCTGTAGTGGACCCATCCTTCGTCGTCGATGAAGCCGGTATCGCCAAGAATATAATAGTCGCCACCGAACTCAAATCGCGTCTTCGTCCTGGCATCATCCTTGAAATAGGATCGGAACCAGAACAAAGGCGAGCGTTCCACATCGATGGCCAGGATGCCTTCGGCGCCGGCGGGCAATTCGGCGCCGTGCTTGTCGAGCACCGCAAGGGCAAAGCCCGGCATGACGCGGCCCACCGAGGAGCGCCGCGAGGAGGCGGGATCGCTGGGGTCGTATTTCATCCCCACGATCATGCCGGTCTCGCGGTGGCCATACTGGTTGATCAGCGGCACCTCGAGCTTCTGCGTCACCCAGGAAATGACGTCGGGCGGGAGCGGTTCGCCCCCCACCGTGACCATGCGGATGGCGAAGGGGGATGTGGCATCGTTGGGATCGCCGCGCCGCCACGCCTTGATCTGGGACGGGGCGGCCGTGAGGTTGGTGACGCGAAACTTCGACAGCACGCGATAGCCCTGCGAGACATCGTAGGGCCCATCGCAGAACAGGATCGAGCAGCCGATCAGGAGCGGACCGATGAGACCGTAATAAATGCCGTATTCCCAGCCCTGGTCGGCCATGTTCCAATAGACGTCGTCATCGCGGACATCCATGCCGATCCGCATATATTGCTCGATCGCCGCCAGCGCCCGCACCGGGGTGAGAAGACCGAGCCGGGCCTCCACGAAGCTCGGGGCATAGGTCATGATGAAGGGGTCGTTGGCGCCGTAGGTTTCCACCCCTTCAAGCGGCTCGGATGCATAGATGGACGACCAGAACTGGGTCACCTTGCCGTCGATCCGGTTGATCTGATCGCCCTCGATCAAACAGACGAAGGTCTTCTCGGTGATGTAGCGGGAAGCCCGATCGATGAGGAACCGGTTCGCGACCACCGCCTTGACGGCGCCGGCCTTCAGCCGGGCTTCGACGGCGGCGGGCGAATAGGTGGAGAAGAGCGGCATGTAGACCGCCCCGATCCGCCAGATCGCAAGCGCCGTGATGACCAGTTCCATGCCCTTGGGCAAAAGGACGGCGACCCGGTCGCCTTTCCTGATGCCCGCCGCCGCCAAGACACGGGCAAATCGAGATGAATATTCCGCGAGCTTGCCAAAGCTCAATTCAGAGGTCTGGCCCGAGACGGTCTCGTGAATCATCGCGGGATGGGCGCGTTTTACCGCCAGGTGCCTGTCGCACAGTAGATGGGCCAGGGGAATCTTGCTGCCGCTGTATCGGCCCAGATGCGCCGCCGAGCGGGAACCATCCTCCTCGACCGGAAGATGAGGGGCGGCCTGACCTTTGCCCGTCACGAACTTCGAGAAGAACGCGCCGAGGGAATAGCATCTGTCGCGGGCGTCGTAGGCAAGCAGGGTCTCGAAGACCAGCGTCGTCGCCAGGCGGTGGGCGGTGGCCTTCGAGAGCCCGGTGCCCTGGATCAGGTCGGCGAGGCGGACAGGGTGCGGGGCGGCGTTGGCCACCACCCGCAGCACCGAAATGGCCCGCCCGAGGCTTTGTGCGCCCTTCGGCGCGGCCGGATCAAGTTCGTCGTCGCTCATGTCCTACAATGTGAGACAAAAAAATCCACGCCGCAATATTTAGGACGGCCCAATGCGATCTCCCTTGAAAAAAGCAAACGCTCGCTAGATAATCAAACTAATTCATCTCACAATGTGGGATGTGGCCATAGAAGCCACCCGCTCATATGCGGAATCCGGGAGGGGAACATGTCGACAGGCAAGCGTCCTGGCGCATCCATCGCCGATTCGTCGTTGTTGAATGTCGATGGCATTTCGCTGCGCTTTGGCGGACTTAAAGCGCTGAGCAACGTCGGATTTTCAGTCCGCAGCGGCGAATTGTTCTCGGTCATCGGGCCGAACGGCGCGGGGAAGACGTCGTTGCTGAACTGCATTTCCGGGCGTTATTCGCCCCAGGAAGGCAGAGTCGCGTTCGATGGACAGGACATCACGCGCCTGAAGCCGAACAAGCGCGCCGCCGCCGGCATCGGCCGCACGTTCCAGAACCTCGCCCTGTTCCACCACATGAGCGTGCTCGACAACATCATGGTGGGGCGCCACCATCTGCTGAAGAACAATCTGTTCACCGGCGCGATCTATTGGATCGGCGGCGCGCAGAAAGAAGAGCTTGAGCATCGCAAGGCGGTGGAGGACGTCATCGACTTCCTCGAAATCCAGCACGTGCGCAAAGCCACCGCCGGCACGCTCTCCTATGGCCTGCGCAAGCGCGTGGAGCTGGCGCGCGCCGTCGCCCTGCAGCCCAAGCTGATCCTGCTCGACGAGCCCATGGCCGGCATGAACCTCGAAGAAAAAGAGGATATGGCCCGCTATATCGTTGATCTCAATGAAGAATGGGGCATGACCATCATCATGATCGAGCACGACATGGGGGTGGTGATGGATATCTCCCACCGCGTCATGGTGCTCGATTTCGGCCGCAAGATCGCCGAGGGCCTGCCCGCCGAAGTGCTGGCCAACCCCAATGTCCGCAAGGCCTATCTCGGCGAGGAAGACCTTGTCGTCGAGGATGCACCGCTCCTCCAGGCCGTGTCCGCGTGAGGCCGTCATGAGCATGAACACCCCCGCCTCCGCTTTGCCCGACGTAGCGATCTTCGACACGTTTCCCAAGCTGCTCGCGCTCAATGCGCGCCAGCATCCGACCGATACCTGGCTGCGCGAAAAAGACCTCGGCATCTGGAACGCCTATACTTGGCAGCAGGTGAATGCGCGCGTGCAGAACATGGCGCTCGGCCTGCTCGACCTCGGAGTCGCGCGCGGCGACGTGATCTCCCTGCTCGGCGACAACCGCCCGGAATGGCTGATGGGCGAAATCGCCATCCATGCGGTGGGTGGCCAATCGCTCGGCATCTATCGCGATGCGCTGGCCGACGAGGTCGCTTATCTCGTCACCTATGCGGACGTGGCGATCCTGTTCGCGGAGGACGAGGAACAGGTGGATAAGCTCCTCCAATTGGAGGATCGCATCCCCACCGTGCGGCACATCATCTATGCCGACCCGCGCGGGCTGCGCAAATATGAGGATGCCCGCCTCGTGTCCCTGGCGGACCTTGAAGCCCGTGGCGCGGCGCGCGCGGCGGCGGAGCCGGACGCCTACCAGCGGCTTGTGGACCAGGGCTCCGGCGCGGACGTGGCGATCTTGTGCACCACGTCGGGCACCACCTCCCATCCCAAGCTCGCCATGCTCTCGGGCGGCGCCGTGCTGCGCCATTGCGCGGCCTATCTCGCCGCCGACATGCGCGGGCCGGACGATGAATATGTCTCCGTGCTCCAAATGCCCTGGATCATGGAACAGATCTACGCCTTCGGTCAGGCTCTGCTGTCCCGGATGAAGGTGAACTTCGTCGAGGAGCCGGAAACTACAATGGCCGACATGCGGGAGATCGGCCCCACCTTCGTGCTGTTCGCCCCGCGCGTGTGGGAGCAGATCGCCGCCGACGTGCGCGCGCGCATGATGGATGCCTCCACCCTCAAGCGGGCAATGTTCGATCTTGGCATGAAGCTCGGCCTCGCGGCGCTCGATCGCGGGCAGCGCTCCAGGTTCGCGGATTTCATCCTGTTCCGGGCATTGCGCGACCGCCTCGGCTTCTCGCACCTGAAATCGGCGGCCACCGGCGGGGCGGCGCTGGGGCCGGATACGTTCCGCTTCTTCCTCGCGCTCGGCGTGCCCATGCGCCAGCTCTATGGCCAGACGGAATTGCTCGGCGCCTATACCATCCACACCGCGAGCGACGTGGATTTCGACACCGTCGGCGTGCCCATGAACGGGGTGGAAATCCGCATCGACGATCCCGACCCCAATGGCTTGGGCGAGATCGTCACGCGGCACGCCAATACATTCACCGGCTATTACAACAACCCGGAAGAAAGCGCGAAGTCGTTCGTGGACGGCGGCTGGATGCGCACGGGGGATGCCGGCTTCGTCAATCCGCGCGGCCATCTGGTGGTGATCGACCGCGTGCGCGACATGGCGCAGACCGCCCATGGCGACCGCTTCTCGCCGCAATATATCGAGAACAAGCTGAAATTCTCGCCCTATGTGGCGGAAGCGGTGATCCTGGGCGACGGGCGCGAGCATCTCGCCGCCATGATCTGCATCCGCTTCCCCATCGTCTCCAAATGGGCGGAGAAGAACCGCATCTCGTTTACCACCTATACCGACCTCTCGGGCCGGCAGGAGGTGACGGACATGCTGCGCCGCGAGGTGGAGCAGGTGAACAAGACCTTGCCCGAGAAGCAGCGCATCTCGAAATTCCTGCTGCTTTACAAGGAATTGGACGCCGACGACGGCGAGCTGACGCGCACCCGCAAGGTGCGGCGCGGCGTCATCAACGAGCGCTATGGCGACATCATCGACGCCATGTATCGCGGCGATCCCACCATCGACGTCGACACCACCATCGCGTTCCAGGACGGCAGCAAGCAGCGCATCCGCACCACGCTCAAGGTCATCGACCTGAAGCTGGCGTCCCCCGCCGCCGGTTCGAGCAAGAAGAGGGCCGCATGATGCGCCGTTCCAGCTCACACACTCAGCAAGCGGGAGGCGTGAAGTGACCTTTCAGCTCTTCATCCAGCTCTGCATCAACGGCCTCATCATCGGCACGCTCTATGGCGTGGTGGGCATGTGCTTCGTGCTCATCTACAAGGCCTCGCAGGTGGTGAATTTCGCCCAGGGCGAGTTCCTGCTGATCGGCGCCTGGACCTGCTGGTGGCTGCTCACCTATTGGCAGATCCCGTTCGTCTGGGGCTTCCTGATCTCGCTCGCCTTCATGATGCTGTTCGGCCTGGCATTGCAGATGCTGGTGCTGCGACCGCTCATCGGCGAGCCGGTAATCTCGGTGATCATGGTCACCATCGGCCTCTCCATCTTCTTCCAGGCGCTGATGAAATGGATGTTCGGCACGTTCGCGCAGCCGTTCCCGCCGATCTTCGCCGTGAGCAAGGTGGATATATTCGGGCTCCAGGTGCAGAGCGCCTATCTGATGTCCACCGGGGTCAGCGTGCTGATCATGGCGGGCTTCGCCTGGTTCTTCAAATATTCGAAGATCGGCCTTGCCATGCGGGCCACCGCCTTCAACCAGCAGGTGGCGCAATCGCTCGGCATCTCCGTGCGGCAGATGTTTGCCCTATCCTGGGGCATATCGGCGGCGGTCTCGGCGGTGGCGGGCGTGGTGGTCGGCATCGTCAACGGCGTGTCCTCCGCGCTCTCCTTCTTCGGCATCAAGGTGTTCCCGGCGGTGATCCTCGGCGGGCTCGATTCGGTGTTCGGCGCGGTGGTGGGCGGGCTCATCATCGGGCTCTTGGAGAACATCGCGCATTATTTCGACAGCCAGTTCCTGCACTGGGGCAACCTGTATGAAATCGTGCCCTTCTACGTCCTCATCATCATTCTCATGATCAAGCCTTACGGCCTGTTCGGCACCCGCGATATCGAGAGGGTCTAAAGCCATGGCCATCGACACCATGCGCCCGTGCGGCGATTATCGCACCAGCTACCGCGCCGACCAGACCATCTTCGACACGCGCCTGACCTTCGCTTTCATCGTCGGCGGCATCATCCTGCTGGCGTTGGCGCCGCTGGTCCTCAGCAATTATTATCTGAGCCTGATGATCCAGATCGGCTATCTCGGCATCGCCGCGCTGGGGCTGAACATCTTGGTCGGCTTCTCCGGCCAGATCTCCATCGGCCACGCGGTGTTCTTCGGCTTTGGCGGATTTGCCTCGGCATTCCTCGCCGAGCATGGTGTTCCGGTGCCCATCGCCATCGTGCTGGCGGGGCTGTGGACCACGGCGGTCGGCCTGTTGTTCGGCCTGCCGGCGACGCGGGTGAAGGGGCTCTATCTCGCCATCGCGACGCTGGCCGCCCAATTCATCCTGCAGGACTTCTTCGTGCGGGCCGCCTGGTTCACCGGCGGCTCCTCGGGCGCGGTGGCGGCGCCGTTCACCATCCTCGGCTTCGACATGTCCGGCGACACGCGGTATTTCTACGTGGTGCTGGTGTTCGTGGTGGTGATGTATCTGTTCGCCGCCAATCTCATGCGCACCCGCGACGGGCGGGCGCTGATCGCGGTGCGCGACCATTATCTCTCGGCCGAGATGATGGGCGTGAACCTTGCCAAATACCGCACCATGGCGTTCGGCATCTCCTCCTTCTACGCCGGCATCGGCGGCGCGCTCTATGCGCACTACATCGGCTATATGTCGGTGGAAGGATTGGACATCCTGTTCTCCATCCAATTCCTGGCGATGATCATCATCGGCGGGCTCGGCTCCATCATGGGCTCGCTGCTCGGCACCATCTTCATGGTGCTGCTGCCGGAACTCACCGGCGCGCTGGCCGGCATTCTCCAGGGCAGCGCCATCGATCGGTTGCTGCATCTGAAAGACGGCATCACCTACATGCGCGAAATGCTGATCGGTGCCACCATCATCCTGTTCTTGATCTTCGAGCCGGACGGGCTCGCCCACCGCTGGAAGCAGATCAAGGCCTATTGGAAGCTCTACCCCTTCTCCTATTGAGCGGGATCGCGGACCGACGCCAGCAACGAGCGCCGGCCGCACCAGGAAACGCGGACCCACAAACCCAAGGAGACACGCATGAAACGGATCGCCACCACCTTCGCCAGCCTGCTCGCCCTCTCGGCGGCCGTGCCGGCCATGGCCCAGTCCATCAATATCGGCCATCTCGCCGATTATTCCGGCGGCACCTCGGACGTGGGCACGCCCTATGGCCAGGGCGTGCAGGACGCCATCGCCTATATCAACAAGAATGGCGGCGTGAACGGCAAGCCGATCAATTCCGACTTCACCGAATACGGCTACCAGGTGCCGCGCGCGCTGGCCGCTTTCAAGAAATGGGTCGGCAGCGACAAGGTGGTCGCGATCCAAGGCTGGGGCACGGCCGACACCGAGGCGTTGGTCGCCATGGTGACCAAGGAAGAGATTCCCTATTATTCCGGCTCCTATGCCGCGACCCTCACCGACCCCACCGGCAAGGGCGGCCCCAGGAGCGAGCGCGCTGCGCCCTACAATTTCTTCTACGGCCCGTCCTATTCGGACGCCGCTCGTGCCGAGGTGCAATGGGCCGCCGACGATTGGAAGAAGAAGGGCGGCCAGGGTAAGCCCAAATGGGTTCACATGGGCGCCAACCATCCCTTCCCCAATTCGCCCAAGGCGGCGGCGGAAGCCTATGCCAAGGAGCTGGGCTTCGAGGTGCTGGACCCCATCACCTTCGCCCTCACCCCCGGCGACTACACCGCCCAGTGCCTGACGCTGAAGCAGTCCGGCGCCAACTACGCCTATCTCGGCAACACCGCCGGCTCCAACATCTCGGTGCTGAAGGCGTGCGAGACCGCGGGCGTGAAGGTGCAGTTCTTCGGCAATGTGTGGGGCATGGACGAGAATGCCATGAAGGCCGCCGGCAGCGCCGCGAACGGCGTCATCATTCCGGTGCGCACCGCCGTGACCTGGACCGGGGAAGCGCCCGGCATGGCCACCTTCAAGGACATTTCCAAGATGTCCGACCCGAGCGGCAACACCTATCGCCCGGTGCATTACATGGCCGCCATCTGCACCGTCATGTACATGAAGGAAGCCATGGAATGGGCCGACAAGAACGGCGGCGTCAGCGGTCCGAAGATCCGCGACGGCATGTACCAGAAGGCCAATTGGGTCCCCAAGGGCACGGACGGGGTGTGCAATCCCTCCACCTGGACTGCCAGCGATCACCGTCCGACCACGAAGGTTGATCTCTATCGTGCTGTCGTTTCCGGCGCGACCGAAGGCACAGTGGCTGATCTGGTGAAGAGCGGCGCCATCAAGCTGGAGAAGGTCACCACCATCGACCTGCCGCGCAAGACCGAGCTGCTCGGCTGGTGATCTGACCGCCTAAACAACGTGCGCCCTCTCCCGCTTGCGGGGGAGGGTTGGGGAGGGGCCGCGCAGGCCGCCTCCCGGCATTTCCCCCTCCCTGCCCTCCCCCGCAAGCGGGAGAGGGTCTTGCGCCCAGGACCTGACCCATGTCCAACGCCGCTTTGAAGCTCGATCCCCGCCCAGAGGCCGCACCCGCGCCCATGCTGGCGGTGAACAATATCGAGGTGGTCTATAACGACGTCATCCTGGTGCTGCGCGGCTTGTCGCTGAACGTACCGGAAGGCAAGATCGTCGCCTTGCTGGGCTCCAACGGCGCCGGCAAGTCCACCACGCTGAAGGCCATCTCGGGCCTGCTGAAGACCGAGGACGGGGAGATCACGCGCGGCGACGTGACCTTCCTCGGCGAGCGGCTCAACGGCATCGAGCCAGACAGGATCGTGCGGCGCGGCATCTTCCAGGTGATGGAGGGCCGCCGCATCATCTCCGACATGACGGTGCTGGAGAATCTGCGGCTCGGCGCCTTCACCCGCAAGGACAATGGGGTGAAGGACGATATCGAGCGCGTGTACGGCTATTTCCCCCGGCTGAAGGAGCGCACCGGGCTTGCCGGCTATCTCTCCGGCGGCGAGCAACAGATGCTGGCCATCGGCCGGGCCATGATGGCGCGCCCCAAGCTGATCTTGATGGACGAGCCCTCCATGGGCCTCTCGCCGCTGATGGTGAAGGAGGTGTTCTCCATCATCAAGCAGCTCAACCAGGATCTGGGTGTGACCATCCTGCTGGTGGAGCAGAACGCCCGCGTGGCGCTCTCCGTGGCGGATTTCGGCTACATCATGGAGCAAGGCAAGATCGTGCTGGACGGCACGGCCGAGCAGCTCGCGGACAATGAGGACGTGAAGGAATTCTATCTCGGCCAGGGCGGCGGAGAGGAACGCAAATCCTTCAAGAACCTGAAATCGTTCAAGCGCAGGAAGAGGTGGCTCTAGCTAGCCTCGCGTCACTGGCGCGTACGCGTGTCCCGGACCAGCAACGGCGCAGCCGGAGCGCCGAGCCGGGACCCAGCGGGCAATTCCTGCGAAGCAGGCGAAACGCGCTGCGCGCTTCGGAACGGGGCGCAGATGCGCCAGCCCTCGCGCTGGATCCCGGCTCGCAGTCCGCTGACGCTGCCTGCGTCCGGGATGCGAGGAAGTGCTTGTGGCGACGATACGAGATGACGAGGCCCAGATGAACGACCGCAGCCGCCATTACGACGCCGCCGAAACCCGCAATCCCCTGGCGCGCGAAGCCGCTCTCATGCAGGCGCTCGCTGCGCAGGTCTCCACCGCGAAAGCGCGCTCGGCCTATTTCGGCACGCTGCTGAAGGATGTGGACGCCGCAGCCGTCACCAGCCGTGCCGCCCTTGCCCAATTGCCGGTGACGCGGAAATCCGACCTGCTGGAGATCCAGCCCAAAAGCCTGCCGTTCGGCGGGTTGAACGGGGCGGCGCCGGGGCAGATGGCGCGCATCTTCATGTCGCCGGGGCCGATTTATGATCCCGAGGGTCGCCGCCCCGATTATTGGCGTTTTGCCCGCGCGTTGTTCGCCGCCGGCTTCCGGGCTGGCGAGATCGTGCACAATTGCTTTTCCTACCATCTCACGCCCGCCGGCTCGATGGTGGAGAGCGGCGCCCATGCGCTGGGCTGCGCCGTGGTGCCTGGCGGGGTCGGACAGACCGATTTGCAATTGCGCGCCATCGCCGATATCCGCCCACATGGCTATGGCGGCACGCCCTCCTTCCTCAAGATCCTGGTGGACAAGGCGCGCGAGGGGGGCGCCGACATCTCCTCGCTCAAGAAGGCCCTGGTCTCGGGCGAGGCGTTCCTGCCGGCCCAACGGGCGGAGATGAAGGCGGCGGGGATTGCTGCGCTCCAATGCTACGGCACTGCCGATCTCGGTCTCGTCGCCTATGAGAGCGAGGCGCAGGAAGGCCTGATCGCCGACGAGGATCTGATCATCGAAATCCTGCGGCCCGGCACCGGCGACCCGGTTGAGAGCGAGGGCGAGGTGGGCGAAGTGGTGGTGACGCTGCTCGAATGCGATTATCCCCTCATCCGCTTCGCCACCGGCGATCTTTCCGCCGTGCTGCCCGGCCTCAGCCCGTGCGGACGCACCAACACCCGCCTGCGCGGCTGGCTCGGCCGGGCGGACCAGGTGACCAAGATCCGCGGCATGTTCGTGCACCCGGTGCAGGTGAGCGCGGCGGTGAAGAAGCATCCCGCCATCGCGAAAGCCCGCTTGGTGGTGGACCGCGCCGGCGACGGCGACGACATGTTGCTGGAAGTGGAAGTGACCGACGTCGCCGCGCTTTCGCAGGACGCCCTGCTGGATGACCTGCGCGCCTCCACCAAGCTGCGCGGTCGCCTCACCCTGCTCGCGCCGGGCACCCTGCCGGCGGATGCGAAGACGATCGAGGATCGACGGACGGTGGGGTGAGGCGGCCCCTCGCCGAGCCCGCTCGGTGGCGCCTCACTTTGCCTTGAATTCGCTCTCGATCTGCAAGGTCACCTCGTCGCTCACCGCAGGGACATAGGTCGTCATGCCGAAGTCCGACCGCTTGATGACCGCCCTGGCGTCGAAGCCGAGGGAATAAGTCTTGTCGAGCGGATTGGTGCCGGCCTTGTTGAAGGTGACGTCCAGGATCACCGGCTTGGTCACGCCGAGCAAAGTGAGGTCGCAGGTAATCTTCGCGGTCTTTCCGGTGGCGACGACCCCCGTGGCCTTGAACGTCGCCGTAGGGAATTTCTCCACATTGAAGAAATCGGTGCCCTTCAGGTGCTGGTCCAGCGCCGGGTCGAGCGTGCCGACCTTGCCGGTCTGCAGCGTGACTATCAGCGTGCTCTTCTCCGGCGCTGCGGGATCGAGCACCAACGTGCCCTCGGCCGCCGGCAGAAGGCCGGTGTAAGTGGAAAATCCGAGGTGCGTCACGCTCCAGGCGACCCGGCTGTGGCCGGGGTCGAGCAGATAGGTGCCGGCCTTGACCGCACCCGGATCGCTGCTGCCGGCCTCCTGGGCTTGCGCGGGTAGCGCGAGGAGAGCAAGGGCGAAGAAGGTTGCGGGCAGGCGCGCAAGCTGCATGCTTAGATCTTCCCGTTGAGACGCGGCCGGCCGACTGCGCCGGGAAGGTGACGCTACGAAATGCCATTTGGCAACGCAAGCGCGCGGCTGGTGCGGATCTGCAGGTGGACGCGACACCGTAGCGGCTTTCCAAGGCGGCCCTAAACCACACCCCCACTTGCCGCATCGACAGGCTACATTTTGCTTCGCGCGTGCGTCAGATCGCCCGCCGACGCCCGTATCAAATCGACGCGCGGGGCCGATGCGTTATAATTGAACATTATGCTTTCGTTCGCACATGGGGCGCATTTCCCCGCGGGGTCTGATGTCCGTTGATCCTTACCTTGCTCCCGATCAAAAGCGTCTCCTCACTCGCTTCTGGCAAAGCGCTTCGGGCTTCTGGCAAGGCCGTTCTGCTTGGCGCGCATGGTTGCTGGTTGCGGCGATGATTTTTACCATATTGCTGCAGTTGTTGACCCAATACCGCCTGAACTTCTGGAATCGTGATTTCTTTAATGCTCTTGAGCGGGGGAATAGCACAGAGCTTTGGGCGCAGGCGATGCGTTTCCTGATACTTGCCGCTGCCAGCATTACGCTCGTCATTGTCTCTGTGTGGGCGCGGATGACAACGCAGCGCGAATGGCGGGCGTGGCTCAGCAACCACCTGTATGATTTCTGGCTGGAAAAGGGGCATTCCCGCAAGCTGAGGTTCATGGAGGGCGAACACCAGACACCCGAGTATCGAATCGCCGAGGATGCAAAGGTCGCGACCGACCTACCTGTCGATCTTACGCTCGGGTTGTTATCCTCTCTCCTCACCGCCATCATTTTTATTGGCGTGCTCTGGGACGTGGGCGGCGCGCTCAATGTCAGAGCGCTGGGAATGACATTGACCATTCCCGGATATTTGGTGATCTCGGTCGTCGCCTACTCCGTGCTGATTACCGCCGCGATGATGCTCATCGCACGCCACCTGATCAGGGTGATGGCGGACACGAAACGCGCTGAAGCAGAGCTAAGAGCGATGGGTGCGCAATTGCGCGAGCGGGGCGAGGCCACCGCCTTGCCGGATGCGAAAAAAGACGGGCGGCGAGCCATCGGCGCGGCCTTGACGGAAGTTATCGCGCAATGGCGTTTCCTCTGCTGGCAGCTCATGCGGATGACGCTGGTTTCGCAGACCAATTTGCTGCTGGCGCCGATTATCGGACTGCTTCTCTGCGCACCCAAATATCTCGCGGGAATAATGAGCCTCGGCGAAGTCGTTCAGGCTGCGGCGGCATTCGTGATCGTACAGAGCGCATTCAATTGGATCATCGACAGCTATGCCCGGCTTGCCGAGTGGATGTCCTCAGCCAACAGAGTAGCGTCCCTCCTTCTCGCGCTGGATCAGATTGATCGCCCCGAATGATCCGCGGTGCCAGACAACGGAGAACGGGCTCTCAGCAACGGGAGAAAGTCTTCCGCCGCATCATCCGCGACGACGTCTTTGACGCCGAAACGCTTTATCTGCCGGTAACACGCTGCGTCGCATTTTGCCTGCTCAAGGAGCGTGCGGTCGAAGCGCAGCTTCATTTTGAAAATCCACTTGGTGAAAAAGCTCGATGTATTCACGCGCAGAACATCTTCTGCAACGATCCCGTTTCTAAATTTTACCCTTTGAGCGAAGGTGGAGCGCGCGTTCATCACGGCACCTCGAAATGCAATAGAAAGACGACCTGACGTTTTTTGAAACGCAACAGCACGCAACGGTGGAAGCCTCACGCGACATCCCACGCCACCCGGCAGCGGGAGCGTTATCGCACGTCGCCGATCCTCGAACCGGCAGGACACCACGTTAAGCAACAGTCAACAAGTCTAGCGTTGGCCTGACTATGACATGAATCAAAAATGACGTGCCAACGTCCGTGAATAAGACTTCACTGCCGGTCCGCTTTCTCAAAGCAGCAGACCTATTCTGCGGCATTGGTCGCGATCTGGGGGGCAGTGGCGACGCCATAACGGCGCTTCACATAATCCTCCACCATCGCCCGGAATTCGCTCTGGATGTTGGGGCCGCGCAAGGTGGCGACCTTCTTGCCGTCCATGAAGATGGGGGCGGAGGGGGTCTCTCCGGTGCCGGGAAGCGAAATGCCGATGTCGGCATGCTTGCTCTCGCCGGGGCCGTTCACGATGCAGCCCATGACCGCCACATTGAGCGCCTCGACGCCGGGATAGGTCTTCTTCCACTCCGGCATGCGCTCGCGGATCATGTCCTGCACGCTCTGCGCCAATTCCTGGAACACGGTGGAGGTGGTGCGCCCGCAGCCGGGGCATGCGGCGACCAGCGGCACGAAGGTCCGCAGGCCCATGGTCTGCAAGATTTCCTGCGCCACCTGCACTTCGCGGGTGCGGTCGCCGTTCGGCTCCGGGGTGAGCGACACGCGGATGGTATCGCCAATGCCCGCCTGGAGCACCACGCCCATGGCGGCGGTGGAGGCGACGATGCCCTTGGAGCCCATGCCCGCCTCGGTGAGGCCGAGGTGCAGGGCATAATCGGCGCGACGGGAGAGTTCGGTATAAACCGCGATCAGATCCTGCACCGCCGAGACCTTGGCGGAGAGGATGATGCGGTTGCGCGGGAGGCCGATCTCCTCGGCTAGCGCGGCCGAGACCAGGGCCGAGCGCACCAGTGCCTCGCGGGTCACGGCGCGTGCTTCCGCCGGCTTGTCCAGCTTGGCGTTCTCGTCCATCAGGCTGGTCAGCAATTCGCTGTCCAGCGAGCCCCAATTGGCGCCAATGCGCACCGGCTTGTCATATTTGATGGCGGTTTCGACGATGGCCGCGAACTGCCGGTCCTTCTTGTCGCCGAAGCCCACGTTGCCGGGATTGATGCGATATTTGTCCAGCGCCTCGGCACAGGCGGGATGGTCGGCCAGCAGCTTATGGCCGATATAATGGAAATCGCCGACCAGGGGCGCATCGACGCCCATCTTCAGCAGCCGGTCCTTGATGCGCGGGACGGCGGCGGCGGCTTCGTCGCGATCCACCGTGATGCGCACGATCTCCGAGCCTGCGCGGGCGAGCGCCGCGACCTGGCGCACGGTGCCGTCGATGTCGGCGGTGTCGGTATTGGTCATGGATTGGACCACCACCGGCGCGTTGCCGCCCACAATGACCTTGCCCACGGCCACGCCAACAGTGGCCCGGCGCAGGGCCGGGCCGGCTTCCAGCAATTCGGTGGGCACGACGGGCTGCTGCGTCATGGGAGCGTCCTGTGATGGGCGGCGGCGCCCCCGTCCCGCAGGCGGCGGCGCACTTTCGCTAGCAGGTAGGCCGCGCGCGGCGCAGCGTCAATCGCCTGCGCGCCTGGCGCCTGATCTCTCGCGGCAACGTGCGCAGCAGCCGGCGATCTCCAGCACCCGCTGGCGTGGCTCGAATCCTTCCGCCCGCGCCGCCCAGGCGAGGTCGCGCCCGACCGCGTGGGAGCGCACCTCGCGGGTGTCGCCGCATTGCTCGCAGATCAGGAACACCACCACCTCATCCTTGTCATGGACATGGACGCACGCGAGAAATGCGTTGCGGCTCTCGATACGGTGGGCGAGCCCCTCGCTGACCAGGAAATCCAGCACCCGATAGACCGACATGGGCGGCGGCCGCTCTCCGGCGGTACCGAGCCGCTCCACGAGTTCATAAGCACCCAGCGGCACATGGCTTTCGGCCAGGGTCTCCATGACCCGCCGGCGCAACGGAGTGAGGCGCAGGCCCTTCTGCGCGCATAATTGCTCGATCCGCGCCAGCGCCCCGGAGACGCAGGCGGCATGGTCGTGATGGGCGGCGTGGTCATGCGGCGCGGCGGCAATGGGCATCGACATCTCGAGCGGACCGTGGGGCGCCCGCCGGCCGGTCATGGCAAGCGGCGCGGCGGAACGACCCGGCGGGCCGTTCCTTTAGGAAACAATGTAGCTATCCGTGCCGGATTTTTCCATGACTGGGCCTACCGAATACCTGACGTCGGCCAACGCCGCCACCGCGGCTTCTGGTTTGCGTTGCACCGCGGCGACGGAGGGAGCAAGGTCGCCCCGCGAGGGTGGCGAACACAGGCGTGACGCCAGCGTCACACCACCCCGCTAAACCATCGCCATCGGCCCCGTCCGACGTGTGGGCCGCATTGAGCTTGAGGGATAGAACCATGCTGAAGGGTAAGGTCGCTGTCGTCACCGGTTCCACCAGCGGTATCGGGCTCGCTTATGCGCGCGCGTTCGCGGAACAGGGCGCCAATGTGGTCATCAACGGCCTCGGCGATGCCGCGGCGATCGAGGCCGAGCGGACCAAGATCGAGAGCGATTTTGGCGTGAAGGCGCTCTATTCCGACGCCAACATGCTCAAGGCCGAAGAGATCACCGGCATGGTAAAGCTCGCCGAGACTGAATTCGGCGCCTGCGACGTCCTGGTCAACAACGCCGGCATCCAGCACGTGGCGCCGATCGAGGAATTCCCGATCGAGACCTGGAACATGATCATCGCCATCAACCTGACGGCCGCCTTTATCGCCACCCGCGCCGCCATCCCCGGCATGAAGGCCAAGAAGTGGGGCCGCATCATCAATACCGCGTCGGCCCACGCTTTGGTCGGCTCGCCCTTCAAGTCGGCCTATGTGGCGGCGAAGCACGGCATCGCCGGCCTGACCAAGGTCACGGCGCTTGAAACCGCCACCTTCGGCATCACCTGCAACGCCATCTGCCCCGGCTATGTGTGGACGCCCCTGGTGGAAAAGCAGATCCCGGACACCGCCAAGGCGCGCGGCATGACGGAAGAGCAGGTCAAGCGTGACGTGCTGCTCGCCGCCCAGCCCACCAAGGAGTTCGTGACGGTGGAGGAAGTCGCCGCGCTGGCCGTGTTCCTCGCTTCCGACAACGCCCGCTCCATCACCGGCTCGCTGCAGCAGATCGACGGCGGCTGGGTCGCAGAGTAAAGCTGCGGGAGGTCGCCCGATGGCCCAGCGCGACGGTCCCAAGGACAACGAAGTCGAGGCGCCCGACGCCAAAGCCGCCGGGGAGAAATCCCCGGGCGGCAAGGGTGGCGGCACCAAGGCTGGAAAATCCAAGGGTTCGGCCGGGAAGGCGGGCGCGAAAGTCGCCGCCAAGGGCGCAGGAAGCAAATCCTCCGCGGTAAAATCCATTTCTCTCGCGCTCCAGGGGGGTGGCGCCCACGGCGCCTTCACCTGGGGCGTCGTGGACCGCATCCTCCAGGAAGACGGCCTCGTGATCTCCGGCATCTCGGGCACCAGCGCCGGGGCGATGAATGCCGTGGTGCTGGCCTCGGGCCTTGCCAAGGGCAACCGGGAAGAAGCGCGGGGCGCGCTCACCCAATTCTGGCGCGACGTCTCCCGGGACGGGCGCATGTCGCCCATACAGCGCTCCGCGTTCGATCGGCTGATGGGCAATTGGTCGCTCGCCAAGAACCCTGCCTATCTTGCAATGGAAGTCGCGGCCCGCTTCTTTTCCCCTTATGATTTCAACCCGCTGAACATCAATCCGCTGCGCGAGATCATCGATGCGCATGTGGATTTCGAGGCGATCCGCGCCTCGGACCTGAAGGTGTTCATCTCCGCCACCAATGTGCACACCGGCCGGGCACGCATCTTCGGGCACGCCGAGATGAGCGCCGATGCCGTGATGGCCTCCGCCTGCCTGCCGTTCCTGTTCCAGGCGGTGGAAATCGACGGCGTGCCCTATTGGGACGGCGGCTACATGGGCAATCCGCCGCTGTTCCCGCTCTATGAGAAGGCAGAGGCCGAAGACATCATCCTGGTACAGATCAATCCTGTGGTGCGCGAGCAGACGCCCCGCACGGCGGCCGAGATCCAGAACCGCATCAATGAGATCACCTTCAACGCCTCGCTGCTCTCCCAGTTGCGCGCGATCGACCATGCTACCCAATTGATCGAGCAAGGCCTCTTGACGCGCTGGACGCTCGGCGGCTCCGGCTACCGCCGGGTGCGGCTCCATCGCATCGGCAACGGCCAGCTTGTGGATTTTGATCTGTCCTCCAAGCTCAACGCCGAATGGGCCTTCCTCCAGCATCTGCGGGACGTAGGCCGCCAAGCGGCGGAGGAATTCCTGACCGCGCATTTCGACGACCTCGGCAAGCGCTCGACTCTCGACCTCCGGCTCGAGCTTGCCAACTAGCGCGCGGTCTTGAGAGCAATGGGCGCGCCGTCCGGGGCCATGGGGCGGCGAAACGCGCCTGAAACCCCCTAAATCCGGGAAAATGTTTCACGTGAAACAATGACTCGGCGTAGAAGAACACCGTGGTAGAGCGTGAATGTCGCGCAAGTTCCGCGGCTGTTCTCCGGTATTCCGACGAAGTTCAGATGGTCGCACACCGCGCGGCCGGGATGCGGACCGCGTCCGTCCCCGGTCCCCGCCCAGGACGCCCGAAGACCCCTCAAGACCCTCCGCCATGTCCCGTATCAGATCGCCATGGCCGCCAACACTGCCGCGCCCGCAGCCATCGCGACCACGATCACGCCCCACATGGCCCATGTGGGATGCAGGCGCGCCGCGGCGCGCGGGTCCTCCTCACCGAACACCCGCCTTTGGTGATCGCCGGTATCGGCAGCGGACACGGGAGGATATGGGCGTGTGGTCGTCGGCCTGAACCCGGCGGCCTCGTCGTCCGTGCCGAGGGGTGCTGCAGCCGGCCCAAAGGACGGGTCGGTGGTGAAGGACCGCAGGGCATTTTCCTCCCCTGGGGTTAGCGCACCCACCCCAGGGTCCCTTACGGGATCGCCCGGCGGTGCGTGCAATTCCGAGGGCGTGGGCTTTAACGCAGCGGCACCCATCCCCCCGTCGGACGGCTCGCGGCTTTTGAATCGAGGGTCATCGTGAAACCTGCGCGGGTGCATGGGTATCTCCCTTCGTCAGGAGCAACCCAGGCCGAGCCCCGCCTGTTCCCTCAATGGTGCGCCGTCAATCGAACCACGGCGGCTGGCGATCGAGGGCAATCAGTGCCTCGGCCGCAACACGGGGACGCACCACGGCGTGGGCGGCGCCACGCACCAGAACCTCGGGAACGAGGGCACGGGTGTTGTACGTACCGGCCTGGACCGCCCCATAGGCACCCGCAGTCATCACCGCCAGCAGGTCACCCGCCTTCAGCTCCGGCAGGGTGCGGTTGAGGGCGAGATAATCGCCGGTCTCGCACACCGGGCCGACCACGTCCGCGACCAAGGTCGGCGCACCGGGAAGCGGCTGCGCCACGGTCACGATGTCATGATGGGCGTCGTACAGGGTTGGGCGGATGAGATCGTTCATGCCCGCGTCGACGATCACGAACGTCTTGCCCTCGCCGCGCTTCACATAGAGCACGCGGGTCACCAGGATGCCGGCATTGGCCACGATCATGCGGCCCATCTCGAAAATCAGCGGCAGCTTCAGATCGCCCAGCGCGCGATTGACCGCGGCGGCATAAGCATCCGGTGTCGGCGGCACGGGATCGCTCGCCGCATAGGGCACGCCAAGGCCGCCGCCGAGATCGAGATGGTGCAGCGTATGGCCCGCGGCCATCAGGTCGCGCGCCAGCTCCGCCAGCAGCAGGATGGCATTCTCGAACGGCGCCATGTCGGTGATCTGGCTGCCGATGTGCATGTCCACGCCGGCAATGCGGATTCCGGGCAGGCGCGCCGCCTCCTCATAGACCGAGCGGGCGATGGAGATGGGAATGCCGAACTTGTTCTCGGACTTGCCGGTGGAGATCTTGGCGTGGGTTTTTGCATCCACATCGGGATTGACCCGCAGCGACACCGGGGCGATGACGCCCCGCGCGCTCGCCACCTCCGAGAGCTGCTCCAGCTCCGGCTCACTCTCCACGTTGAAGCATTTGATGCCAGCATCGAGCGCGTCGGCCATTTCCTGGCGCGTCTTGCCGACGCCGGAAAACACGATGCGCTGCGCCGGCACCTCGGCGGCGAGCGCGCGCTTCAATTCCCCACCGGAGACGATGTCCGCCCCGGCGCCGAGCCGGGCGAGCGTGGAAATCACCGCCTGGTTGGAATTCGCCTTCAGCGCATAGCACAGCAGCATGTCGCGGCCGGCAAAGGCCTGCGTGAACACGCGATAGTGCCGCTCCAGCGTCGCGGTGGAATAGCAATAGAAAGGCGTGCCTACGCTATGAGCAAGCGCGGTGAGGTCGACGTCCTCCGCATGGAGGCGCCCGTCGCGATAATCGAAATGATGCATGGCGGCTCCGGGCGCGTCAGAGCAGCCCGTCCAGGATGAAGGGACGTTTGGCGATGTTGGGTGTCTGCGTCACCGGACGGGAGACCGAATCACCGGGCGTGTTGGGGGAGACATAGGCATTGCCCGACGCCGCGCGCGCATCGGCGCTGCCCGGCTGGGCGGTGTTGGTGGACATGATATCGTCGGTCGTCACCAGGCCGCTGGTAGTGTCGGCGGACCCTTGGGGCGCGGTCGACGCGGCCGAGCCGTTGGCGGCGGTGGCCGGGCCCGCAGCGGAACCGGTGGTCGCGGCAGCGGCCTTCTGGCCGGGCGGGGTGGGCGGCTTGGTGCCGGGCGGCTCCAGCGGACCCTTCACGCCGCAGCCGGCGAGCGCCAAGGCAAACAGGAAAGCCAGGGAGACAGGCAAGCGATGCGACACGGCGAGGCCATCCAAGAAAATTCGACGCCACTATAGCGAGGGATACGCCAAAGGCGAGCCCCGCGCTCGGCAGCGCTTCTCTCTACCGCACCGCAGCGCCGCTGTCGCGCAAGTGTGCGGCATTCTCAGCGCCGCAGAACGAACCCCTCCGGCGGGTGGCGGTGCTCCCAATGGCGGGTTTCCAGCTCCGGAACGGCGCTCTCGGCGCGCGGATAGCCGAGGCAGAAATAGCCGATGAAGCGCCAATCGGCGGGCACGTCCATGATCGGGCCCATGCGCTCCGGCGGCAGGATCGAGACCCAGCCGAGGCCGATGCCCTCCGCCCGCGCCGCGAGCCATAACGTCTGCACCGCCATAACCGCCGAATAATCCAGCGTCTCCGGCATGGTGAGCCGGCCGAGCCCGTGGCCCTGGGCGGTCTCGCGATCCGCGAACAGGGCGAAATGCACCGGCGCGTCGTCGAGCCCCGCGAGCTTGAGGCGGGCATAAGCGGCGCCCCGGTCGGCGGACTGGTTCGCCAGCGCCTGGGCATTGCAGGTCTCGAAACAGGCGCGCACCGCCGCGCGGCGGGCCGGATCGTCCACCAGCACGAACCGCCAGGGCTCGCTCAAGCCAACGGAGGGCGAGAGGCAGGCCATTTGCAGCAGCCGCGCCATCGTGCCGTCGGGCAGCGGATCGGTGCGGAAGTGCCGCACGTCCCGCCGCCAGGCGAGCAGATCGTGCAGCCGCGCGCGAAACGCGGCATCGAAACGCGGCGCGGGGTCCGCGCCGCCGTTGATCCCTTCATGCGCGACCATGGGTGCCTCCCTCCCCGCCGCCCTTCGCCCGCCGTTTGCGGCGGTGCGATCCTCTTCGGCCTCAGGCCTTCGCGGCTTCCGCCTGAAGGCGCTTGAGCCAGCGCTTGGCCTGCGCGCGCACCCGGCTCGGCGCGGTGCCGCCGTAGGATACGCGGCTCTGCACGGAGCGGGTCACGGACAATACGCTGAATACATCCTGCGTGATGCGGTCATCCACGCTCTGCATGTCCTCCAGCGAAAGCCGGTGCAGGCCGATGCCGCGATCGGATGCCAGCGCGACGATGCGCCCGGTCACATGATGCGCCTCGCGGAACGGCATTCCGGCCGCCCGCACCAGCCAGTCGGCAAGATCGGTGGCGGTGGAATAGCCCTGCCCGGCGGCGGTCTTCATGCGCGCGGTGTCGGGCTCGATGTCGCGGACCATGCCGGCGGTGGCGGCGATCACCAGGGACAGCGCCGAGAAGGCGTCGAAGGCGCCTTCCTTGTCTTCCTGCATGTCTTTGGCATAAGCCAGCGGCAGGCCCTTCATCACCACCAGCAGCCCGGTCAGGGCGCCGATGATGCGGCCCGCCTTGGCGCGCACCAGTTCGGCGGCATCCGGATTGCGCTTCTGCGGCATGATGGAGGAGCCGGTGGTGAACTTGTCGGAGAGCTTGATCAGCGAGAAGGCGGGCGAGGTCCAGATCACCACTTCTTCGGCGAAGCGCGAGAGATGCACGGCGCAGATGGCGGCAGCCGAGAGCGTCTCCAGCACAAAATCGCGATCCGACACCGCATCGAGGGAATTCGCCGTCGGCCGGTCAAAGCCGAGCGCCTTTGCGGTGGCGTCGCGATCGATAGGGAAGGAGGTGCCGGCGAGCGCCGCCGAACCGAGCGGGGATTCGTTGAGCCGCACCCGCGCATCGCGCATCCGCCCGCGATCCCGGCCGAGCATCTCCACATAGGCCATCAGATGGTGGCCGTAGGTGACCGGCTGGGCGGTCTGCAGATGGGTAAATCCGGGCATGACGGTGGCCGCATGGGCCAGCGCCTTTTCCGAAAGCGCCAATTGCAGGTCCGCCATCTGCGCGTCGAGCGCGTCCACCGTGTCGCGCACATAGAGGCGGAAGTCGGTGGCGACCTGATCGTTGCGCGAGCGGGCGGTGTGCAGGCGGCCGGCGCTCGGCCCGATCATGTCGGCGAGGCGCTGCTCCACATTCATATGGATGTCTTCCAGATCGCGCCGGAAGGTGAATTTGCCCGCTTCGATCTCTGACAGGATCGTGTCTAGACCGGCCTGGATCTTCTCGACATCCTCCCCCGCGACGATGCCCTGCGTCGCCAGCATAGCTGCATGGGCCTTGGATCCGGCGATATCCTGGGCGTAAAGACGCTGGTCGAAGCCGATGGAGGCGTTGATTTCCTCCATGATCGCATCGGGGCCCGTGGAGAATCGCCCGCCCCACATCTTGTTGCTCATGACGGATCTCCTGTGATGACCGAGCCGACCTTGCCGCCCTCGCCCGCCGAACATCGCGCCGCGCCCGCCGGTGGCGGCAAAGGGCGCGTGCTGGCTGTGGTGGCAGGGGCGGCGCTTGCTGGCGCCGTGGTCGGCGCGCTCGCCCTATACGGGATGAATGCCCTTCCCGGCAATGCGCCCGCGCCATCGACTGCGGCGTCAACGCCGAATGCGCCGGCCGCACCCGTGGCCGAGAGCACCAGTTCCGCCCGCGACCCCGCCTGCGCCCCGGCGGTGGAGGCGGCGAAGCGCCTTGCGCCGCTCGCCAAGGGCGAAATCGCCGCCTTCACGCTCGCCACCGAACCGCGCCGTCTGCCGCCGCTCTCCTTTGCCGACGGCACCGGCGCGCCGAAAACGCTGGCGGACTTCAAGGGCAAGCTGCTGCTGGTCAATCTGTGGGCCACGTGGTGCGTGCCCTGCCGTAAGGAAATGCCGGCCCTCGACCGGCTGGAGCAGACCCTCGGCGGCGACACATTCCAGGTGGTGGCGATCAACCTGGACACCCGCGACGCGGAAAAGCCGAAGGCGTTCCTGAAGGAGATCGGCATCTCCAACCTCGCCTTCTACGCCGATTCCGGCACCAAGACCTTCCAGGCCCTGCGCGCGGTGGGGCGTGGCTTCGGCTTGCCCACCACCTTGCTGGTGGATGCCCAGGGCTGCGAGCTCGGCTATCTCGCCGGGCCGGCCGAATGGGCGAGCGAAGATGCCCAGCGCCTCATCAAAGCCGCGGTGAGCGGCGGACAGGGCTGAAATTCAGGCAGACGGGGGGAAACCGGAAGGTCCAAAGCAGCCCGCCCCTCGTACGTGAACATTCAAACCCCCAGCAGCAGCTTCATCGCCCGCATGCCGACAGACGTGGCGGCTGGCCCGTTGCAGAGCGCGAACACTCCGTGAGGCGACGGCCTGCCCGTGCCCTGCCAGGCCGAAAATCCCATCCACGAGGTGAAGCCAGCCACTCCGCCGTTCTTGTTGAGAATGGTGACGCGGCCCTGCGGAGTCTGCACCGAAGCGCGGAACCAACCGTAGCCGGTGTGCGGCGCATTGCCGGTGCCGCAGGCGGGCGCAGAGAAATCGGCACCCTGCTGGTACGCCAAGGCGGGATCGGTAAGGCCACCCGGGGCAAGGCCCATGTTCAGCCTGAGATAGGCCAGCATGTCGGCGCCGGTGCTGACCACGCCGCCAGCCCCCACCGCCGCCGGATGCGTCGGCCGATACGGCGCCTCGCGCGGCAACGCCTGCCATTGGCGGGTGTAGCCGACCGGAAGACGCGCCTTCATACCCGGCCGGAACCATCCGGTATCGACGGCACCGAAGCTGGCGCAATAATCCCCGAGGCGGCGGTCGTAGCGTTCCGCATAGCCGGCCGCGTCGGTCCCGGCGATCCCTATCCCCGCCATGGCGAGCAGGGCCCAGCCGAGGTTGGAATAGGCATAGCAATCCCCCTGCTCCATGGGCGGCGTATAGCGCGAGAGGAAATCGAACAGGGTCTGGAAACCGGCCATGATGCGGGGCGGATAAGCGCCGCCCTGGTTGTCCTGCGGCAGACCGGGCCGGTAGGTGGCGAGATTGACCAGCCTCAGCCCCTCGACCGCCCGCGACAGCCGCGCGCTGCCGCCGAGCCAGGTTCCGAGCGTGCCTTCGAACGGCCCGTGGCGCTTGTAATGCAGGCTAGAGGTGAAGACCTTGGAGATGGAGCCGATCTCGAACGGAGTCTTGCCGTCGAGCACGAGGTCACGGCCGAGGGGATTGGTCAGCCCCTCGCCGCCGGCGAACAGCAGCCGGCCCTCGCCCCGCGGCCCCACCACCCCGAGCACCAGGGCGAGGTGAGCGCCGCGTTGCACCCGCGCGCGGGTGCATTCGGCGTCGATCAGGGCCTGAAGAGGGTCCGTGCCACCATCCGTGGAACCGGCCCCCAGAACCTCAGGGCGGATGGGCTGCGCCCAGACGCCAGATGTCGCCAGGCTCGAAACCAGCCCGCCCATCACAACCGCGCGCCGTGTCAGCATCCATGGCCCCCGCAGATCTCACCCAGGCATAGCCCGGTTTGCGGCGAGATCAGGGAAAATGGCGTGCGAACACGAAAACGGGAACGCCCGCTCGCGGTCAGGGGCAGGACTTCAAGCCGATCATGCCCGGGTCGGGAGAACCGGTCGCCGGTCCCGCCTCAGCGGGTGGGAACCGGCTTCTCTCCGCGATAATCGTAGAAGCCGCGCTGGGTCTTGCGGCCGAGCCAGCCGGCTTCGACATATTTCACCAGCAGCGGGCAAGGGCGATATTTGCTGTCGGCAAGGCCCTCGTGCAGCACCTGCATGATGGCAAGGCAGGTGTCGAGGCCGATGAAATCCGCCAACTGCAACGGGCCCATGGGATGGTTGGCGCCGAGCTTCATGGCCCGGTCAATGGCGTCCACCGAGCCGACGCCCTCATAGAGGGTATAGATCGCCTCGTTGATCATGGGCAGCAGGATGCGGTTGACGATGAAGGCAGGGAAATCCTCCGCCACCGCATAGGTCTTGTGCAGCCGCGAGACGAACTGCTTGGCGCTCTCGAACGTGTCGTCGTCCGTGGCAATGCCGCGCACCAGTTCCACCAATTCCATCAGCGGCACCGGATTCATGAAGTGAATGCCGATGAAGCGTTCCGGCCGGTCGGTGGCGGCGGCGAGGCGGGTGATGGAGATCGACGAGGTATTGGAGGCGAGCATCGCCTCGGGGCGCAGCACCCGGCACAGATCGACGAAGATCTTGCGCTTGACCTCTTCCCGCTCGGTGGCGGATTCGATCACGAGGTCGCAGTCCGCGAGCCCCTCCGCCGTGGGGGCGCCGACGATCCGCTGGAGCGCGGCCTGACGCGCCTCCTCGGTCACGGTACCCTTGGACACCTGCTTGGCCATGTTGCCGTTGATCGTGGCGAGGCCGGAGCGGATACGGTCCGGGTCGGCGTCGCTCAGCGCCACGTCAAAGCCCGCGAGCCCGCAGACATGGGCGATGCCATTGCCCATCTGGCCGGCGCCGATGATCCCGACCTTCTTGATCTCGAGCGGCATGATGCTCTGGTCTTTCCGCTATGAGGAGCCGGAATGGCCCCTGTGGGCGCCGAACCGGATGGCCCGACGCCGCTTGAGGATATCGCCCGGCTTTACGTTGGGCGCCGGGCTGCCGATCAGCCTTTGGTCTTGGCGATTGCCGCCCGGAGTTCAGGCACGATGGAGAACAGATCGCCCACAAGGCCGTAGTCCGCAACCTGGAAAATAGGCGCTTCCTCGTCCTTGTTGATGGCGACGATGATCTTGGAATCCTTCATCCCCGCCAAGTGCTGAATCGCACCCGAGATGCCCACCGCCACATAAAGTTCGGGCGCGACCACCTTGCCGGTCTGGCCGACCTGCCAATCGTTCGGGGCGTAGCCGGCATCCACCGCGGCGCGCGAAGCGCCGACCGCAGCACCGAGCACGTCGGCCAAGGGCTCAATGACCTCGGCGAATTTCTCCTTGGAGCCGACCGCGCGACCGCCGGAGACGATGATCTTCGCCGCGGTCAGTTCAGGCCGGTCCGAGGCGGCGATGCTCTCGTCCACGAACGAGGACACGCCGGGATTTTCCGCCGCGCCGACGGTCTCGACCGGAGCCGAACCGCCTTCAGCCGTGGCGCCGAACGAGGCGGTACGCACGGTGATGACCTTCTTGGCATCCGTGCTCTGGACGGTCTGGATGGCGTTGCCGGCATAGATCGGCCGCTGGAACGTGTCGGGCGAGACCACCTTCACGATGTCGGACACCTGCATCACATCCAGCAGAGCGGCGACGCGCGGCAGCACGTTCTTCGACACCGAAGTGGAGGGGCCGACGATGGCGTCATAGCCCGGCGCGAGCGAGACGATCAGAGCCGCCAGCGGTTCGGCGAGGCGATGGGCATAGGATTCGCCCTCGGCGAGCAGCACCTTCTCGACACCCGAGAGCTTGGCCGCGGCCTGCGCCACCGCGGCGGCATTCTGGCCGGCCACCAGGATGTGCACCGGGCCGCCCAAGGCGGCGGCGGCGGTCAGGGCCTTGGCGGTGGCGCCGTTGAGAACCGAATTGTCGTGTTCGGCGAGCAGCAAAGTCGTCATCAGATCACCCCCGCCTCATCCTTGAGCTTCGCCACCAGCTCGGCCACCGAGCCCACCTTCACCCCGGCCTTGCGGCCGGCCGGCTCGGCGGTGTTCAGCACCTTGAGGCGCGGCGCCACGTCCACGCCGTAGGCGTCGGGCGTCTTCTCGTCGATGGGCTTCTTCTTGGCCTTCATGATGTTGGGCAGCGAGGCATAGCGCGGCTCGTTCAGCCGAAGGTCGGTTGTGACAATGGCCGGCAGCGCCAGCTTCACCGTCTGCAGCCCGCCGTCGATCTCGCGGGTCACCAGGGCCGCGCCCTCTTCCAGCACCACCTTGGAGGCGAAGGTGCCCTGGCCCCAGCCAAGAAGAGCCGCCAGCATCTGGCCGGTCTGGTTGGCGTCGTCGTCGATCGCCTGCTTGCCGAGGATCACGAGCTGCGGGGCTTCCTCACCCACCACACCCTTGAGGATCTTCGCGACGGCCAGCGGCTCGACCACGCCGTCCACCTTCACCAGGATGCCGCGGTCGGCGCCCATGGCAAGCGCTGTGCGCAGGGTCTCGGTCGCCTGCGCCGGGCCGATGGAAACCACCACCACCTCGGTGGCCTTGCCCGCTTCCTTGAGACGCAGGGCTTCTTCCACCGCGATCTCGTCAAACGGATTCATGGACATCTTGACGTTGGCCAGTTCCACACCGGACCCGTCCGCCTTCACGCGGACCTTCACGTTGTAGTCCACCACCCGCTTGACCGGCACCAGGATCTTCATTGTTGAGCGCGCCTCCCGACCCACTTTAAGTGCGGCTGCGGAAATTCTCCCGCGCCGGAGCCATGCACCGCAAACTGCGCAGCGCAGCAAACCTTGGGGCGGGCAACCTAGGAGTGGCCCGAAACCGTGTCAACGCGGAAGCTGGCACGGGTTTGAACCCTGCCACGCAACGTTCTCATTTCTCGCGGAAGGATCGGCTGAGCGCATCGGTGAGCGGCCGCGTCAAATAGCTCATGACGCTGCGTTCACCGGTGTTGAAAACCACTTCCGCCGGCATGCCTGGGCGCAGGCGCGCCTTCATGTCGTCGGGAATGTCCGTGCTCGCAACCGCCACCACCGCCTGGAAATAGGGCTGGTGCGTGGTCTCGTCCATCAGCCGGTCGGGCGAGACCGTGCGCAGCTGGCCGAGAATCAGCGGCGTGGTGCGCGAATGGAAGGCGGGGAAGCGCACCTCCACCCCGGTGACGCCGCCGTGCAGGCGGTCGATGTCGGTGGTGGGCACCTGGGCGTCGACGATCAGGTCGTCGTTCTGTGGCACGATTTCCAACATGGTGTCGCCCGGCCGCACCACCGCACCGACGGTGTAGATCTTCTGGTTGATGTTCTGCACGATGCCGGAGCGCGGGGCGCGAATGTCGATGCGGGAGAGAACGTTCCTGGAGACGTTGAGCTTCTCGCGCAGGTCGGCGATCTTCTGCCGCGTCTCGACGATCTGCCCCGCCACCTCCTCCTGCTGCTTCTGATCCAACTGCTGGATCTGCATTTTCATTTCGCTGATGGTGTTGGCGGCCTTCGCGGCATCGGCCATGTTGCGGCCGACCGTGCCTTGCAGACGGGCCTTCTCGCGCTGCAATTGCGCCACCCGGGGCTTGGAGACCAGCCCCTTGTCATTGAGCTGCTGCACGCCCGCGAGTTCGTCGTCGATATAGAACAATTGCTGGTCGGCGGAGGTGCGTTCACGCGCCAAGCCGTCGATCTCGGTCTGGCCCTGGGCGATGCGGCTGTTGAGGATCGCGGTCTGACCTTCCAGCGAGGCCTTGCGGTCGCGGAACTGCGTCATCTGGTCCGACAGGATCGATTTCAGCGCCGGCTCCTCGGCCCGGGCCAGAAGCTCGGCCGGAAAGGTGATGGCGGCGGCATGCTCGCGCTCGGCCACCAGACGGGCCTCGTTGGCCAGCAAGGTGTCGAGCTGGCTGCGCAGGGAATCGTAGCTGGATTGGGGACTGGTGGGATCGAGGCGAAACAGCAGTTCACCGCGCTCCACGCTCTGACCGTCCTTCACATCGATCTCGGCGACGATGCCGCCCTCCAGATGCTGCACCACCTGGCGCTTGCTCTCCACCGACACCACGCCGGACGCAATCACCGCGCTGTCGATATTGGCGAGCGCCGCCCATCCGCCGAACACGCCGAAGGCGAGGAAGATCACGCCATAGCCCATGGTCGCCACGCGGCGGAAATCGCTGGAGGCCACGGGCGCCTTCATGCCGTTGTCGGCATCGGCGATTTCCGGCGGCGGAGGGGGTAGGACAACCTCGCGCACGAACCGCAGGCCTCCCGCCTTCAGCGCCGCGACACGGTCCAGCACAGCCTTGCCGAGCGGATTCTCGCCAATGCGGCGTGCCAGGGCGCCGGAATATGTGCGCGCCGACTGCGCGGCGATCTTGAGCGTCTGGCGTGGGCTCTCGGGAAGGATGGACATGGGCTTTTCCTCAGGCGCCGGTGGCCTGGCCGCCGAGATGGGCCGCCGAGGGTGCGCCCACCGGTTGCACCAAACGCGGACCTAGCACTTTCGCGAGCACTTCGTCGCGCGGGCCGAAGCCGTGCACCGCGCCTTCGTTCAGCAGCAGGATATAATCGCACAGACCGAGGCTGTTGGTCTTGTGGGTAACCAGAATGACCGTGCGCCCGGCTTGCTTCAGCGCCTGCACCGCCGCCATCAGCGCCTGTTCGCCGGCGGCGTCGAGGCTGGCGTTGGGCTCGTCCAGCACCACCATCGCCGGGCCGCCATATATGGCGCGGGCGAGGGCGATGCGCTGGCGCTGGCCGCCGGAGAGCGAGGCGCCGCTCTCGCCGATCTCGGTGTTATAGCCGCGCGGCAGGCGCTGGATCATCTCGTGCACGCCGGCCATCTGCGCCGCTTGCACCACCTTCGCCTCGTCGCGCTGCGCGAAGCGGGCGATGTTGTCGGCGATCGAGCCGGCGAACAATTCCACGTCCTGCGGCAGGTAGCCGAGACAGCGGCCGAGCTGCTCAGGATCCCAATGGCTGAGGTCGGAACCATCGAGGCGGACGGCACCGGCGCTGGTTGGCCACACCCCCACCAGCACGCGGGCAAGGCTCGATTTTCCCGCCGCGCTCGGGCCGATAATGCCGAGCACCGCGCCGGCCGGTACCGCGAATGAAACGCCGCGCAGCACCGGCGTCTCGCGTCCCGGCGCGTGAACGACCAGGTTTTCCACCTGCAGCGCACCGGTGGGGTCCGGCAGGCGCATGCGGGCGGTGGGCGGCGGCGTCATGCGCAGCAATTCCTGCACCCGGCGGAAGGCCGAGCGCGTGGCGACGATGCTCTTCCAATTTCCAATCGCCATCTCGATCGGCTGGATGCAGCGCCCGACGATGATCGAGGCGGCGATCATCATGCCCGGCGAGATTTCCCGGTTGATGGCGAGATAGGCGCCGAGGCCGAGGATCAGGCTCTGCATGAACATGCGGTTGAACTTGGTGGCGGCCATCAGGAACGCCGCACGGTCGGACGCCAGCGCCTGCCAGCCGAGCGCCGCGCCGCGATGGGTGATCCAGCGCTCGCGCAATTGCCGCACCATGCCCATGGCCTGGAGCACCTCGGCATTGCGGAACGTGGTGGTGGCCTCGTTGTTGGCGCTGATATTGGCCTTGGTGGCCCGGTCGAGGATCGGCCGCGTGACCTTGTCGTTGGCAAACGCCAGACCGCCGGAGATCACGCAGCTCAGCACCGCCAGGATGCCGTACCAGGGATGCAGAAGGGTGGCGAAGATGATGTAGATCGGTACCCACGGCACATCGCAGCAGGAGATCAGCCCCGGGCCGGCAAAGAACTCGCGCACCGTGTCGACGTCGCGCAAGGCCTGCACATGGCCCGGCGAGGGTCGGCGCAGCGAAGCGCGCTGCACCGCATCAAACGCCTCTTCCTTGATGCTCTCGTCGAACTTCGCCCCGGCGCGCACCAGCAATTGGGTGCGCAGCGCCTCAAGCGCGGCGGCGACCATATATAGGATGGCGACGATGACCGTCAGCAAAACCAGGGTCTGCAGGTTGCGGCTTGCCAGAACCCGATCGTAGACCTGCATCATGTAAAGCGAGCCGGTCAGCCCGAGAACATTGATGAAGAAGCTGAAAACCACGACCGTCCAAAGGGCTGGCTTGGCCGCGCGCAAAGCATGATCGAGCGCTGTAGGCGCCGTCGGAAGCGCCGAGCGCGAGGCTGCGAGCGACATTGACCATTGACCCCCGGACCACACCGCCCCTCCCCGAGGAGCGAAAGCTTTCCCGACCCGCAGGCCGGTTTTCTGTTGTCGCTAGCCGCGCGCCCATTGGCAAGAGGCGAAAGCGTTGCGCCAGCTTCGTTCTCATGCCTCACCCGGGTGACGCGCCGGTGACGGGATGCAGCATTTATTTCGCTCTTGCACAAAAGCTCGTTAGACTAAAGAAGAATGACACGGCGCGAGGGGCGGGCAGATGTCGAGTGCGGTGTGGGCGGGGCCAAACGAACCGGCGGATGAAACCAGCGAGAAGGATCGCCCCCTGCGGGAGGATATCCGCCTGCTGGGCCGGATCCTCGGCGATACCGTGCGCGAGCAGGAAGGCGAGGACATCTTCGCGCTCGTCGAGCGCATCCGGCAGACCTCCTTGCGGTTCCATCGCGATGCCGAGGAAGGCGCCCGGCAGGAGTTGGAGACGATCCTCCAGAGCCTGGATCCCGACACCGCCGTGCGGATCATCCGCGCTTTCAGTTATTTCTCCCACCTCGCGAATATCGCCGAGGACGCGCACCACATCCGTCGCAATCGTGCCCATGCCATCGCCGGCTCGGCGCCGCGCGTGGGCACGCTGGCCAATGCGTTCGCCCGCGCCGAGGATGGCGGCAAGACCCCCTCCGAGCTGAAGGCCTTCTTCGATACCGCCCTGGTGAGCCCGGTGCTCACCGCCCATCCCACCGAGGTGCGGCGCAAGAGCACGCTCAACCGGGAGATGGAGATCGCCGCCTTGCTCGACCGGCGCCAGCGGATCGAAGCGACGCCGGAGGAGGCCGCGCAGGATCTCGACACGTTGCGCCGCGCCATCCTCACCTTGTGGCAAACCGCCATCCTGCGGCGCATCAAGCTGACGGTGCTGGACGAGGTGGTGAACGGCCTCTCCTATTACGACTACACCTTTCTACAGGAAGTCCCGCGCCTGTTCTGCGCCATCGAGGACCATCTGGAGCAACTGGACCCGCGTGCGGGCCCGGTGGACGTGTCCTCGTTCCTGCGGGTCGGGAGCTGGATCGGCGGCGACCGGGACGGCAATCCCTTCGTCACCGCCGAAGTGCTGTGCACCACTGTCGAGCTGCATCGCGACCGTGCCATGCGCTTCTACCGGGAAGAAGTGGAGGCCCTGGCGGCCGAGCTGTCCCTGGCCAGCCGCCTGGTGCCGGTCGCCCCGGAACTCGCCGAACTGACGACCCCCTCCCCCGACACCTCCGCCCGGCATCGCGACGAACCCTATCGCCGCGCACTCGCGACGGTCGCATCACGCCTCGCCGCCACGGAAGCGACACTGAGGGGCGATCCCGCGCCCGCGTCGTTCGACCCCTATGCGAGCGCGGCCGCATTCACCGCAGACCTCGACATCGTGCATCGCTCCTTGTGCGAGAACGGCGCGCGCGTCCTGGCCCGGGGCCGGCTGCGCAGCCTGCGGCGGGCGGCGGACTGTTTCGGCTTTCACCTCGCCAGCCTCGACCTGCGGCAGAATTCGGACGTGCATGCCCGCACCGTCGGCGAATTGCTGGAAAAGGTTGCGCCCGGCACCAATTATGCCGAGCTGGACGAAGAGGCGCGCATCGCCCTGCTCACCGGCGAACTCACCAATGCCCGCCCGCTCGCCTCGCCCTTCCTGACCTATTCGGAAGAGACCCAGTCGGAACTGGCCATCCTGCACGAGGCGGCGCGCGCCCATCGCATGCTCGGCCCGGCGGTGATCCCCAACTGCATCATCTCCAAGGCGGAGGGCATCTCCGACCTGCTGGAAGTGGCCCTGCTGCTGAAGGAAGTGGGGCTGGTGCAGGCGAGCGGCACCAGCGCGCTCAACATCATCCCGCTGTTCGAGACCATCGGCGACCTGCAGGCCTGCGCCAAGGTCATGGACCGGGCCCTGGCGATCCCGCAATACCGCAGCCTGGTGGACAGCCGGGGTGGTGAGCAGGAGGTCATGCTCGGCTATTCCGACAGCAACAAGGATGGCGGCTTCGTCACCTCGGGCTGGGAATTGTACAAGGCCGAGACCTCGCTCATCGCGGTGTTCCAGCGCCACAAGGTGCGGCTGCGCCTGTTCCACGGGCGCGGCGGCTCGGTGGGGCGTGGCGGCGGACCGAGCTACGATGCCATTCTCGCCCAGCCCGCCGGCGCGGTGGACGGGCAGATCCGCGTGACCGAACAGGGCGAGATCATCGCCTCCAAATATTCCAATCCGGAAGTTGGCCGGCGCAATCTGGAGATCATGGTCTCCGCCACCCTCGACGCCACCCTCCTGCAGCCGGAACAGGCCGATCCCCGGCCGGAATTCTCTGCCTTCATGGAGGACTTGTCCGACCGCGCCTTCACCGCCTATCGCGGCCTCGTCTACGAGACCCCAGGGTTCGAGGATTATTTCTGGTCGTCCACGGTGATCAACGAGATCGCCACCCTGAACATCGGCTCGCGCCCCGCCTCGCGCAACAAAAGCCGATCCATCGAGGCGCTGCGCGCCATCCCCTGGGTGTTCTCCTGGGCGCAATGCCGCCTGATGCTGCCGGCCTGGTACGGCTTCGGCACGGCTGTAAAGGGCTTCCTTGCCGCCCATCCCGAGGACGGGCTCGCCCAATTGCGCGCCATGTATAAGGAATGGCCGTTCTTCCGCACGCTTTTGTCCAACATGGACATGGTGCTCTCGAAAAGCTCGCTGGCGGTGGCCTCGCGCTATGCCGAACTGGTGCCGGACGAACTGCTGCGCGCCCGCATCTTCGAACGCATCCGGGCGGAATACGAGACCTCGATCGAGCTGCTGCTCACCATCATGGGCCAGACCCGCCTGCTGGAGGGCAACCCGCTGCTCGACCGCTCGATCCGAAACCGCTTCCCCTATCTCGACCCCCTGAACCACGTCCAAGTGCACATGCTGAAGCTGCACCGCCGCGCCGAAGCAGGCGAGGATGTGGGGGACAAGGTGCTGCACGGCATCCAGCTCACCATCAACGGCATCTCGGCGGGATTGCGCAATTCCGGTTGAGATCGGCGCTTTCCCTTACGTCGGGCGCGGGGCGGCGATGAACCGCACAGCCGGAGACCGCCTTGCCTCGCAAGCCCCGATCCCGTAAGACGCATCCATCAGGCCCCGGACAAACCGGGGCTTTGCTTTGTTCGCGCGCGCCGCTTCCGGCCGCGCTCCGGCGGAGGACCGCTCACCTTGGCCAACGTGGTCGTTGTCGGCTCGCAATGGGGCGACGAAGGAAAAGGCAAGATCGTCGACTGGCTCTCCGAGCAGGCCGATGTGGTGGTTCGCTTTCAGGGAGGCCATAACGCCGGCCATACCCTGGTGGTCAACGGCGTCACCTATAAGCTCTCGCTGCTGCCTTCCGGCGTTGTGCGGCCGGGGAAGCTTTCGGTGATCGGCAACGGCGTCGTGCTCGATCCCCAAGCGCTGGTGGATGAACTCGCCCGCCTCGCGGCGCAGGGCGTCGTCGTCGGACCCGAGCGTCTGCGCATCGCCGAGACCACCCCGCTCATCCTGCCGCTGCACCGCGAGCTGGACGCCCTGCGCGAAGGCGCCAATCCCGGCACCCGCATCGGCACCACCAAGCGCGGCATCGGCCCCGCCTATGAGGACAAGGTCGGCCGCCGCGCCATTCGCCTTGTGGACCTCTCCGATCTCGCCAGCCTGCCGGCCAAGGTGGAGCGCCTGCTCAGCCACCACAATCCGCTGCGGCGCGGCCTCGGCCTTGCCGAAGTGGATTCTGCAACCCTGATCGCCGAGCTGGAAGCCATCGCCCCCAGGGTCCTGCCGTTCATGGACCGGGTTTGGGAGTTGCTCGACCATGCCCGCCGCGATGGCAAAAAGATCCTGTTCGAGGGGGCGCAGGGGGCGCTGCTGGACATCGACCACGGGACCTACCCCTATGTGACCTCGTCCAACACCGTCGCCTCCTCGGCGGCCAGCGGCTCGGGCGTGGGACCGGGGGCGCTGGACTATGTTCTCGGCATCACCAAGGCCTACACCACTCGCGTCGGCGAAGGTCCCTTCCCGTCCGAACTCACGGACGAGGTGGGCAAGGCGCTCGGCACCAAGGGTCGCGAATTCGGCGTCGTCACCGGCCGCCCGCGCCGCTGCGGCTGGTTCGACGCGGTGCTGGTGCGCCAGACCGTGCGCACCTGCGGCATCCACGGCATCGCGCTGACCAAGCTCGACGTGCTGGACGGATTCGAAGAACTGAAGGTGTGCGTCGGCTATCGGCTCGACGGCAAGGAGATCGACTATCTCCCGGCCGAAAGCGGCCAGCAGGCGCGCGCCGAGCCGATCTACGAGACCATTCCCGGCTGGAAGGAATCCACCGCCGGCGCACGCTCCTGGGCCGATCTTCCGGCCGAGGCGGTGAAATATGTGCGCTGGGTGGAGGAACTGATCGGCTGTCCGGTGGCTGTGCTTTCCACAAGCCCGGAACGGGATGACACAATTTTGGTGCAAAATCCGTTTCAAGCTTAACCAAAGCTTTGCCGTTCTCCTCCAAACTTAAGCGCTGATGGCTGATTATTACCCGCTCCTGGTTCGCGCGATCGCCGGTCTCCCCTCCAACACGGGTGAGACACGAAAGATCGTGTTTGACCGCGCGCGGGCGGCGCTGCTGAAGCAATTGCGCGGCGTCGAGCCGCCGTTGCCGGAAGGCGAAATCACCCGCGAGCGCCAGTCGCTGGAAGAAGCCATCCGCCGTATCGAGGCGGAACAGAAGGCCGCCGAACCGCCCGCCGACGCACCGGCGCCCGAGCCGGCGCCTGCGGAACCCCCACCGGCCGCTCCGGCACGCCCTGCCGCCGTGCGCCGCGCCGAGCCCCCGGCGGCGAGCATTCCTCCTGCGGCCGCGCCACCTTCCAGTACCACGTCCGCGATCGAGGACGGCACCGAGCCGCACCGGCGTCGCCTTGGTGAGGCCGGGCGTCCGGTCATTCCCGTGCCAGTGCCGGAGGAAGCGCCGGCTCCGGCCGACAGCGCCGCCACCGACCAGCGCCCGACACTTGGCAAGGCCAAGGTCGCCGGCCGCACGGTGCGCCCGCGCATGCCGGACGCCGAAGACGGCAAGGCCAGCGGCCGCGGGCGGCGCACGATCGTTTATTTCGGCCTTGCGATCCTCGCTGTCGGCGCTATCGCGCTGGCCGCAGTCAATCGCGACGTTCTGGAACAGCTCATATTCTCACGCGCGGCGGCACCCGCCGCACCGGCCGGGGGCGCGTCGCCAGAAGGCCCCAGGTCCGCGGGCGAACCCGCAAAGAGCACCGATCGTGTGGCCCAAGCCTCCGGCGAGGCCGCACGGCGCCCGCCGCCCATGCCACAGCGCCCTTCCACCGGAACCCAGCGCGCGGTCCTTTTCGAGGAGAGCGCCTCGGGCCCGCAGGGGCTACAGAGCTATGAGGGCACGGTCACCTGGAAGACCGAGACCTTCAACGCCGGGCCGGGCCTGCCACCCGATACCGGGATCCGGGCCGAGCTGCAGATTCCCGAACGGCGCATGGCCCTCTCCTTCGTGCTCCGCCGCAACACCGACCAGACTTTGCCCGCCTCTCACACCATCGAAATCGGCTTCACCTTGCCGCCGGATTTTCCCTATGGCGGCATCACCAATGTGCCCGGTATCCGCATGAAGCAGACCGAGGCCGCTCAGGGTGCGCCGCTGGTGGGTCTCTCGGTGCGGGTCAATCCCACCTACTTCCTGGTGGGTCTCTCCGCCGTGCCTGCCGACCGTCAGCGCAACATCCAATTGCTGCAGACCAGGCCCTGGATCGACATTCCCGTGGTCTATACCAACAACAAGCGGGCGATCATCGCGTTTGAAAAGGGTGCGCCCGGGGAACAGGCGTTCCAGGATGCCTTCACCGCGTGGGGCGAGTGGCAGCCGCAGCCGACCACCCCGCCACCCCTGGACGCAGGCACCGCACCCATGGCCCCCGCACCTGGCGGCGGCTGATCACCAGCGCTTGTCGGCCCGCGCGCCCGAAGTCCGATCAGGCGTGCGGCCGACGTAGCCCCTTCAATCGATAGAGTTCTTCCAGCGCCTCGCGCGGCGTGAGGCTGTCGGGATCCAACCCGTCGAGCGCCGTCAGCGCCGGATCACGGGCAGCCGGTCCTGGCTCCGCCGGACGGCGCACCGCCGCCGCGAACAAAGGCAGTTCATCCAGCAGCCTTTGGGCGGGCGAGACCCGTTCCGCCGCTTCCAGTTCCGCCAGAACGGATTTCGCACGCGCGATCACCGCAGGCGGAAGTCCGGCGAGCTTCGCCACCTGGATGCCGTAGGAGCGATCCGCCGCCCCGGCAATCACCTCGTGCAGGAACACCACGTCGCCCTGCCATTCCGCCACCTTCACCGTGGCGTTCATCAGCCGGTCGCAGCGTTGGGTCAGCGCGGTCAGCTCGTGGAAATGCGTGGCGAACAGGGCACGGCTGCGATTGACCTCGTGCAGATGCTCCAGGCTGGCCCAGGCGATCGACATGCCGTCGAACGTCGAGGTGCCCCGGCCGATCTCATCGAGGATCACCAGCGAGCGGGCCGTGGCCTGATTGAGGATCGCAGCGGTCTCTACCATCTCCACCATGAAGGTCGAACGCCCGCGCGCCAGATCGTCGGCTGCCCCGACGCGCGAAAACAGGCGATCCACAACGCCAAGCCGGGCCGCCCGCGCGGGCACGAAGGAACCGGCCTGCGCCAGCACGGCGATGAGCGCGTTCTGGCGGAGAAACGTGGATTTACCGGCCATGTTGGGGCCGGTCACCAGCCAGACGCGGCCGGCTTGCTTGCCGGGCGGGGCGGAAAGATCACAATCATTGGCGACGAATGGTCCGCCCCCCCTGGCGAGCGCCTGCTCCACCACCGGGTGGCGGCCGCCCTGCACGTCGAAATCCACGTCCGCTGTCATCTCGGGGCGGACATAGCGCTCGTCCACGGCAAGGCGGGCGAGGCCGCAAAGCACGTCCAGTTCCGCCAGTGCTTCGGCGGCCGCCCGGATCTCACCCGCCTGGGTCACCACAGCTGCGGAAAGCCGGTCGAAGATGTGCTGTTCCAGCGCCAACGCGCGCTCGCCGGCGCTGGCGATGCGGCTTTCCAAGTCTCCCAGCTCCACGCTGGTGAAGCGCACGGCGCCGGCCAGACTCTGGCGATGCACGAAGGTCGTGGAAAACGGCTGTTCGCGCAGCTTCTCGCCGTGCTGGGCCGTGACCTCGACGAAATAACCCAGCACCGCATTGTGCCGGATCTTCAGCGAGCGGATGCCGGTCTCGTCCACGTAGCGCCGCTCCAGCGCAGCCACAACGCGTCGGCTCTCGTCCCGCAGCGCGCGCGTGGCATCGAGATCGGAATCATAGCCGGCGCGGATGAAGCCCCCGTCGCGGCGGGTGAGCGGCGCCTCCGGTTCCAGCGCCTCGGCCAACTCGCGGGCGAGGGTACGGTCCATGCCGGCCAGCGCGAGAATGCAACGGGAAAGATCGCGCGGCGGCTCCTCGGCAAAGGCGGCGGCCAGCGCGAAACCCTCCTCCAGCCCCCGGCCGATGGCAGAAAGATCGCGCGGGCTGCCGCGCCCGAGTGAGAGGCGCGACAGCGCCCGCGCCAGATCCGGCGCGCCGGCAAGGCCACGCCGCAGAACCGCAAGGATATCGGCATGGCCGGTGAGGAATTCCACCGCATCATGACGATCGCGAATGGCGGCAAGATCGGTGAGCGGCTCGGAGACGCGCCGCGCCAGGAGCCGCGCGCCCGCCGCCGTCACGGTGCGATCCACCGCCGCCAGCAAGGAGCCGCGCCGCTCGCCGGAAAGGGTGCGCACCAGCTCCAGATTGGCGCGGGTTCCCGCATCGATCAGCATCAAGGCGCCATCGGCCTCGCGCACCGGCGGGGCAAGGGCGGGCCGGGCGCCAAGCTGGGTGCGCTCCACATAGGCGACAATGGCGGCGGCGGCGATCAGCTCGGCCCGGGAGAACGCGCCGAAAGCCTCCAGCGTCGCCACCCCGAAGAAACCGGAGAGCCGCGCTTCCGCGCCCGCCCCTTCGAAGCCCTGACGCGGCAAGGGCGTGACCGCCGGCAGGCTGTCCCAGATCTCGCGCAGCTCGCCATCTTCGTAGAGCGCATCAGAAATGAGCACTTCCGCCGGTTCGATGCGGGCGAGGTCGGCGGCAAGAGCCGTGCGGCTGGTGGAGACCACGCGGAAGCCTCCCGTGGATACGTCCGCATAGGCCAGGGCATAAGCATGCGCCTCCCCCTCCCCCCCTGCACGGGTGCGGGCGACGGCCAACAGCACATTGTCGCGCTTGGCATCGAGCAGCGCGTCCTCGGTGAGGGTGCCGGGGGTGACGAGGCGGGTGACGTCGCGGCGCACCACGCTCTTGCCGCCCCGCTTGCGCGCCTCGGCGGGATCCTCCAATTGCTCGCAGACCGCGACCCGGAACCCCAGCGCGATCAGCTTGTGGAGATATTCCTCGGCGCGCGAGACCGGCACGCCGCACATGGGGATGTCCTCGCCCAGATGCTTGCCGCGCTTGGTGAGCACGATACCCAGCGCCTGGGACGCCTGTTCGGCGTCCTCGAAGAACAATTCGTAGAAATCGCCCATGCGATAGAACAGCAGGCAGTCGGGATTGGCTGCCTTGATCTCCACGAACTGGGCCATGACCGGAGTGACATGACCCTCCACCGCGCGGGACGCCTCGGCCTTGCCGGCGCGCGGCGCATCCGCCGGCAACGCGGGCTCGGCCCCGTGTTCACCGCAATCCGTGGGAGAAAGGCCTTCGCTGATCATGGCCGCACGCTAGAGCACGCCGGCGGGCAAGGGAATCGCGCGGTCGGGCTTTCCCCCGCCATTGCGGCCGAACCCGGCGCCAGCCGCACCGGCGTCAAAGCAAGGGGCAGCTCAGTTCCCGCCTTCCAGCAGGCGCCGGGCGATGACCTGGGCCTGGATCTCGGCCGCACCCTCGAAAATGTTGAGAATGCGCGCGTCGCACAGCAGGCGGGAGACCGGATATTCCAGAGCGAAGCCGTTTCCGCCGTGGATCTGCAAGGCATTGTCCGCCGCCGCCCAGGCGACGCGGGCGCCCAGCAGCTTGGACATTCCGGCCTCCAGATCGGTGCGGCGTCCCTCGTCCTTGGCGCGGGCGGCGAAATAGGTGATCTGGCGGGCAATGGCGATCTCCACCGCCATCATCACGATCTTGTCGGCGACGCGCGGGAAGGCGATCAGCGGCTTGCCGAACTGAACCCGTTCCTCGGCATAGCGCAGGCCCACCTCCATCGCCGCCTGGGCGACGCCGACGGCACGGGCCGCGGTCTGGATGCGGGCCGCCTCGAAGGTATTCATGAGCTGCTTGAAGCCCTGCCCTTCCTCGCCGCCGAGGAGCTGGCCGGCCGGCACCTCGAAGCCGTCGAAGCCGATCTCATATTCCTTCATGCCGCGATAGCCGAGCACCTCGATCTCGCCGCCGGTCATGCCCTTGGCGGGGAACGGCTCTTCGTCCGTGCCGCGCGGCTTTTCCGCCAGCAGCATGGACAGGCCGCGATAGCCGGGCTCGGCCGGATTGGTGCGCACCAGCAAGGTCATCAGGTCGGCACGAACCGGGTGGGTGATCCAGGTCTTGTTGCCGTTGACCTTATAGACGTCTCCCTCCTTCACCGCGCGGGTCCGCAGCGAGGCGAGGTCCGAGCCGGTGTTGGGCTCGGTGAAGACGGCTGTGGGCAGGATCTCCCCCGAAGCCAGTTTGGGCAGATAATGGTCCTTCTGCGCCTCGGTCCCGCCGCCGAGGATCAGCTCGGCCGCGATCTCCGAGCGGGTGCCGAGCGAACCGACGCCGATATAGCCGCGCGAGAGTTCCTCGGTGACGACGCACATGGCCTCCTTGGAGAGGCCGAGGCCGCCGTATTCCTCCGGGATGGTGAGGCCGAACACGCCGAGATCGGCTAGACCCTGAATGATCTCCATGGGGATATAGGCGTTCTTGAGGTGCCATTCGTGGGCATGCGGGGCGACCTCCGCCTCGACGAAGCGGCGGATTTCCGTGCGCATGGCCGCCATGGTCTCGTCGAGGCCGGCATCGCCAATCGTGGCGCTGTGGCTCTCGCGGATGATGGTGGCGAGCGCGGCCCGACTCTCGGCCGTGTTGCCGCCGCGCGCCAACGCGACGATGGCCGGCTCTGCCCGCAGGGCGGTGATGGTCTCGGGGCCGAGGAACAGATCCTCCAGGCGCACGATCTCGCCCTGGCTCATGGGGATGCCGCCGAGGATCTGCGCCACATATTCGCCAAGCCCGATCTGCACCAGCAGCCGCTCGGTCTCGCCGAACGTGCCGGCGGCGGTCAGGCTATCGGCATAATGCACCAGCTCGCGCACACCGAAGACGTAAGTGGCGAGCCAGGCCAGCCCGTGGGAGGCACGCTGCTCGGCTTCGAGCAACTTTGCCGAGAGCTTTCCGCCTTCGCTGACCCGCGCGCGCACCTGGGAGGTTGCTTCCGCCAGCACGTTCTGCAGCACGCCGGTCGCGGTCCGGCCGAGGGCAACGGCATCGATGGGCGCGGCATCGAGCGTTTGGAGCGCGGCGCTGGTGGACATGGCGTGAAGATCCTCGGGTTGTGCGATGCGGAATTTTCTTGCCAGATTATCTCGCGACCGCCGCGACGCAACGGGAGATTTACCATCGACGGCCCGCGCGCCTTTACGCCGGCCCGGCCAAGCCCGCGCGCCCCTCAAGGCTGCCCGCTGCGTCCTTCCGCGACGCGCGCCGCAAGCTCGGTCAGATTGTCGTGGACATACGCGCAACTGGCCGCCGCAGCGTAAAGTCGCATCAGGCTCGCGCCTTCGCCCGCCAATGCACCCGAGCTGCTCAGGCGCTCCATCTCCGATTCCAGAGTGGCCACCGCAGCATCGACTGGCGCCAGATCCGGCATCGGCCCACCGCGCAGCGCAGCAGCAACGCCACGCACCCCCAATGCGAGGGATTGGGCCGCCGCCCAGAGCGCGGGGCGTACCTGCTCGGCCACCGCCGACGGCAGGGCTTTGTCGGCACCGCGCAGCAGGATAATGACCGAATGCCACAGCCGCCGCCCGCCCCGTACGATCGGACCGGGATCAACGCCGGTGCTGAACGGCCCCACCCGCTCCCGGCGCGCTTCGCCGGCCCGCACATCCGCCGCCCGAAGGGTGACCCGCACCTTCTGGTTCAGCACATCCATGCGCGCGGGATCGAGCCCGCCATCGAGCAACGCATGGGTCCCGGCCTCCAGCAATTCGGCACAAGCTTCCAGAGCATCGGCCACGTGAGGAAACAGAAAACCCACCGCCTTATCGGGAAGGATGAGAAGCGCACAGGCAAGACCGACGACCCCACCGAGCGCGATTTCAAACACGCGCTCCAGGCCCGAAATCCAGGGATCAGCATGGGTCGGATCGGCAAGCATCACGATCACCACCGTAACCGGCGCCAGTTTGAAACTCATGCTGCGCGCCGAGAGCAGGGCGGTCAGGAAGGTGCCAACCAACAGCAGCGCGAAGGTCAGCTTCCAGGATGGTCCGGCAAGGATCGCGAGCACCACCCCGATCCCGCCGCCGGCGAGCGTTCCAAGACAGCGGTCCAGCGCCACCGCAAGGCTCGCCCCGAGGGAAGATTGCACCACCAGTATGGCGGTGAGCACGGCCCAATAGCCTTTGGAGAGATCAAAGCCCCAGGCGAGCAGATAGGCCAGGGCGGCTGCCACCGTGGCCCGTGCGGCAAGGCGAAGGTGGGTGGGATCGATGCGCGGCAAAACGAGTTTACCTCTGGATGGATGGCCCTGCGTCGGGGTTCTCCTTTATCATGTGCACGCCGCAGGGGAACGCGCCGTGCGCACCCGCCCCTTGCCGTGATAGGCACGCTGCCAAAGGAGTTCGGCCTCGGTGATGGTGAAGCGCGCCTATCGGATTATCATGGATGCGGTGTGGGCCTTCGTCGCCGACGACGGGTGGGCGATCGCGAGCCATATCGCTTTGTCGATCCTGATGTCCCTGTTTCCGTTCCTGATCTTCGTCACCGCATTGGCGGGCTTCCTCGACCTGCGACCGCTGGCCAACGAGACCATCCAGCTCATCCTCGACACTTGGCCCCAGCAGGTCGCGGCCCCCATCGCCCAGGAGATCCGCAGCGTGGTCAGCCACGTGCGCACCGACGTCATTACCTTCGGCGTGGTGCTGGCGCTGTATTTCTCCTCCAATGGCATCGAAAGCCTGCGAATCGGCCTCAACCGCGCCTATCAGGTGAAGGAGGCGCGCGCCTGGTACCGCCTGCGGTTCGAATCCATCCTGTTCGTGATCATCGGCGCGGCGGGCATGCTGGCGCTGTCGTTCCTGGTGGTGCTCGGGCCGCTGATCTGGCGCACGGTGCTCCACAACGTTCCTGCGCTCCAGCCGCTGAGCGGCATCGTCACCGCCGCCCGGTTCGGCGCCACCACCATCATCCTGATCATCGGCCTTGTCGTGGCGCACCTGTGGCTACCGGCCGGCCGGCGCTCCCTGCGGGAGGTGGCGCCGGGCATTCTCATGACGCTGACGCTCTGGCTCGTCGCGGCGACCGCCTTCGGCATGTATCTCGCCGAATTTCCGGCCAATTACGTCACCACTTATGCCGGCCTCGCTTCGGTGATGATCGCGCTCGTCTTCCTCTATCTCACCGCGACGATCTTCGTGTTCGGCGGCGAATTCAACGCCGCCATCGCCCGGGCCCGCGAGGCGCGCCAGCGCGCCCATCTCGATGCCGGGGAGCGCGACCGTTTGGTGATGGAGCCCGATCTGTGAGTGCGGGGAGCCTGGGGCCTGCAGGCCCGGTACCGCGGGCCGACGGCCGTCAATCGCCGACCGCGCTGGCGTTGCAACGCGGCGTGCTGCGCCATTTCGCGGCGCTCGGCCTGATCGGCATTCCCGAGTTCTGCCTCGCCTCTGGCCGGCGCGCCGATATCGCCGCGCTGGATCCCCGGGGGGAAGTGAGCATCGTCGAGATCAAATCGAGCGTCGCCGACTTCCGTGCCGATGCCAAATGGCCGGACTATCGCCTCCATTGCGACCGGCTCTATTTCGCCGTGACGGTGGATTTTCCGCTGGAGATCCTGCCCGAGCAGGTGGGAATCCTGGTGGGCGATGCGTTCGGTGCAGCAATGATCCGCCAGGCGCCGGCCCATCCGCTTCCCGCAGCCACCCGCAAGGCGCTGCTGATCCGGCTCGCCCGCGCTGGCGCGGGCCGGCTCGCCGGGCTCTATGATCCCGAGCTGCGCGGCATGAGCGACCTTTAAACCCGCAGGACCAGACCGAGCCTAACCGGGGCTTATTTGCCGGCGCCGTCGATCAGCTCAAACAGGGTCTGTGCCGGAACCGGCGCATCCCAGCGCCGGATCACCTTTCCGTCGATACCCACCAGGATCACCTGAAAACCACCTTGCGGCACCTCCAGCCGCTGGAGTTGGGCCTCGCTCGGCGCTTCCACCTCCACCACGATGAGATCGCGCGCGAGCACGCCCGCGACCGCCTCGTTGAGGGTCTTCATCTGGGCGGCAAAGGCGGGACCCTGCGTACTGGGGGTGACCAGGAAAACCGCGGGCGCACGGCCGCGATAGGTCTCCAGGGTCTGGGCCGAAACGGCGCCGGCCCCCTGCAGCGTCACCACCAGGGCGAGCACAAGGGCCAGGCGAACGAGTGATGTTCCTGCCATGCCGCCAGAGGTCCGCCGAGCCGATAAAGGGAGCCTACCGATCCGCGAACGGGACCGGGCGGGATCGCTGAGCAACGCCCAGGGCGGTAACGTCGCGCCAGCCCGAAGGTTCCACGTCGTGTTACGAACTTGTCCGCGCTGGCGCAATCTCAGGCGGTATCAGTCAGCGCGGCGCGCGTTTCGCCAGGATGCGCTGTAGGGTGCGGCGGTGCATGGAGAGCCGGCGCGCTGTCTCTGAAACATTGCGGCCGCACAATTCGTAGACACGCTGGATATGCTCCCACCGCACCCGGTCCGCCGACATGGGATTTTCCGGCGGCGAGGGTTTGTGGTCGGCATTGGCCATCAGGGCGGCGACGATGTCGTCGGCGTCTGCCGGCTTGGCGAGATAGTCCACCGCACCGAGCTTCACCGCCGTGACCGCCGTGGCGATATTGCCGTAGCCGGTGAGAACGATGGCACGGGCGCCCGGGCTTTTCTTCTTCAACGCGGAAATCACGTCGAGCCCGGTACCGTCGCCGAGCCGCATGTCGACCACGGCATAGGCCGGCGCGCCGCTTTCCACCAGGGACAGGCCTTCCGCAACGGTCTCGGCGGTCGCGACCTCGAAGCCGCGCGCCTCCAGCGCTCGCGCCAGGCGCTGGAGAAAGGAGCGATCGTCATCGACGATCAGGACGGAGCGCGGGCCTTCGATTTCAGGCAAGGTGGTTTCAAGCGTCATTCTCGTCTACCTCTTGGGCGCGCCTTCTGCCGGGGGCGCCTGTTCCGGACCGGAGCGGCCTTGCGGCCGCGCTCAGCCCAGCTTGGTTTCAGCATAGGGGGCGGGACGGGCTTTTGTCCCACCGTCTTCCGGATCCATCTCGATGGTGTTGCGCAGCCAGGAGATCCTCACCTCGGCGCCGCGCCCCGGCATGGCCCGGTTCTCCACCACCAGCGAAGCGCCCGTGCGCTCCAGCAACGTCTTGGCGATGAAGAAGCCGAGGCCGAGGCCGCTTTCCTCCTCGCTGTCCTGGCGGTTGCGCGCACGGCTGGTCACATAAGGCTGGCCGATGCGGTCGCTCACCTCGGGCGAGAAGCCGGGTCCGTCGTCCCGGACCACGATATCCATCCGCGTCGTGGTCCAGCGCGCCTCGATCTCCACCCGCGCGGTCGCAAAATCCACCGCATTCTCCACCAAATTTCCCAACCCATAGATGAGGCCGGGATTGCGCGCCAGTACCGGCTCCTCGCTTCGGTCCTCCGGCAGCGACACGGAAATGAAAATGCCGAAGTCGCGGTGCGGGCCCACCACCTCCTCCAGCAGCAGCGACAATGGCATGCGGTCGAACGGCGCGTCGCCCGAGCCGAGCGAGGTCAGTGTCTGGAGAATGTCCCGGCACCGCTGCACCTGATCGCGCAGCAAGGCGATGTCCTCGGCCATGGGATGGTCGCTCGGCGTGCCACGCGCCATCTCCTTCACCACCAGGGCGATGGTCGCGAGCGGCGTGCCGAGTTCGTGCGCGGCGGCGGCGGCAAGTCCATCCAATTGAGAGAGATGCTGCTCGCGCGCCAGCACCAGCTCGGTGGCCGCGAGCGCGTCGGCCAGCTCGCGCGCCTCCTCGGTGACGCGCCAGGAATGCAGGCCGATGAAACCGATGGAGACCGCGATGGAGACCCAGGTCCCGGCAAGATACAGGTCCGGCAGCGCCAGAACCTCCGGTCCCGACCAAGGCAGCGGTTGGTGCCACAGGCCGACCGCCCCGGCGCAGCCCATGGCCAACACGCCCAGGGCCACCGTGGTGCTCCAAGACAGGGCGGTGGCGGAAATGGTCACCGGCGCGAGATAGAGCAGGGCAAAAGGATTGTTCAGCCCGCCGGTCAGATACAGCAAGGCGGTGAGCTGCAGCACGTCATAGGCCAGCAGCGGCCCGGCTGCACGATCCTCCAGCCGCCGGGCGATCGGGAACCGAACGCGCAGCAGAAGGTTCACCAATGCGGAAAGCGCCACCACCAAGAGGCAGGGAATGAGCGGGACCGGGAATCCAAGCAGGCCATGCACCACAAGCAAGGCCAGCAATTGTCCAGCCACCGCCAGCCACCGCAGGCGAATCAACGTGTCGAGCCGCAGTCCAAAGGATCTTCCATAAGGAAAGGTCGCTGATCCGTATTGCATATGCTCTCTCTGGCGGCGTCAGGACATCGTTAGGCTGACGCAAGCATAATGGTGGATGACATGGCGCAACTGCTTATTAGACCTTTTGTCGAGATTGACCGTTCGGGAAGGCGGTCACACTCTCGTCGCATAAAAAGAATGTGAGGGACGACCATGGCCATCGGTGAATTCGGCGGCGCCGCGCGCCAGCCGTCGGCACACGGAAGCACGCTGTCCGCGCCTCTGTACTGGATGTACGAGATGACGCATGCCGCGCTCAATCCATCCAGGGCGCTCGCCGACGCCAGTCGCATGTTCTTTGCCAATCCCATGAATCCGGCTTCCCACACCACGGCCGGCAAGTCCATGGCGGCCGGCTTCGAGCTGTTCGAGCGCACCACCCGCCGCTACGGCAAGCCGGAATGGGGCATCACCCATACCATGGTCAGCGGCATGAAGGTGCCGGTTCACATCAATCCCGTATGGAGCCGCCCCTTCTGCCGGCTGCTGCACTTCTCGCGCGCCTTCGAATACCCCCCGCGCCGGCCCCAGCCCAAGCTGGTGATCGTGGCGCCCATGTCGGGGCATTATGCAACGCTGTTGCGGGGCACCGTCGAAACCTTCCTGCCGACCCACGACGTCTACATCACCGACTGGGCCGACGCCAAAATGGTGCCGCTCTCCGAAGGCCGCTTCGGCCTCGACGATTATGTGGATTATCTGATCTCCATCTTCCGCAGCTTCGGCGGCGATTGCCATGTGCTGGCGGTGTGCCAGCCGGCGGTGCCGGTGCTGATGGCGGTCGCCCGCATGGAGGCGGAACAGGACCTTCATGCGCCGCGCTCGATGATCCTTATGGGCGGCCCGATCGATACCCGCGAGGCGCCGACCGCCGTGAACCGGCTGGCCATGGACAAGGGGATCGAGTTCTTCCGCCGTCATGTGATCACGACCGTGCCCTGGGCCCATCCCGGCGCCATGCGGCAGGTCTATCCCGGCTTCCTGCAGCTCACCGGCTTCATGAGCATGAACCTCGACCGGCACGTGCAGGCTCATTACGACCTGTTCCAGAACCTGGTGAAGGGCGACGGCGAGCCCGCCGACAAGCACCGCGAATTCTATGACGAATATCTCGCGGTGATGGACCTCTCGGCCGACTTCTATCTTGAAACGGTTGAAAAGGGCTTCATCACCCATGCCCTGCCCAAGGGCGAGATGACCCACCACGGCCATCTGGTGCGGCCCGAGGCGGTGCGCAACGTCGCCCTGATGACGGTGGAAGGCGAGAAGGACGATATCTCAGGCGTCGGCCAGACCTTCGCCGCCCATCGCTTGTGCGCCAATATCCCCGAGGACAAGCGCGCCCATTATCTCCAGCCCGGCGTCGGCCATTACGGCGTGTTCAACGGCTCGCGCTTCCGCTCGGAGATCGCGCCGCGCATTTCCGACTTCATCATGAACCAGGAGCGCCCGCGCGCTGATGCCGGGCATCCCGCTGGGACCCGCGCGAGTGCGGACAATGTGACGCAGCTCTTTCCGATCTGACGCAGGGAGAGGCGAAACAGTTTGACCGCATCCGCTTTTTCCCCTGCTGAAGCAGGGGTTGGGGTAGCATTTCGACAAAGAATCTTTTCACATTCGGCGATAAGTTTGCTTCAGGCCGCTTCCGGCCGATCATTCGTCGGATTTCCATGCTTTTTCGCAGGCAGGATATATCCCCGGCGGCGCGGCGCGGCGCCGAGTGGATCGAGTTGCAGCTCGACGGCGAAACCGTGCGCGTGTGCGTGCGTCGGCATCCGACGGCGCGCAGACTGACGTTGCGGGTCCGCACAGCCTCGCGGGACGTCACTCTCACCGCGCCCCCGCATGTGCCTCTCGCAACGGCCAATGCGTTTGTGCAGCGGCATCTGGATTGGGTCCGCGCGCGCTTGGTCCGGCTGCCCCAGCGGGTGCCATTCGTGCCGGGCGAGATCATTCCCGTGCGCGGGATTCCCCATCGCATCGTCCATCGCGACACCTTGCGCGGCACCTGCTCGGTGGAGATCGACCCGGACGACGGCAGCCATCTGCTGTGCGTGGCCGGCGACCTGCCACACCTTGCGCGCCGGGTCTCCGACTATCTGAAACGTCTCGCGCGCCTTGAACTCACCGCCGCCGTGCGCCGGCACGCGGCTGCGCTGCAGGTGGACGTGGGCGCCATCACGCTGCGCGATACCGCCAGCCGGTGGGGCTCCTGCGCCGCCTCGGGCGACCTGTCGTTTTCCTGGCGTCTGATCTTTGCGCCGCCCCATGTGCTGGATTATCTCGCCGCCCACGAAGTCGCGCATCGGCTGGAGATGAACCACGGCCCGCGCTATTGGCGCGCCGTGGAGCGGATCTTTCCCGAACGCAGGCTTGCCGAGGCGTGGCTGCGCGCCCACGGCTCGGGCCTGCATTGCTACGGTGCCGAATAGGACCTCAGCGCTTGCGGCCAGCGAGCGAGAACGTGCCGGCGCCGGACACGAAATAGAACATGGTACCGCCCACGAGGGCGGCATTCTTCAGGAAATGGATCTGCTGCCCCATGGCGGCGCCGGCGTCGGCCACATCCCAGAACCGATGGGCGAGCAGAGCCGTCACCATGACGAAGCCGCCGGTCAGGACCGCCGTCAAGCGCGGCACCACGCCCAGCACCAGCAGGATGGGAAGGCCGATCTCCGTCGCCGCGACGGCGATCGCCATCACCTCGGGGTTCGGCACGCCGAGCGACGCCAGATATTGCCCGGTGCCGCCAAGGCTCATCGCCTTGCGGATGCCGGACGGTAGGAACAGGGCCGCCAGCAGAAACCGCCCCACCAGCAGCGCGAGATCATCGATCCGATTCATAGGTACCCCCCTTTCGCCATAGGCCACTTGCCCACAGTCAGGCTTCACATGACTTTGTGAGCCCTGACTGAGGGTCATGGCAAGTGGCGGGACATCCGCCGCGCGCGCCCGCCCTTGCTCAGTTCCGCTGACCCTGCCGGCGGATGGTGAACAGCAGATGCGCCGCCAGGGGCAGGAAAACCGAAAGTCCCGCGAAGCGAAACAGATGGTGCGCACTCATGAAGGCGGGGTCGTACCCCATGGCGAAGCCGAGCACGGTCATGGTCTCAAGCGCGCCGGGCGAGAAGGCGGTGATCAGCTTGCCCGGGTCGTCATGGGTCAGATGGGCTGCCAGCAAAGCGAAGGCGACGGAGATGGCCAGCGCCACCGCGAACGCGCCCATTGATGCGAGCAGGCAGCTTCGCAAGGTCGCCCTGTCGGTTCCGTGGAAGCGGATGCCGACGCTGGCGCCGAGCACAACATAGCTCGGCACCAGCAGCACCGACGGCACGAACGCATGGGAGAAACCGAAACCGTGCAGCAGCGCGCTTCCCGCCATGGCGCCTACCAGCATGCCGCCGGGCACCCGCAGACGATTGAACAGCATGCCCGAGGCGAGGCTGACCCCCAGCAGCACCGCCACGTCGACCGGCGCCGAAGTCGGTACCTCGGGAGGCGTTCCCGTGGGGTGGCCGACGCTGCCCATCAGATGGGGCAGGGCCGCCACCAGCAGGAACAGCCGCATGGCCTGGGAGAACGCCACCTTGCGCATGTCGGCGGGCGTCGTTGCCGCCATCGCGATCACGGTGCTGAGCGCACCCGGTGCGGAGGCATAAAATGCGGACTGGGCATCCCAGCGCGCCACCCGCACTAGGAACGCCATGCTGCCAGCCATCACAGCGACCACGCTGACCGCGAGCAGCGCCATGGACAGCGGCCATGTGGCGGCATGGGCAAGCATGTCCGGCGAAAGGGCTGTGCCCATGGAAGCGCCGAGCACGAGAAAGCAGACGAACCGCACAGGATCCGGCACCGCGGTCGGGACACCCGCGAGGGCGATCACGGTGGTGGCAATCAGCGCGCCGGACATCCAGGCGGCGGGAAGGCCGAGCAGGAAGCAAACCAACCCGCCGAGGGCGCCGACGCCGAGAGTTACGCCGGTCGCGAACAGGAGCGCCCGGCGGGCGGAGGGAGGTTCGGCCATAGGGTTACGTTTAAATCCTTCAGCGGTCGGTGGGCCGGGCCTCCAGCCAGCGCACCAGACGCTCTGCGGCGGTACGCAACTGCGCTTCGCCGCGGGCATAGCACAGGCGCATGAAGCCTTCACCGCCCGCACCGAAAGCAGTGCCCGGGGCGAGACCCACATTCGCCTCGTCCACCAGCCGCAGGCCGAGCCGGCGCACGTCGTGCTCCCCCGCGATGCCGAAGAACAGGTAGAAGGCCCCGTCCGGCTTCACCAGATCCACCTTGCCGGTGGCCAGCAACGCATCGGCCACCAGGTCGCGGCCGTGGCGGGCACGGGCGATCTGCTCCGCGACGAAAGCCTCACCCTGCTGGAGCGCGGCCACGGCGCCGCGCTGCATGAAGGCGGCGACGCCGGACGTGGAATATTGGATCAGGTTTTCGATCACCTGCCCGAGCGCGGCTGGCGCCTCGATCCAGCCGATGCGCCAGCCGGTCATGGCCCAGTTCTTGGAGAAGGTCTGCACGAACAGGATGTGGTCGTCGGCGTCCATCACGTCGTGGAAGGAGGGAGAGCGCGCGCCTTCGCCATAATGGAAGCGGCCATAGATCTCGTCGGCGACGATCCACAGCCCATGCCGGCGTGCGAGCGCCAGCACCGCCTTCAGATCTTCCAGCGAGGCGACGAAGCCGGTGGGATTGGCGGGAGAATTGATGAAGATGGCCCGGGTCCGGGGCGTTACAGCCGCCGCGAGGGCCTCGTGGTCCAATGCGAATCCCTGCGGTCCGTAGGCGAACGGGACATAGACCGGGTGGGCGCCGGCCTTTTGGGCGGCGGCTGCCGCATTGGGCCAGGTGGGCGAGGGGATGAGCACCTCGTCGCCCGCCCCAAGCGTCATCGCGAAGGCAATCTGGATCGCCTGCATGCCCGAGCCGGTGACGAAGAAACGCTCGGGATCCGCCGGCACGCCGTAGAGGCCGGCGATATAATTCGCCAGGGCGGCTCGCAGTTCGGGCAGGCCACGCTGCCAGGTGTAGAAGGTCTCCCCGGCATGCAGCGCCTGCGCCGCCGCCTCGCAAATGAAGGCTGGGGTCTGGATATCCCCTTCCCCGGCCCAAAGCGGAATGATGCCCTCGCGATTTCGCCCGTAATTCATCACCTCCACGATGCCGCTCTCCGGCAGGGCGCGCACATGGGCGCGGACAGCCGCGAGCAAAGGGTCGGTCGCGGGATTTGTGGCCATAGGGGCAGGTGCGGTCATGACGGAGAGCCTGAAAAGCCTTTGGGCGCAGGGGCGCGGAATGTCCGAGGTCGGACAGCCGCGGACCATACCGACGTTCGCGCGCGAATGCCCATCAAATGCCGTGACGTCTGGATCATCGCTGCTGATGCATGGATTGCATTCGTGCAAAGGACGCTTGCAGGGTGACCCCCTATCTTTGCGGGTGGGGGCGACCTAAGTCGATCCGCATGACGGGGTCTGTGACCCTGCACCATCCAAGGGTAAAGCCATGAGCTACAAGATCGACCAGGCTGCGTTGGACACGCTGTTCCTGAAAGCCCGCTCGCAGAACGGCTGGACTGAGCAGGGCGTGAGCGAAGCGGACCTGCGCGCGCTCTACGACCTCGCCATATATGGCCCGACCTCGGCCAACACCCAGCCGGCACGCATCCTTTTCCTCGCGTCCGAAGAGGCCAAGGCGCGCCTGAAGCCGGCCTTGTCCGAGGGCAATCTGAAAGCGCTTGCCGCTCCGGTGATCGCGATCATCGCCTACGACCTGGAATTCTATGAGAAGATCCCGCAGCTCTTTCCCCATGCGCCAGGCTTCAAGGATCTGTTCGTGAACAATCCCGGCATGGTCGAGCCCCATGCGTTCCGAAATTCTTCTCTGCAGGGCGCCTATTTCATCCTCGCCGCCCGCGCCGCCGGGCTGGATGTCGGCCCCATGTCGGGCTTCGATGCCGCCAAGCTGGACGCGGAGTTCTTCCCGGACGGCAAGGTGAAGACCAATTTCATCGCGGCACTGGGCCACGGCGACCCCTCCAAGGTCATGCCGCGCCTCCCCCGCCTGCCGTTCGAAGAGGGCGCGAAGATCCTCTGACGCGGGGCTTCGACCGTCACGCTCCTGATAAGGCTGCACACGGGATCGTCCAGGCTCCCGCCCACATGGAGATGGCCCGGCAATTCGGCGCGCCGGGCCTCTCAAGCGCTGGTTCTGAAGGGGTGAGCCAGGGGGCTCCCCCCTGACGCAAAGTCCCGCGCCAGCCGCGTCCCGGTTCAATCCTGGCCGGGATCCGGCCGCAGGCCCGCCGCCTCGATGCCGGCGACGGCGCAGGCCTCGTCATTGTCCGAGGTATCGCCGGAAATGCCCACGGCGCCACAGATGGCCCCCGCCTCATCCCGGATCAGCACGCCGCCCGGCACCGGAATCAGATCGCCGACCACCTCGCCGGCCGCCGCGATGAAAAACGGCTGCTCCTTGGCCCGGCGGAACAGCGAGCGCGAGCCCATACCCAGCGCCAGTCCGCCGCGTGCCTTGCCGATGGCGATCTCGCCCCGCTTGAGGCTGGTGCCGTCCTGGGCCGCGAAGGCCTTGATGGCCCCGCGCCCGTCCAGAACCACGATCGCCAGCGGGCTGAGGCTCTGCGCGACCGCCTGGCGCAGCGCGGTGGAAAGGATGGTCTGGGCCTGGTCGAGGGTCAAAACCGACATGCGCGTCTCCCGTGCCGCCCCGTGCGACGGCAGGAGGAGTATTACACGCCCGCAGTGAGGGAAAGCCGCAGGCGCGAGCGCGGCGATGTGGTTTTTTGTCGAAGCGGAGGCCGCCACGTGGCAGCATCGCGCCGGGGCGCAGAGATGGCGGGCACATGAATTCCAGAACCGACAGCAATCCCAAGCGGCAGATCAACGAGCCCGGCCACCGCCGAAAATTCCTCGTGGTGATCGACGAGACGCCGGAATGCGACCGTGCACTCTATTACGCCAGCCGCCGCGCGGCGCGCACAGGGGGTGGGGTGGTGATGCTCGGCATTCTCGAACTGGAAGGCGCACGCCAGCAATGGCTCGGGATCGCCGACCTGATGCGCGCGGAGGCCACGGAAGCCATGCAGGCGCATCTCGATGACTATGCCGCCCGCGCGCGGCAGCTCGCAGGCATCGAAGCGGAAACGGTGATTCGCGAAGGGGGCAAAAGCGCCGCCTTGCTGGACCTCATCGGCGAGGACCGCGACATTGCCATTCTGGTGCTTGCCGCCGGTGCCGGATCGGACGGCCCGGGACCGCTGGTCGCCGCCGCCGCTGGCCCGCACGCAGCGCGCTTTCCCATTCCCGTGACGATCGTCCCCGGCGCGCTTTCAGACGAGGAGCTGGATGCGCTGGCCTGAGCGGATTGATGGAAAGCTACTGATAAATAACGATCATTAACCGGAAAATAAAAATAAAAGCGCCGACTAACTATTTATCACGCCCCTCGCCTTCGGCATAAAGGGCAGCCAGCCCCTGGCGATAGGTGGGATAGGTCAGAGTCACGCCAAGCTCGTGTTTCAGCCGCTCGTTATCGACCTTCTTGTTGGCTCCCCAGAAGGAAAGCGCCATGGGAGACATCTCCCGGGCCGCCTCCTCGAAGGGAATCGGCACGGGCGGTGCAACACCCAGCAAGGTTGCAGCGGCGATGATCGGATCGCCGGGCGAGGTCGGCAAATCATCGGTGACATTCACCATACCGTTGAACCGGCGCTTCACCGCATTGCGGATGCTGGCGCAAATGTCGTCCACATGGATGCGGTTGAACACTTGATCCGGCTTGTCGATGCGCCGTGCTTCGCCCTTCGCCACCTGCACCAAGGCATTGCGGCCCGGCCCATAGATGCCGGCAAGCCGCAAGATCGCCACCGAAACGTCCCGCGCGCCACCAAAGCGCATCCAGGCCGCCTCCGCTTCAAGCCGCCGCTCAAGGCGCACGGAACCGGGGCGCGGCGTGGTGCGCTCGTCGACCCAGGCGCCCTTGTGGTCGCCGTAAACGCCGAGGGTGGTAAGATAGACGATGCTGCGCAGATGGACGTTGGCCATCAGCGCCGCCTTACCCACCGCCAGCAGCGGATCGCCCGCCTCACCCGGCGGCGCGGACAGCAGCAGCACGTTGGCGGTGCGCAAGGCCTGCTCCAGATTGGCCGACAGATGGCTTCCATCGAACGGCAGGCCGGTGACCTGCAGCCCGGGCTGGGACAATTGAGCAAGCGCCTGCGCACCTTCCCGGGTGCGGCTGGTGCCGATCACGCGCGAAAACAGCTTAGGCTCGCGCACCAGAAGGCGGCGCCCGCAATATCCAAGTCCGACCGCAAGAAGCGTGCTCATCTTATGGGTGATGACGCAGGACCCGCCTCCCGGCAAGGGCGAAAGCTCCCGTCCGCGCCGATCATCTGACGAGGGAACCAAGGTTCAGGCGGCGCCGGCGCGCCATTCGGCCTCCACGTCGGGATCGGGATCGCCGGCGCGCGCGGCAGCCAACCGGGCGAAATCCGCGCGCGGCATCAGGCGCGACAGCGCCCAGACCGCCGCGCCCCGCACCACCGGCGCCTCGTCGGCAAGCAGTGGCTCGACCAGCGGCAGAACTCCGGCGTTGCCGGAATTACCCATGGCGATCAGCACGTTGCGCACCATGCGCACGCGTCCCGTACGCTTGATGGGGCTTTTGGCGAACCGGGCGCGAAACGCCGCATCATCGAGCGTCACCAGATCGACGAGCGCCGGGGCGCGATTCTCGGCCCGCGCGGCGAGCTTCATTTCCTGGCCAGCCTGCGCGAACTTGTTCCAGGGACAGGCGGCGAGGCAATCGTCGCAGCCATAAATGCGGTTGCCCATGAGCGGGCGCAGGTCGCGCGGGATCGGCCCGGCATGTTCGATGGTGAGATAGGAGATGCAGCGCCGCGCATCGATTTTGTAGGGCGCGGGAAACGCCGCCGTCGGGCAGGCATCCAGGCAGGCGCGGCAGTGCCCGCAATGGTCGGCGGCGGGCGCATCCACGGGCAGATCGAGCGTGGTGGCGATGGCGCCGAGGAACAGCCAGGAGCCGCGCGCCCGCGACACCAGATTGGTGTGCTTGCCCTGCCAGCCGAGCCCGGCGGCCTGCGCCAGGGGTTTCTCCATCAGCGGCGCGGTATCCACGAACACCTTCACATCGCCGGTTCCCGCCTTGGTCAGCAAGGCGCGGGCGAGCCGCTTGAGCTTGGCCTTGATCAGCTCGTGATAATCCTCGCCGCGGGCATAGACCGAGATCACGCCGGCATTTCTCTCGGCAAGCGCGGCACGGGGATCCTCGTCCGGCCCATAATTCAGGCCCAGCATGACCACGGTGCGCACCTCGCTCCACAAGGTGCGCGCATCGGCGCGGCGGTCGAGGGTTTCCGCCATCCAGGCCATCTCACCATGGTGGCCTTGGGCCACCCAGTCGCGCAGGCGCGGCCCGGCGGCAGAGGCGACCTCAGGATCGGCAATGCCGAAGGCATCGAACCCCTCGGCCAAGGCAAGGCCGCGCAGATGATCCTTGATCCCGGCCACATCGGGCGACACCGACGCCCTCTCCGGGGTGCGGAGGAGGGTCGGGAGGGAGAAGGTGCCGGTCATGGGGGGCTGCATGGGACTAAGGGAAGGGGCGTTCCCCCTCCCCGGCCCTCCCCCGCACACGGGAGAGGGGAATTTCCGCACACTGCCGGCCCGTTCAGAAATCCAGGTCCGCGTAGGTGCTGGAGGCCGGCATACCCGGGATGGAATCGTTCAGCAGGCCACGAAAGGTCGGGCGCGACTTCAGCCGCGCGTACCAGGCCTTTGCATCCTCGTCCTCGTCCCACGGCACATCGCCCAGATAATCAGCCACCGAGAGATGCGCGGCGGCGGCAAGATCGGCATGGCTCATGCGGTCGCCGGCCAGCCAATTGCGGCCCTTCGCCAGCCATCCGATATATTTGAGATGGTACCGCAGATTGCTGCGCGCCGCACGCAGGGCCTGCGCGTCGGGCGAGCCACCGCCCTGATCCGACTTCATGTAGCGCTTGTAGATGCGCTCGCGCAGCAGATGCTCTGTGCTCTCGAGGAACAATTTCTCGTTGAACCAGGCCACCAGACGCCGCACCTCGACGCGCCCGGCCGGGTCCTCCGGCAGCAGGCGCCGGTCGGCAAGCGCAAGGCCGCGGGTCTCGTCGAGATATTCCGCGATGATGCTGGCGCCAGGCACCGAGGGGGCCTGCTGCTCCACCATAACGGGTGTTTCCCCGGCAGGGTTGAGCGCCAGGAACTCGGGCTTGCGCTCCCACACGCGCACTTCCACCAGCTCCGGCTCGATGCCGTACTCGGCAAGCAGGAGGCGCACGAAACGCGAATGGGGACAGAAAGGATGATGGTGCAGATGCATGTCTTGGGGGGTTTCGCCGCTGCGGCTGACCTTCGTCTAGATCGGTTCTCGCAGTGCCGCAAGACCGAATGGGCGCGTGCGCTGTGGCAATGCGGCCACATGGTGAACCAAACCAGACCCCTCCCCCAAGGTCGCCCGGCTTGAGCTTCGGCGCTTTTGGATTGCACCGATTAAGCGAAAATTTCAGGATGCCGCCGCTTCATGGCCCCTGGCCATTTCCCAATCTCGCCCGGACAAGACGCCATGACCCTCGGCACAATGCTCGAAGCCCTATTCCTCGGCCTGCTGGAGGGCTTTACCGAATTCCTCCCGGTTTCCTCCACCGCGCATCTGCTGCTGGCGGGCCATTTCCTCGGCTTCGAGAGCACCGGAAAGACCTTCGAGGTGCTGATCCAGCTCGGCGCGGTGCTCGCCATCCTCACCGTCTATTTCCAGCGGTTCCTCAAGGTGGCCCTCGCGCTGCCCACCAGCCCTGGTGCCCGGCGCTTCGTGCTCGGCGTGCTGGTCGCCTTCCTGCCGGCGGCCGTGATTGGCGCCGCGGCGCACGGATTCATCAAGGCGGTACTGTTCGAAAGCCCGATGCTGATCTGCTTCACGCTGATTTTCGGCGGCATCGTGCTGCTGTTCGTGGACCGCATCGTCCCCACGCCGCGCTACAACAATGCCATGGGCTTACCTCTGCCGCTGGCGCTGAAAATCGGCTTCTTCCAGTGCCTCGCCATGATCCCCGGCATGTCGCGCTCGGGCTCCACCATCGTCGGCGCCATGCTGATGGGCGTGGACAAAAGGGCGGCGGCGGAATTCTCCTTCTTCCTCGCCTTGCCCACCATGTTCGGGGCGTTCGCCTATGATCTCTACAAGAGCCGCAACATCCTCTCGCTGGATGACGGGCTATTGATCGTCATCGGCTTCGTCGCCGCCTTCTGCGCGGCCGTCCTGGTGGTGCGCTCGCTGCTCGATTTCGTCTCGCGCCATGGTTACGCGGTGTTTGGCTGGTGGCGTATCATCGTCGGGGTGGCCGGCCTGATCGGCCTCGCCATCGTCCACTGAGTCTTTAGAAGTCGGAGGCGATGCCGCCGACTTCCCAATCGCCATAGCGTACCGGCTCGGCGCCGCCGCGCCCGTTGACTTCCCTCGGCAGGGATTTGGCGACCGCATCGATGGCCGCGCGCCGCTCCGCCGCCTCGGCAAGCGCGCGCTCCGCCTCCGGAGACAGGGGCTTTGCGGGAACCGTGGCCGGCGGGGTGGTTTCGCGTTCGGTCATGATGCTCTTCCTTTTCGCAGCGGAGCGGCGCGCCGCGTCCACGTTGCCGTCCTTGCCCCTCGTCCTGAGGCGTGGTAGCGACCCGCCACCTCGCAGGGGACGAGGACCAGCCTCAAGGGAGAGACGAGCATGGCGACTCAAAATGGCGGCCAGACGGACAATGTGGCGCCTTCGCTCAATGTCCTCGCACAATATATCAAGGATCTCTCGTTCGAGAATCCCAATGCGCCCCATTCGTTGGCCACCCCCACCGGCCAGCCGGACGTGAGCGTCCAGATCAATGTGAACGCCCGCCCCCTCGCCAACAACGAGTTCGAGGTGGAGCTGAAGGTGGACGGCAAGGCTTCGGTCCAGGGCAACACCATGTTCGCCTTCGACCTGGTCTATGGCGGCATCTTCCGCATCCAGGGCATTCCCGAGCAGAGCCTCCAGCCGGTGGTGCTCATCGAATGCCCGCGCCTGCTGTTCCCGTTCGCCCGCCAGATTGTCGCGGACGCGGTGCGCAACGGCGGCTTCCCGCCCCTGATGATCGACCCCGTGGACTTCGCCAACCTCTACCAGCAGCGCATGATGGCCGAAGCCCAGCGCCTGCAGCCGGTCGGCCAGGCCTGAGGGATTCCCTTTCTCCCGGCGCGGGGAAAGGTCCGGCATTTAGCGCCGAGTAAGCGGGTTAGAGCGGGCAGTGTGTCCACCCCTCACCCCAGCCCTCTCCCCTGCGGGGAGAGGGGGATTTTCGGCGGGCCGAAGCCTTACAAACTACAAACTACGAACTCCAGATCGAGAGCGATCCCCCTCTCCCCGAGGGGGAGAGGTCGGCCGTGCAACGGCCGGGTGAGGGGGTTCGCACTGTCGCAGACCGAGGTCTTCAGGCGCGCGCGGCTTCCTCGGCCCGCACTTCGTCCACGAGATATTGCGCCCACAGCGACTTGTCGCCCATCTGGGCGATGAAGGCGCGGTGAAACGCCCGCTCTTCGTCCGTGAGGCGCGGCAACAGGGGAACGGGCCGGGCGCGCGCGGCGAGGACGGTTTCGGCCATCAGGCGCGGCGCGGCACCGCCGGTCTCTTCCACCAGCCCGACCAGCATGGCCTGACGGCCGCCCAAGAGCTCGCTGTAGACTTCCGCCAGCAGTTCGGCGTCGAGCAAGGCGCCGTGCTTCACCCGGCGGGAGCTGTCTATGCCGTAGCGGTTCATCAGCACATCGAGGCTGTTCTGTGCCCCCGGGTGCTTGCGGCGCGCGAGGGCCAGCGTATCCACCACCCGGTCACGGGCGATGGTGGGGCGGCCGGAGCGGGTCAGCTCGGCATTCAGAAAGCCGATGTCGAACGCGGCATTGTGGATCACCAGCGTGTCGTCGGCGATGAAGTCCAGGAATGCGTCGGCGACCTCGGCGAATTTCGGCTTGTCGGAAAGAAACGCAGCTGACAGGCCGTGGACGTTGAACGCCTCCACCGGCATGTCCCGTTCCGGGTCGATATAAACGTGGAAGATCGTGCCGGTGAGGATGCGGTTGACCATCTCCACGCAGCCGATTTCCACCAGCCGGTCGTCCTTATTGGCATCAAGGCCCGTGGTTTCGGTGTCGAGGACGATTTCCCGCATGGTCTTTTCCGTTCAATCCCGCACCGCCGGCCGCCGGCCCGGCCCGCTCAGCGCCCGCACGATGCCGCGCACCTGGTGGCGCGCGCTGTCAAACCCGCGCCCCGTATCAATCAGGAAATGGGCGCGCGCCCGCTTTAGCGAATCAGGCATCTGCTTGCCCAGGATGGCGGCAAAACGCTCCGGCGTCATGCCGGAGCGTTCCAGCACCCGCCGCTTTTGTACCGCCGCCGGGGCGCTCACCACCGCCACCGCGTCCACCCGCTTTTCCCCACCCGTTTCGAACAGGAGGGGAATATCCAGCACCACCAGCCGTGCCCCGGCGGCGCGGGCTCGCTCCAGGAAGGCGTTTTCCTGCGCCCGCACCAGGGGATGAACGATCGCTTCCAGCCGTTTCATCGCGTCCGTATCGTCGAGCACGCGGGCGGAGAGGGACGGTCGATCGATCACACCATCCCGTGTCACACCCGGAAAAGCCGCTTCCACCGGCGCGACGGCTTCCCCGCGATAGAGCGCATGAACCGCCGCGTCGGCGTCATAGACCGGCACGCCCTCGGCACGGAACAGCGCCGCCGTGGCGGATTTGCCCATACCGATGGAGCCTGTGAGGCCGAGGATCCACATGAGGTCAGGCCTCCAATTGGCCCTTGGCGCGCAGGTCGGCGACGATGAGGTCGCGCAACGGCGCATCCACCTGCGGGCGCACGCCGAACCAGCGCTCGAACCCCGGTACGCCCTGGTGCAGCAACATGCCGAGTCCATCCACGATGCGATGCCCGCGCGCCCGCGCCGCCTTCAGCAAGGGCGTCTCCAGCGGCACATAGACCGCGTCGGTCACCACCGCCTCGGTTTTCAGGGGCGAAAAATCGAGCTCCAGCGGCGGATGACCCTTCATGCCGAGCGAAGTGGTGTTCACCAGCAGAGCCGCATCCGCCAGGGGCGCGGCGATCTCATTAAGGGAAATCGGCACCACGCGCGGCCCGAACTGATCCGCCAGCGCCTGCGCGCGGTTCAATGTGCGATTGGCGAGCCAGAGCTTTTCCACACCACGGGAGAGCAGGCCATAAACGATGGCCCGCGCGGCGCCACCCGCGCCGAGCACCAGCACCGGGCCGCCGCTCGTGTCCCAGCCCGGCGCGCCGGCATCGAGATTGGCCATGAATCCATAGACATCGGTATTGCCGCCGTGGAGGCGCCCGTCCTCGAACCAGAGCGTGTTGACCGCCCCGAGCGCGCGGGCGGTTTCGTCCGCCTCGGCGACGGTACGAAAAGCGATTTCCTTATTGGGGGCGGTCACATTGCCGCCGGCATAGCCGTGTGCGGCGAAATTCGCATAGAAAGCGCTCGCGTCTTCAGGCGGCACATCCTCCCGGCCATAACTGCCGGCCAGGCCCTGCTTCTCCATCCAATAGCCATGCAGCATGGGCGAGCGGGAATAGGCCACGGGATGGCCGCTGATGCACAATTTCACGCTCACAGCAAAACGCCCTCGTCGCGCAGGAATCCCAGCAGCGGCAGGAGCGGCAGGCCGAGAATGGTGAAATGGTCGCCCTCGATGGCCTCGAACAGATTCACGCCCAGCCCTTCGAGCTGATACCCGCCGACGCTCCCAAGCACCGCCGGCCCGGCCGCATCAAGATAGGCGTCGAGCGCGGTATCGGAGAGGGCACGCATGGTGAGGCGAGCGGTCTGAACGGTTTCAAACACCACCTCCTCGTCTTGCACCACAACGAGCGCGGAATGCAGCGCATGGGTGCGGCCGGCGAGGCAGGACAATTGGGCACGAGCGCTCGCGCGATCCCTTGGCTTGTGAAAGACCTCCCCACCGAGCGCCAAGGTCTGGTCGGCACCGATCACCAGACGATCGGCATCGACCCGCCGTGCGCCGGCGAACGCCTTGGCCCGGGCGAGCATGCGGGCGATGTCGTCGGCCCCGACCGTTCCCGCCGGAGCTGCGGCCTCGATGGCCCGTTCATCCACATCGCCGTCCACCGGCTCCACCGGCAGGCCGGCGGCCTCCAGCAGGGCGCGCCGCGTGGCACTGCGCGAGGCCAGCGCGAGGGAATGGGTTCCACGCCAGAGACTCATGAGGCGACGCTCAGGTTTCCACGATCGCACGACGGCGGCGCTCGGAAAGATGGCCGATGATGGCCGCCGCCGTCTCCTCGATGGAGCGACGGGACACGTCGATCAGCGGCCAGCCATGTCGCGCGCACAGACGGCGGGAAAGAGCCAGTTCCTCGGACACCGCCTCGCGATCCACATAAGCGGTGTTCGGGCTCGCGGCGTTCAGCCCCAGAAGGCGGTTCTGGCGGATTTCGACGATCCGCTCCGCGCTCGCAACCAGGCCAACGATCAGCGGCTTCTTCAACCGTTCCAGCCCCGGCGGCAGCGGCACATTGGGCACAAGCGGAATGTTCGCGGTCTTGATACCGCGATTGGCGAGATAGATGGAGGTCGGCGTCTTGGACGTGCGCGACACGCCGAGCAGCACCACGTCCGCCTGCTCCAGATCGTCGGTCATGTGGCCGTCGTCGTGCATGACGGTAAAATTGAGCGCGTCGATGCGCTTGAAATAGGTGGCGTCCAGCGCGTGCTGCCCGCCGACGCGCGGCTGCGGCTCGCCGCCGAGATAGGATTGGAACATCTGCACCACCGGCGCCAGAACCGAGAGAAACGGCACACCGAGTTCCCGGCAGCGCTCCTTCAGCCGCTCGCGGACTTCCTTGTCCACCAAGGTGTAGAGCACGATGCCGGGATTGTTCTCGATATCGATCAGCACCCGTTCGAGCTGCTTCATAGAGCGCACGAGGGGATAGACGTGTTCGATTGGCAGCACATTGGCATATTGAGCGCACGCGGCGCGGCCCACATTGATCAGCGTCTCCCCGGTCGCATCGGAGACGAGATGCAGGTGAAAATAGCTCTCGTTGGGAACGCGCGGTGCCGTCACGTCATATCCTGCCACTTATCCACCGGCCTGTGGACGGTCGGTGCAGAAACGCACGCCCGAAGGGGGCATGCAAGGCCGGCGAAAGAGTCATGGGTATAACCGTCCACAATTGAACCCGTGGGGACTGACTCAAAGGCACCCTCTGTGGGCTTGTGGGGAAATCTCCCGGACGAGGGCGATTTACCTTTTGTTAACGATTGTTGGCCGGCTCATGGCGAGGGGTGTGCGGACGTGTCAGCCTGTGGACCGGTTGTCGACGGCGCTGCGAATAGTTAATCAACCGTTAAGACGTAAAAGACTCTCTCTTAAATAAGATTCCTTTTTAGATAGTAGGAGCGGGATGACCGACAGCGCGGCGCACCTTTCCCCCTTTCTCGCCGTGCTCGATGGCGTGCCCCAGGCAATCCCTCCGCTCTGGATGATGCGGCAGGCGGGACGCTATCTGCCGGAATATCGTGCTGTTCGGGCCACGGCGGGTGATTTCCTAACCCTGTGCTACACGCCGAAGCTTGCCGCCGAGGTGACACTCCAGCCGATCCGCCGGTTCGCCTTCGATGCTGCGATCATTTTTTCCGACATTCTGGTCATCCCCCACGCACTCGGCGTGGATGTGCGGTTCGAGGCCGGCGAGGGGCCGCGCCTTGAGCCTGTGACCGGCGCGGAACGGATCGCAGGCTTGCGCGGTTCGCTCGATCCCGATCGCGTCCAACCGGTCTACGAGGCGCTCGGGCTGGTCAAGGCGGCCCTGGCCCCTGAAACCGCGCTGATCGGCTTCTGCGGCGCGCCCTGGACCGTGGCGACCTATATGGTGGCCGGGCAGGGCACCGACGATCAGGGTCCCGCGCGTTTGCTGGCTTTGCGCGAGCCTGAGCTGTTCCAGTCGCTCATCGACGTGCTGGTGGAAATGTCCATCGCCCATCTCAACGGACAGATTTCCGCCGGCGCGGACGCAGTGCAGGTGTTCGACACCTGGTCGGGCGTGCTCGATCCCGCTTCGTTCGACCGCTGGTGCGCACAGCCCTTGGCGCGGATCGTCGCTGGCGTGCGGGCGGTGCATCCCGGCGCGCGCATCATCTCGTTTCCCAAGGGGGCGAGCATGGAGGCGCTGGAGAAGCTCGCCGCGCTCGGCCTCAACGCCGTCGGCCTCGACTGGACCGCCGATCGCACGGTGGCTCGGGCCAAGCTTGGGGATAAAGTGGCCCTTCAAGGCAATTTGGACCCGCTGCGGCTGATTGCGGGGGGACCGCAGTTGGATGAGGAAATATTTAATATTCGCAAGGATTTCATGGGCACGTGCCATATCTTCAATCTGGGTCACGGGATCAAGCCTGAGACCCCCTTGGCGCATGTGGAAAACCTTGTGGAAAAGGTGCGGATAAGTCTGTGATCATCCGGTGCACAGGCATGGCGCAAGGCGGAGGCTGAGATGCTTTATCTCTGGATCAAGGCCCTGCACGTGATGGCGGTCATTTCCTGGATGGCCTCGCTGTTCTATCTGCCGCGCCTGTTCGTCTATCATTGCGACGCGCCCAAGGGTTCGGCCCAATCGGAAACGTTCAAGGTCATGGAACGTCGCCTGCTGAAGGCGATTTCCAATCCGGCGATGATCGTGACCTGGTTGGCGGGCGCTTTCCTGATCTATGAGGGCGGCTGGATTTCAGCGCCCTGGCTGCACGCAAAGCTGGTTCTGGTGCTCGCCTTGTCCGCTTTCCATGGGGAATGTGTGAAATGGACGAGGGCCTTCGCTGAGGACCGCAACACCCGAAGCGCCAGATTCTACCGTATCGCCAACGAGGTGCCGACGGTTCTGATGATCTTCATCGTCATTCTCGTGATCCTTAAGCCCTTTTGATGAGCCTTGCCGCCTCAACGGGGCTTGCGTAAGAGGCACCGAGTCCGGTATTGTTCCTGTGCTTTCCTAAACGCAGGCAACGCGCGCTCCGTTTTTACGGCCACGTCATGGGGTCGATACGGAACGTCAGGTGAGATCCCGGTATCCCGGTGTTTCCTGAAGATCTGCGATTCCCCGCCCCTTCCATCTGCCCGGCTTTGGTTCACGAAGCCGTCGGCCCAATTCAAGATTTCGAGGCTTTCCCATATGCGGGAAGTGAAACTCCAGGATCTCAAGTCCAAAACTCCCGTTGAACTGCTCGCCTTCGCTGAAGAAAACGAGGTCGAAAACGCGAGCACCCTGCGCAAGCAGGAGCTGATGTTCGCGATTTTGAAACAGCTCGCCGCCAGCGAAACCGAGATCATCGGTGAGGGTGTCGTCGAAGTGCTACAGGATGGCTTTGGCTTCCTGCGCTCTCCGGACGCCAATTATCTGCCCGGCCCGGACGACATCTATGTCTCCCCCTCGCAGATCCGCCGCTTCGGCCTGCGCACCGGTGACACGGTCAATGGCCAGATCCGCAGCCCCAAAGAGGGCGAGCGGTACTTTGCACTTCTTAAGGTCAACACGATCAATTTCGAAGACCCCGAGAAGACCCGGCACAAGATCAATTTCGACAATCTCACGCCGTTGTATCCCGACGAGCGCCTGAAGCTCGAATTCGAGGATTCGTCCAAGAAGGATTATTCGGCGCGCATCATCGACATCGTCTCGCCCATCGGCAAAGGCCAGCGCGGACTGATCGTCGCCCCGCCGCGCACCGGCAAGACGGTGCTGCTGCAGAACATCGCCAAATCCATCACCGCCAACCATCCCGAGTGCTTCCTGATCGTGCTGCTCATCGACGAGCGGCCGGAGGAAGTCACCGACATGCAGCGCTCCGTGAAGGGCGAGGTCATTTCCTCCACCTTCGACGAACCGGCCTCGCGGCACGTCCAGGTGGCGGAAATGGTGATCGAGAAGGCGAAGCGTCTGGTGGAACATGGCCGCGATGTGGTCATTCTGCTGGATTCCATCACGCGCCTCGGCCGCGCCTACAACACGGTGGTGCCCTCCTCCGGCAAGGTGCTGACCGGCGGCGTGGATGCCAACGCGCTCCAGCGGCCCAAGCGCTTCTTCGGTGCGGCACGTAACATCGAGGAAGGCGGCTCGCTCACGATCATCGCGACCGCGCTCATCGACACCGGCTCGCGCATGGACGAAGTGATCTTTGAAGAGTTCAAGGGCACGGGTAATTCGGAAGTCATTCTCGATCGTAAGGTGTCCGACAAGCGGGTGTTCCCGGCCATCGACATCACACGGTCCGGTACCCGTAAGGAAGAACTTCTGGTTCCTGCCGATGTTCTCAAGAAGATGTATGTTCTGCGGCGCATCCTCAATCCCATGGGAACAGTGGATGCCATCGAATTCCTCATGGACAAGTTGCGGCAGACCAAGACGAATCAGGATTTCTTCGATTCTATGAACACCTGACGCAGGGTGTAGCAACATGGTTCCAATCAGCCGCGCTATGCGCGGCTGATTTTTGTATCTGGACGCAAAGGGACCATTGATTTTGCGCATTCCATGGAAAAGATGGATCGCACGGGGGCAGTCAAGGTTCAGAAAAGCGAAAGTCCGATGCTTGGTCCGCAGAGCCAGCACGATGAAACACCGCGTCGGGGGCCGGTGCGTCGTGTGCTTCTTGATTCCTCCTTCGTGGTGGCCGATCCGGCCCCCCTCGGCATTCACCGGGTGGTGGCGCAATATGCCTTTCATGGCGCCGCCTTTGCCGCGTGGTCCGGCATCGATTTCGTGGTGGTGGAATGCACGGCGGATGGCGCCTTTGCCCGGCGCGAGGGACCGTTGGTCGGGCCTGCGCCTGCGCCCCCGGCTGCGCCCCCCGTCGGGAGCCTGTCTGCGCGCGTCGCCCTGAAAGTGCTCCGCTACGCCAGCAGAGTCATTTCCGCCGGCGGGCTTCTGGCGGCCAGCCTGCTACCGGTCAAGCCGCTCCGGCGTGGCAGTGCGGCACTGGCACGGATGATGGACGCGTTGGCTTCTGCCGCAAGGTCAGACATCGCCGTGCCCGAGCGGCAGGGTGACACCTTGGTTCCGGGAGCCGGCGATATCCTGTTTTGCCCCGGCTTCTGGCACGAGATGGACTTCACACTCTATGAACGGGCGCAGGCCAATGGTGCCGAGGTGGTGTTCCTGGTGCACGACATCCTGCCGATGCTCATGCCCACTTTCTATCAATATCCCTGGCGGCGAGACTTCCATCGCGCCGTGCTGCGGGCGCTGGACATGGGCGGGTATTTCTACGCCGTCTCGGGCCGGAGCCTGGAGGACCTGAGGGCGTTCGCCGCCCAATGCGACATGAAGGTGCGGGGCGCGGTCGCCTATAATGGATTCTCTCCCGCGGACGAGCGCCCGGTAGCGGATCCGGCGGCGCTGGATGAGGAGGCCCGCAAGGTGCTCGCCAGCCGGCCGTGGCTTATGGTGGGCACCGTGGAGCCGAAAAAGGGCCATCGCGATGCCATTGCGACCTTCGAGATGCTTTGGCAGCAGGGCTACACGCGGCCACTGGTGATCATCGGGCGGCTGGGGTGGCTGAGCGAGGACATGCCGGAGATCATCTGCGGCTCACCGTGGTTTGGCCGGCGCCTATTTTGGTACCAGAACCTCGGCGATGCGGGGCTTGCCGCTCATTACGAGCAGGCCCATGCGCTGCTGTTCGGCTCGCTTGCCGAAGGCTTCGGTCTGCCGCCGCTGGAGGCGGCCGCGCGCGGGCTTCCGGTCCTGGCGCGCGACATCCCCGTGGTGCGTGAGGTGCTCGGTCCGAACGTCAGATATTTTTCCGGTCCCAGGGATTTGCGCGCGGCGGTGCTCGCCCTTGAGGACGAGAGTGTCCATGCTGCGACGCGGTGTAATCTTGCTGCGGCGCGATGGTATTCCTGGCGTGATGTGGTGCAGTGCGTTATGGCCGATCTGCTGCAGCCGGCTCCGGCGCGGTCGCAGGGTGGAGCACTGATGGCACGGCTGTCTCGCCATCCGCTTTCTGGTCCGCCGACTGCCGAGGCGCCGGTTGCGGCGGAAATGAAGCTGGTCGAGCCGGTGGAGCCGATTCTGTCGCGAATGCAAGCATAGCGCGATTTTTTATTAGAAACTCGCCTGAAAGTTGATCCAATCAGAGGCGAATGGGCGGCAAAACGCCCCTCGCGATGATACAAACCATGTCGCCGAGAAAATGCTGCTCCTTGGCCTCCTGACGCGATTCTAGAGGCATAAGCATTTTTGCACCGGGGAATGCCCGCCCTTTCACCCGCGCGCAGCCGCCAGAGCGCCGGGGAGCGCGTCCGCGTCCGTAATGGGCAGCGTGCAGCGCCCCTCGACGCAAATGAAGGCCGCACCCTCGGGTGGGGCGCTTTCCATGCGGGCGCGCGCGAGGCTTCCAGCTGGTACATCGTCGGCTTCGGCGGCGCGGATGACCACCCGGGCGAGGAAGGGCAAGTGCAAGGCGGCTTGCGCCAGAGCTTCGCGACCGGTGCCGATGGCGACGATTTCCGCTAGGCGCAGGCGCGTGTCGATGGCGTTGAGGAGGGCGCCATGGGCGAGGGCATTTCCCGCGGCCGCCGCTGAAAGGCCCCGCAGAATGCGATCGGCGCGCCCGCGCAGATCGTCGTCGCCGACTAAAGCGGAGAGGCGAACGAGAGCATCGGCTGCCACCGCGTTATAATTGGGTTGCGCCTCGTCCATGGTGGTGAGGGGGCGCACCACCAGTGCGTCGGCATCATCGGCAGTGAGGAAATAGGCGCCGCTGGCGCTATCCAGATGGTGCCGTTCCAAGACCGTGAGGAAGGCCACGGCACGGCTCAACGGGTCGCCGGCGCCGGTGGCCTCATGCAAGGCGATGCCCGCGCGGGCCATGGCGGCAAGGTCGCTGGCAAGGCCGGGATGCAGCGTGCGGCCCGCGCGGTAGGAATGACCCAGCCGATCGCCATGAGTCATGAGGGCCACCACGCCATCGAAGGCACGCTGGGCGAGGGCGATCCATGCGGGCTCGTCCAGCAGCGCGCCGGCGCGGGCGAGAGCGGCGATCATCAGGCCGTTCCAGTCGGCCAAAACCTTGTCGTCGAGGCCTGGCCGCACGCGCTTTGCCCGGGCGGCCAGCAGCTTTTCCCGCAGCAGTGCGAGGCGCGCTTCGTCTTCCACCGCAACCTCGCCCGCCTTTGTGCGGTTGAGAATGGTGGCGCCTTCCCAGTTTCCGCCCGGCTTCAAATCGTAAAAACCAGCGAAATAAGTGGCGTCGTCAGGGCCTAAAACCTCTTCCACCTGGGCGAGGGTCCACACATAGAATTTGCCTTCATGGCCCTCGCTGTCGGCATCAAGGCTGGCGCAGAAGGCGCCGCCGTCGGTCAGCATCTCCCGTTCCAGCCATCCCACGGTCTCGCGCGCGCGGGCGAGGAATAGCGGGTCGCCGGTGTCTTGATAGGCGAGGGCGAGCAGCTCCAGCAGCAGGGCGTTGTCGTAGAGCATCTTCTCGAAATGCGGCACGAGCCATTGCTCGTCCACGCTATAGCGGGAGAAGCCACCGCCGAGATGATCATAGATGCCGCCCTCGCACATGCGGTTGAGGGTGAAGGCGCAGATGGCCTTCAGCGTGTCATCGCCCGTGCGCTCGCCGGCACGCCAGAGCAGCTCCATGAGCCCGGTCTGGGGAAATTTCGGCGCGCCGCGCAGGCCGCCATTGGCCTTGTCGAACAGGCCGGCGATCTGCTGCGCCGCGCGGTCCAGCTCGGGAAGGCCGATAATGGCCTCGCCCTGCGGGCGCGCGGCTGCGGTGAGCCGCTCCAGGATCGCGTCGCGATTGTGCGCGATCTTCTCCGGCGCCTCACGATAGACCTGCGAAACCTGTTGCAGCACGTCGGTGAAGCCGGGGCGGCCATAGCTCGCGGAGCGGGGAAAATAGGTGCCGCCCCAGAAGGGATTGCCGTCTCCATCCAGGAACATGGTTAGCGGCCAGCCGCCCTGTTCGCCCAATTGGTGGAGCGCACCCATGTAGATCTGGTCCACATCCGGGCGCTCCTCGCGATCGACCTTGATGTTGACGAACAGGTCGTTCATGACCCCAGCCACCAGGGGATCCTCGAAGCTTTCATGGGCCATGACGTGGCACCAATGGCAGGCGGCATAGCCCACGGAGAGCAGAACCGGCTTTCCCGTGCGCCGCGCCTCTGCGAAGGCGTCCTGGCCCCACGGCCACCAATGGACGGGATTGTCCTGATGCTGAAGCAGATAGGGACTGGTCTCGGATCCGAGGCGGTTTTCGGTCATCGTCCCAACTCCAGTTTCAAGGCCGGTGCGTAATGCGGTCATCCGACACCATCTTCGCTTTGTCCAGCGGGCGCTTGCCGTCGGGCGTTGCCGTCGTGCGCATCTCGGGTTCGGCAGCGCGGACGGCGGCGGTTTCGCTTACGGGCGCCGTGCCCCCACCGCGCCTCGCCCGCTATGCCGTGCTGCGTGCGCCGGGCGGCGAGCCGCTGGACCGGGGGCTCGTGCTGTTCTTCGAAGGGCCCCGCAGCGCGACCGGGGAGGATCTGGTGGAACTCCATCTCCATGGGGGCAGGGCGGTGGTGGCTCGTGTGCTCTCAACCCTCTCGGCGCTGTCCGGGTTCCGGCCCGCTTTGCCCGGCGAGTTCACCCGCCGTGCCCATGCCAACGGCAAGATGGACCTTGCCGAGGTGGAAGGCCTTGCCGATCTGATCGCGGCGGAAAGCGAGGCGCAGCGCCGCCAAGCGCTCGCCCAGGCCTCCGGCGCCTTGTCGCGCCGCGTGGCCGGCTGGCGTGAGCGATTGATCCGCGCCCTGGCGCTTGTGGAAGCCACCATCGATTTCGCCGACGAGGACGATGTGCCGGAGGATCTCACCGGCCCGGCGCTGCTCGAAACCGGTCTCCTGCGGGAGGAACTGGCGGCGGCCCTGGCCGATGGCGTGCGGGGCGAACGGGTGCGCGACGGGCTTTCCATCGCCATCGCGGGGCCGCCCAATGCGGGAAAATCGACTTTGCTGAACCGTCTGGCGGGGCGCGAGGCAGCCATCGTCTCCCATCGTCCCGGCACCACGCGGGATGTGCTGGAGGTGCATCTCGAACTCGCCGGCCAAGCGGTGACGCTGATCGATACGGCAGGCTTGCGCGAGACCGATGATGAGGTGGAAGCCGAAGGCATCCGCCGCGCCCGCGCCCGTGCGGGGTCGGCCGATCTCGTTTTGTGGCTGAGCGAGGAAGGGGCCCTGCCGCCGCCCGAACTTAACGGCGCGCTCGTGGTGCGCACCAAGGCGGACCGACCGGGCGGCGCTCCGGGCGCGGGCGCAGCGCTCGCGATTTCCGCCGCGACGGGGCAGGGGATCGAGGGGCTCATCGCCTTGATTGAGGCGCGGGCAGCGGAACTGGGCGGCGGCGAGCCGGCGCTCATCACGCGCGAACGCCATCGGCTCGCGCTCCGCGATGCGGTGGCCCATCTCGATTTTGCATTGAAGCGTGCGGGGCGGGGCGGGGAGGATCTGCTGGCGGAAGACCTCCGCCTTGCCGCCCGGGCGCTCGACGCGCTGGTGGGCCGCGTGGATATCGAAGATGTGCTCGACGCCCTGTTCCGCACCTTCTGCATCGGCAAATGAGGCGACCCAAAAATGTTTCACGTGAAACATTTTGGTGAGGAGCGATGTGCTTGACGTCTGTGCTCCCTCTCCCCGCCGGGGAGAGGGTTGGGGTGAGGGGTGGCCGGCATTGCGTTCGGCAAGGCGCAACCCCCTCACCCGTCCGCTCGCGGTCGACCTCTCCCCCTCGGGGAGAGGTGTGGGAGCCAGCAAAGCTACGGGCTATAACCCCAAAATGTTTCATGTGAAACATTTTGGGGTTTGGCTCTGGGAACCCAATAGCCGAGGGTCGGCGCGCTTGCGCCCTGCCTAATCCTCCCGGCAAACGGGTGAGGGAACGGTTCTCCTTGTTACCCCAACGGCCCCCGCACTCTTCAGGGAATGTTTCACGTGAAACATTTGGGTGAGGCGTGAGGCGCGAAGCGGGGTGCACATTGTGCTCCCTCTCCCCAGCGGGGAGAGGGTTGGAGTGAGGGGGAGGGCCGTGTTGTGATGAGCGAACCCCCTCACCCGCCCGCTGGCGCGGTCCACCTCTCCCCCTGGGGGAGAGGTGGGGACCCTGGGACCAAGCGACCGTCCCAACATCGCCCGCTTCGTTGATCGAGGCGGAGGCCGGGTTAGCGACACTCGCTCGTAAAAGACTCCAAAAATGTTTCACGTGAAACATTCTGGCGAGGTGCGATGTGAGTGACGTCTGTGCTCCCTCTCCCCGCCGGGGAGAGGGTTGGGGTGAGGGGGTTCAGCGTTGTGGCGCACCGTGAACCCCCTCACCCGCCCGCTGGCGCGGTCCACCTCTCCCCCTCGGCGAGAGGTGGGGTGGGTTAGCGACCCCCCCCGGGGGTCATGAGCCGAAAATGTTTCACGTGAAACATTTTGGCGAGGAGCGATGTGAGCCACCTCTGCGCTCCCTCTCCCCGCCGGGGAGAGGGTTGGGGTGAGGGGAGGCCGTTATTGTGTTCGGCAGGCGAAACCCCCTCACCCGCCCGCTATCGCGGTCGACCTCTTCTCACCGGGGAGAGGTCGGGGCTGGCGAAGCCCCCGGTCCATCAGCCCCAAAAAAATGTTTCACGTGAAACATCGCAACGACCCGGCCGCCTTGACCGCGCCGTCAAACTGCCGTTCCTGGACCCCCGAACCTGAAACCCTGCGCGCTGGCGCCGCTGAAAGGCTGCGGCGCGGCCGTGAGATGTGAATGACCCAATTGGAAACCCTGTTCGATGTGATGGTGGTCGGCGGCGGCCATGCGGGCTGCGAGGCGGCGGCGGCCGCTGCGCGCCTCGGCGCGCGCACCGCGCTCGTCACCCATAGCGCCGCCACCATCGGCGCCATGTCGTGCAATCCGGCCATTGGCGGGCTCGGCAAGGGCCATCTGGTGCGCGAGATCGATGCGCTGGACGGGCTCATGGGCCGGGTGGCGGATCAGGGCGGCATCCAGTTTCGCGTGCTCAATCGCCGCAAGGGTCCGGCCGTGCGCGGCCCGCGCGCCCAGGCAGATCGCAAGCTCTATGCCCGCGCCATGCAGGCGGCGCTTGCCGCGCAGGCGAACCTCACCATTGTTGAGGGCGAGGCAGATGATCTGATCCTCGCCGATGGCCGTGTCGCCGGCCTGCTGCTGGGGGATGGCCGCGCCTTTTCCTGCGGCGCCGTGGTGCTCACCACCGGGACGTTTCTCAATGGCCTGATCCATATGGGCGAGGTGCAGATTCCCGCAGGCCGCATGGGGGAGAAGCCGGCGCTCGGCCTGTCCGGCACGCTCAAGCGCCTCGGCCTTGCGCTCGGACGGCTGAAGACCGGCACGCCGCCGCGTCTCGATGGCCGCACCATCGATTGGGCACGCCTGGAGATGCAGGAGGGCGATGAGGTGCCGGAAGCTTTTTCCAGCCTCACCACCCACTTGCCCAATCCGCAGGTGAAATGCGGCATCACCCGCACCACCAATGAGACCCATGATGTGATCCGCGCGAACCTCTCGCGCTCGGCCATGTATTCCGGCCGCATTGAAAGCACCGGGCCGCGCTATTGCCCGTCCATCGAGGACAAGGTGGTCCGGTTCGGCGATCGTGACGGGCACCAGATCTTCCTCGAGCCCGAGGGCCTGGACGATCCGACTGTTTATCCCAATGGCATGTCCACCTCGCTTCCCGAGGAGGTGCAGCACGCTTTCCTGGTCACCATTCCCGGCCTGGAACAGGTGAAGGTGCTGCGGCCGGGCTATGCCATCGAATATGACCATGTGGATCCGCGCGAGCTGACGCCAACGCTGGAAGCAAAGCGTGCGCCCGGCCTGTTTCTCGCCGGGCAGATCAATGGCACCACGGGCTATGAGGAAGCCGCCGCCCAGGGCCTGCTCGCCGGGCTGAACGCCGCGCGCCGTGCCGGCGGCGGGGCAGGGGAGGCGGGGCAGGGCGTCGTCATCGACCGGGCCGAGGGGTATCTCGGCGTGATGGTGGACGATCTCGTGACGCGCGGCGTCACCGAGCCCTATCGCATGTTCACCTCGCGGGCCGAATATCGCCTCACCTTGCGCGCCGACAATGCCGACCAGCGGCTGACCGCGCGGGGCGTGGCGCTTGGCCTCGTGGGCGGGGAGCGGGCGGCGCATTTCTCCGCCAGGATGGTGGCGCTGGACGGGGCCCGCGATCGCGCACGGGAACTGAACGTGACCCCCAATGCGGCAGCTACCTTCGGTCTGAACGTCAATAAGGACGGTCAGCGCCGCAGCGCGTTCGACCTGCTCGCCTATCCCGATATCGGCATGGAGGAGGTGGCGCGGATCTGGCCGGAATTCGCGACGCTGGAACCCGCCATCGCCGCACAATTGGAGATCGACGCGAAATATGCGGTCTATCTCGACCGACAGGCCGCCGACATCGCCACCTTGCGGCGGGATGAAGACCTGATTCTCCCGCAGACGCTGGATTATGCGGATCTGCCGGGTCTGTCCAACGAGCTGAAGCAGAAACTCGCCCGTGTGCGCCCGCGCACCATCGGCCAGGCCGGGCGCATGGAAGGCATGACCCCGGCCGCGCTCGCGCTGCTGGTCACCTATGCGCGGCGACAGGGCGCGCGTGCGCGGGGTGATTCGCACCAGATGGTGGCGGGCTAAGGGAAGCGCCGGCCGGCCGTTCGGCCCGCCCCCAAACTGAAATGCTCCCTCCCGCGTGCGGGGGAGGGGTGGGAGAGGCGGGGAAAGGGCAGAGTGCCTGTCCGTCCCTGTGAATTCTGGGGACCGTAACCCGTAACTTCAGCCCAATGTCCGCCCGCTCGTTTCGCGGAAAAAACGTTCTGCGGAATTTGCAAAGTTCTATGCGATAACGGGCAATGACGGCGCCGAACAATGAGAACAATGTGAGCGTTCCCGGTAAACTGGAGGTCCAGCGGAATGTTTCACGTGAAACATTTTCGCGGCTGGAAACCATCGCATCTTTGCTAACCAAATGGCAGAAAACGATAAATCTGGTTTCCCCGGCAACGATCCCGGACCTGTGGACCCGCCATATCGCCGATTCGCTCCAACTCGTTAACCATGTCGGCGAAAATGTTCGCGCCTGGGTTGATCTTGGGTCCGGCGGCGGATTCCCCGGCCTCGTCGTTGCGGCCGTCCTGGCCGAGCGGGAAGGCGGGTACGTCGATCTGGTGGAGAGCGACAGCCGCAAGGCGGCCTTCCTGCGGGAGGCGGCGCGGGTCGCCGATCTGCCCGTTACCGTGCATCCCCAGCGCATCGAGCAGGTTGCGGTGGCCCTTGCGCCGGGAAAACAAATTGTATCCGCGCGCGCATTGGCCCCGCTGCCGAAGCTGCTGGAGCTGACCGCGCCGTTTTTCGCGGCAGGCGCCATCGGGATATTTCCCAAGGGCAAGGACTGGCAGCGCGAATTGACCGAAGCGCGCAAAGACTGGACACTCGACCTCGAACTGCGCGACAGCCTCAGCGACCCCCATGGGAAGATCCTGGTTGTCGCGCGCGCCCTTAAAGCGGTCCCGTCCCCGGCCGTCCCCGGCGGACACATACGCGGAAGCGCACATGACTGACCCATCCGTCACCGCCCCCATCGTCGGCGGCGTCACGCCGCGCATCCTGGCGCTGGCGAACCAGAAGGGCGGGGTGGGCAAGACCACCACGGCCATCAATCTCGGCACCGCCCTTGCCGCCATCGGCGAGTGCGTGCTGGTGGTCGATCTCGATCCGCAGGGCAATGCCTCCACCGGCCTCGGCATCGATCGCGGGCGGCGCAAGCTGTCCACCTATGATGTGCTGAGCGGGGAGGCGACGATGGCGCAGGCGATCGTCGATTCCGGCGTTCCCTCGCTTTATGTCGCGCCCTCCACCCTCGATCTGTCCGGGCTGGAACTGGAGATTGCCAGCGAGCGCGACCGCGCCTTCCGCCTGCGCAATGCCTTGAGGGACATGGTGAATGATCCGGCGGCGCCGAAATTCACTTATGTGCTGATCGATTGCCCGCCCTCGCTCTCGCTCATCACGGTGAACGCCATGGCGGCGGCCCATGCGATCCTGGTGCCGCTGCAATGCGAGTTCTTCGCCTTGGAGGGTCTCTCCCAATTGCTGAAGACCGTGGAACAGGCGCGCACCGCGCTGAACCCGGATCTCGTCATCCACGGCATCGTGCTGACCATGTATGACGCGCGCAACAATCTGTCCGACCAAGTGGTGGCCGATGTGCGCCAGTTCATGGGCGATAAGGTCTATGAGACCGTGATCCCGCGCAATGTGCGGGTCTCGGAAGCGCCGTCCTATGGCAAGCCGGTGCTGCTGTACGATCTGAAATGCGCCGGGTCCCAGGCCTATCTGCGGCTGGCCTCGGAAGTCATCCAGCGCGAGCGGGCCGCCCGCGCCGTCGCGGCCTGAGGCGGCATAGTCATTCCGGGTGATGCGGTCCGAGAGTATGGGGAAGAAGAACATGGCGGAAGAAGGCCGCTCGCGGCTCGGCCGGGGGCTCGCGGCTTTGATCGGCGACATGGGGCAGGACGACCAGCGTCCCGCCCCGAGCCAGAAGAACCTCGGCACGCGCAAGGTGCCGATCGAGTTCGTTCGGGCCAATCCGCGCAATCCGCGCCGCACCTTCCTGGAGGAGGGGCTGGACGATCTGGCGAATTCCATCCGCGAGAAGGGCATCATCCAGCCCATCGTGGTGCGGCCGGTGGCGGACCATCCCGGCAGCTTCGAGATCGTCGCCGGCGAGCGGCGCTGGCGCGCGGCCCAGCGCGCCGGCCTGCACGAGGTGCCGGTGGTGGTGGTGGAACTCACCGACCGCGAGGCTTTGGAAGTCGCCATCATCGAGAATGTGCAGCGCGCCGACCTGAACCCGATCGAAGAAGGGCAGGGCTATGAGGCGCTGATGGCGCAGTTCGATTATACCCAGCTCGATCTTTCCAAGGTCATCGGCAAGAGCCGCTCGCACATCACCAACACCCTGCGGCTGCTGAAGCTTCCCGAAAGCGTGAAGAGCTATCTCACCGACGGGCGCCTTTCCGCCGGCCACGCCCGCGCCCTGCTCGGCTATGACGATCCCGCAACCATCGCCCGCGAGGTGGTGGAGAAGGGCCTCAGCGTCCGCGACGTGGAGGCGATGAGCAAGGTGAAGGCTGCGCTCGCCGCCAAGCCGACCCCGCCGGAAAAGGATGCCGACACCCGTGCCCTGGAAAAGCGGCTCACCGACGCCCTGGGGCTGGCCGTGAGCCTACAGGTGAAGGGCGAAGCGGGCGAGTTGCGCATCCGCTACGGCGACCTCGACCAGCTCGACCTGATCTGCCGGCGCCTCGGCCTCGGCTGAACGGTCTTTTCCCTCTCCCGACCGAGCCCGCTTCCGTCCCGGCGCATGCTGCGCCGCGTCATTCCTGTGTCACGGCCCGATGCGAGGTAACCGGCGGTTCAGGTCGGTTGACGAGGGGGTTCGATGACGGCGCACACAGCGGCCAAGCCCGCGCACGCCCATGCGGCACATACCCACGCCCATAGCGAAAAGCCAGTAAGGCTCGACCGGAAGAACGGGGCGCCGGAAGTCTTCATCTTCTTCGCCCTGCTGGTCGGCGGCCTGTCCTATACGGTGTGGTCCATCTGGACCGACGTCCAGGCGGCGTCTCCCGGCGTGCTTACTTTCGCGCCCTTCATGCTGTTGCTGCTGGCGCTGCTGATCGCCCTCGGCTTTGAATTCGTGAACGGCTTCCACGACACCGCCAATGCGGTGGCGACCGTGATCTATACCAATTCTCTCCCGGCTCATTTCGCCGTGGTCTGGTCCGGCGGCTGGAATTTCGTCGGTGTGCTGGTGTCGAGCGGCGCGGTGGCATTCGGCATCGTCTCGCTGCTGCCGGTGGAGCTGATCCTGCACGTGGGCAGCGGTGCCGGCATGGCGATGGTGTTCGCGCTGCTGATCGCCGCCATCATCTGGAACCTTGGAACCTGGTATCTCGGCCTGCCGGCCTCCTCGTCCCACACGCTGATCGGCTCGATCATCGGCGTCGGCATCGCCAACCAGCTCATCCAGGGCAAGAGCGGCGTCGCCGGCGTGGATTGGAGCCAGGCGGCGAATGTCGGTTATGCCCTGCTGTTCTCGCCCATTGTCGGCTTCTTCGCCGCCGGCCTGCTGCTGCTCACCATGAAGGTGCTGGTCAAGAATCCGGCGCTCTATGCCGAGCCCAAGCCCCATCATCCCCCGCCGTGGTGGATCCGCGGCCTGCTGGTGCTCACCTGCACCGGCGTGTCCTTCGCCCACGGCTCGAACGACGGGCAGAAGGGCATGGGCCTGATCATGCTGATCCTGATCGGCATCGTTCCCACCGCCTACGCCTTGAACCGGGCCATCGATTCTACCGACGTGGCACAGTTCCGTGCCCTCGCCACGGTCACGGAAGCCTCGCTGCTGAAGGCCGCGAACAATGCGCCGGTGCCGGCTGATCCCCGCGAGGCGCTGACGGAATATGTGCGCGATCGCAAGCTGATGCCCGATACGGTTCCCGCCCTCGCGGCCGTCGCGGGCGAGATCTCCACACTCGTGGGCAACCATGAGACGCTCGCGCAGGTGCCGGCCGCTGCGGTGCCCAACATGCGCAACGACATGTATTTGGCGTCCGAGACCATCCGCCTGATGATGCGTGAAAAGGCGCCGACCTTCGACGCCGAGACGGCGGACAACCTCGCCGCCTTCAAGCGCGCCCTCGACAACGCCACGAAATTCATCCCGCTGTGGGTGAAGGTGGCGGTGGCTATCGCCCTTGGCCTCGGCACAATGGTGGGCTGGAAGCGCATCGTCGTGACCGTGGGCGAGAAGATCGGCAAGACCCATCTGACCTACGCCCAGGGTGGCTCGGCCGAATTGGTCGCCATGGGCACCATTCTCGCCGCCGACATGTACGGCCTGCCGGTGTCCACCACCCATGTCCTGTCCTCGGGCGTGGCGGGGACCATGGCGGCCAACAAGTCCGGCCTTCAGCTCTCCACCGTGCGCAACCTCGCCATGGCCTGGGTGCTGACGCTGCCGGTGGCGATCATCCTCTCCGGCGGGCTCTATATCCTGCTGCGCCAAGTGATGTGAACGGGCGCCGCGCCCTCTGAAAATGGCGCTGGCGTTGAAACAAGAAGGGCGGCCCGGAGATATCCGGGCCGCCCTTTTTTCATGTCTGGTGCCTGCGCTGCCCTGCTGAGCGGCCCGTTGTGTCACGCTGTGGGAAGGCGCGCCGGAACCTTGGGGGCCGCCGTTTCGCGGGCCCACAGATTGATGCCGATCAGCGCCCCCATGACGCTGATGGCCAGGATGTAATGCGCGTGTGCCATGGGGTCGATCTGCAGCGCCAACGTCACCAGAAGCGGAGTGAGGCCGCCGAAAATGGCGTAGGCCACATTGTAGGAGAAGGAGACGCCGGAGAATGCCACTTCCGGCGGGAAGATGCGCACCATGACGAACGGGGTCGCCGAGATCACGCCGACGAAGAACCCCGCCACCCCATAGAGCGGCAGCAGCATCTGCGGCTGGATGCCCACCAAGGCATAGAGCGCATACACAGAGGCGCCAAGCCCGGCGCAGCCGAACGTGAGGACGCGCCCGGCGCCGAGCCGGTCGCACAGCAGTCCAGTCAGCACGCAGCCTGCTGAAAGGGTCAGCGTCGCCAGGCTGTTGGCGGTCAGCGCCGTGGCGGCGCTGATGCCATAACGGGTCTGCAGCAGCGTCGGCGTCATCAGGATGACCACCACGATGGCGGCGGAGAGCATCCAGGTCAGCGCCATCGACAACAGCACCTGCGCGCCGTAGCGGCGCATGACCAGCTTCACCGGCAGCTCGGCGGCGAGCGCCTTGCGCGCCTTCATCTCCTTGAAGATGGGGGTCTCTTCCAGCCAGGAACGCAGATAGACCGCGCAAAAGCCGAAGATGCCGCCCAGCAGGAAGGGAATGCGCCAGGCCCAGTCGTGGATGTCGGCCGGGCTGAAGCTGCGGTTGATGGCGGTGGCCACCAGCGAACCCAGCAGGATGCCCGAGGTGAGGCCGCACGTGAGGATGCCGCAGGCGAGCCCGACCCGGCGGGCAGGCACATGCTCGGACACGAATACCCAGGCCCCCGGCACTTCCCCGCCGATGGCCGCGCCCTGCAGCACCCGCATGGTCAGCAGCAGGATCGGCGCGGCGATGCCGATGGAGGCGTAGCTGGGCAGGCAGGCGATGCCGAGGGTCGAGAGGGCCATCAGGAAGATGGAGAGGGTGAACATGCGCTTGCGGCCGAGCGTGTCGCCGAAATGGGCGAGCACGATGCCGCCCAAGGGGCGGGCGAGATAGCCGGCGGCGAAGATGCCGAATGCCTGGAGCTGCACCAGCCAGTCGGGAATGCCGGGCGGGAAGAACAGATGGCCGAGCACCGTCACGAAGAAGACGAAGATGATGAAATCATAGAATTCCAGCGCTCCGCCCAAGGCGGAGAGCACCAGCGTGCGATAGTCGGCGGCGGTCAGGCGGCGGTGGCTGGGCGCAGCCGGCAGGGCGGAAACACGGGGCATGGCGAACTCGTTTGGGGCGCCGGAGGCGCCGCGAAAGGTCTGAATTGACGCCCCTTTGCGCTGCGGCTCAGCAATATTCAAGCAGGAATGTGCCCCATTCCGGTCATTTGATGCATGGCGGCTCCGCATTTCCGGCAAGGTTTGAAAAGCTTAGCGCTCGTTTGGGGATCGAGGCTCAGGGCTCCGCGCGCCGGGAGCTTGACGGGGCGCATCGCCACAGCGAGTCTCCCGGGTGTTCGGCGATGGCCCGACGAAGGAGATGCCGATGCCCGCTTCCCCGGCCGGCGGGACGGCCCTTGGCCGGTCCGTGCTGCGCTTTCTCGCCTGCCTTGCCCTGGTGGCGGTGGTGAGCTTTATCGGCGCCACCAGCACTTATCCGCAGATCCCGACCTGGTACGCGACCCTCGCCAAGCCCGGCTGGACGCTGCCCAATGCCGCATTTCCCATCGCCTGGACCTTGCTCTACCTGATGATGGCGGTGTGCCTATGGCGGCTGTGGGACCGGGTTGCGCCGTCTCCCGCGCGGCACCGGGCGATCCTTCTGTTTCTGCTGCAGCTCGCGCTCAATGCGATCTGGTCGCCGGTGTTCTTCGGCCTCAATGCCATCTGGCCGGGATTCCTCATCATTCTGGTGCTTCTCGTGGCCCTGGCGGCGACCTTGCGCGCCTGCTTCAAGGTGGATGCGCTCGCGGGCTGGCTGCTGGTGCCCTATATGATGTGGGGGTGCTATGCGGCGAGCCTTAATGGCGCGATCGCGGTGCTGAACTAGCCGGCGGCAAGCCGGTGTCCCGGTGCGCGGGATGAGGTTTTAACGCGCCGGAAACTGCCATAGAGTGCTGCCATGCTGCATTGGTCGATCTATCTCCTTATTCCCCTGGCGCTGGCCAGCGTCGCCGGCGTGCTCGTGCTGGGGCTGGTGAACCTGGCCGCCGGGGGGTCGCCGCAACGCTCGCAGAAGCTGATGCAATTGCGGGTTCTGTTCCAGTTCCTGGCCATCGTGCTCATCATGATCACCATCTTTGCCATGGGGCGGTGAGGGCGAGCATGGTCAAGCTGAACAAGATCTATACCCGCACGGGCGACGACGGGACCACCGGCCTCGGCACCGGCGAACGGGTATCCAAATATGATGCCCGCGTGGAAGCCTACGGCACCGTGGATGAGGCCAATGCCGCGCTCGGCCTGGTGCGCCTGCACCTTGCCGATGCGCCCGATCTCGACGCCATGTTCGCCCGGATCCAGAACGACCTGTTCGACCTCGGCGCCGACCTGTGCACGCCGGAGCGGCCGGGCGCGCCGCCGCCGGCCTATGAGGCGCTGCGGATCGTGCCCGCCCAGGTGGAGAAGCTGGAGGCGGATATCGACCGGCTGAACGCCGATCTCGCGCCGCTGCGCTCCTTCGTGCTGCCCGGCGGCACGCCGGCGGCGGCATATCTCCATCTTGCCCGCACTATCGCCCGCCGCGGCGAGCGGCAGATGGTGGCGCTCGCCCAGACGGCGGGAGAGAAGGTGGGGCCGGCGGCGATCCAATATATGAACCGCCTCTCCGATCTGCTGTTCGTGGCGAGCCGCTATGTGAACGGGCGCGGCGCGGGCGACGTGCTTTGGGTGCCGGGCGCCAGTCGCTAGGGTCCGGCCCGTGAGCGATCAGCCGGCGGCGGGTCGCAGCGGGCTCGGCGCGCTTTCGGCCTTGGCGGGAACCTTCACCCAGGCTTCGCCATCCAGCACCACGTCCTCACCCACCTTGCAGGTGCAGGCGAGCCGCGCGCGCCGCCGCTCGGGGATCAGCTCCGCCACTTCCACTCGGACCACCACGAGGTCGCCGATCTTCACCGGCGCGCGGAAATTCAGGGTCTGGGAAATATAGACCGCGCCCGGGCCGGGCAGGCGGGTGCCCAATACGGCCGAGATCAGGCTTGCGGTATAGAGCCCGTGGGCGATGCGTGTGCCGAAGGGCGTCTTGGCGGCGAAATGCTCGGAGAGATGGATGGGGTTGCGGTCTCCCGTCACCTCCGCGAACACCACCACGTCGGTGGAGGCGATGGTCTTATGCAGCTCCTCCGACATGCCGACGGTGAGATCCTCGAAATACAGCACGCGCAACTCGGGCAGCATGAATGACTCCTTAGGCTGGGGCTGGCCCCTCTTGCGGGGGCTGCGAACCGCATAAACGGCCGAACGGGCGCGCGTTTCAAGCGCAACGATGGGCGAGGGACGGGTGAACCCATTCGACTGCTTGAGCCGGACCATCGCCTGGGCTAGCGTCCTCCCTTCGGACGGTCGGCGCCGATGTGCCAGGCCAGCAGGTAGCCGCGGGTTTCCGCGATCTCCTCGTTTCGCGCCAGCCTCAAGGAACACTCCATGCCTATGATCGAGAGGGCCAGCCTGCTTGCGGTTGCGACAGCCCTGAAAAGCATCGGCACGGCGTGCGAGGAGGTGAAGTGGGGCGCGCGCGGTGCCTTGCGCTGTACCGCATCAGGCATGGTCTTTCACATGGTCCCAGGCAGCTTGGCAGGCGATGGCTTTGTCGATTTCAGCTATGTCGCGACATTCCGCGCGCCGACGCTTCCGCTCGATGTGGTCTCGCGTCAATGGAACAGCAACAACCGCTTCGCCCAATCCTATGTGCGCGAGGGAACGTTGTATCTGCAGATGGATGTACTGGTCGCGCCTGGAGTGACGCCGGAATATCTCGCCCGGACCGCAGGAGTCTGGCAGCGTCAGCTCGCAAAGCTGCTCTCGGGCATCGCGCCGAAGATTGCTGCGCCTGCGGCGGGAGCGGGGCAAAGCGGCACGGGGGACGCTTAGCGCGGTTTCCAGCGGGACAACGCCCGTAAGCGCAAGACGCTGGGAGTGGTTCCGCTGCGCCGGAGCGCAGCGGAGGTGTCGTCCGTGTGCGGCAGATCAGGGCTTCATGCGGCCCACGGTGAAGATCTGCACCCGCCGGTTGATGGGCGAGGTGGGATTCTTCGGATCGAGCAGCACTTCTTCGCCGAGACCGACCGCGTCCAGGCGGGAGGCATTGACGTTGAACACGGTGGTCAGGGCATTGACCACCGCGTCAGCCCGCGCTTGGCTCAGCTTCAGGTTGACCTCGCGCGGCCCCGTCACGTCGGTGTTGCCGGTGACGATGAACTTGTAGCCGTGCAGGATCGGGTTGTGCATCGCGTCGGCGATGGAGCCAAGGGTGCGATAGGATGAGGGATCGATGATCGCCGAGTTCAGCCGAAACTGAATCTGCACATTGATTTGCGGCAGCTTGTCGAGATGCAGGGCGAGCGACGGGCGGGTCAGGGCTTCACCGGGATATTGCACGATGTGGGCCTGCACCTGGTCACGCAATTGCTGCGCGGTGATCACCGGGGCGGTTCCGGTGAGGCCCTGCAGGCCCTGGAGAATCTGGCTGTCGTTCAGCGCGGTCTGGGCGAATGCCGGGGCCGACGCGAACGTGAGTGCTGCCGCGAATGCGAAGCGGATCAGAGACGAAGTCATGGGAATCGTCCTTTGTGTTGAGCAAGAGCGGAAGTGCGGGACGATCACCGATAACCGGCGTCAGTGATGGCCTGGTTGCAGGCCGCAGAGACCACCTTGGTCGCCTCGAGGAGGCATGACAGAAGGTTGCCGTCTTGCGGGATCATGCCCGGGCACAAGCGCGCGGCATCCGCGTTGCAGACCTTGACGATCGAGTCCTGTGCCGCATCGCGCTTGGCGATCGAGGCTTCAGCGGCTGCATAGTCGGTCTTGCACTGGGGGCTCACCTTGGTGATCACCTTGTCCAAGCAATCGACCAGCGCGCCGTTGCCGAGATTGACGGTCGGACAGTATTTCTGAATGTCCTTGCCGCAGCTGTTTGCAAGCATGCCGGCAGCGTCCGCGTAACTCATCGTCTGCGCACCCGCGCCGCCCACGGAACCTGCCAACAGCACAGCCGCAAGCATCACTCGAAAGCGCGTCATGATTCATCCTCCCAGATACCCCAACGGGAGGGTTCGGCTTACCAGAAGCGACGTGCCGCTAACAGGGTGTAGGAAGGTTAATCGGGGCAGAGACGCCAGTTTTTCATAAGGTTGCAGGGAAAGCGCCGCGCTGCAGTGCAGCGGCTCTCAGCCTCGGCGCTCTGTGAGAGTGGGGGTGCGGGGCGGTTCCGCAATGCACGCCTTCAGCGCCGCAACGCATTGTGCGTCGACCACCGTTCCCGCACCCTGGTCCAGGATGTCCAGCGCCTGCGCCACGGGAAGCGCCTTGCGATAGGGGCGGTCGGCCGTGAGGGCATCGAAAATGTCGGCGACCGTCAGGATGCGGGTTTCGAAAGCGATCTGGCCGCCCTTCAACCCCAGAGGGTACCCCTTGCCATCCAGGCGCTCGTGATGAGCGGCAGCCACGGGTGCCAGGGCCGCAAAGGCGGAGATGCGGCCGAGAATCTCCGCCGTATAGACAGCGTGCCGTTCCATGATCGAGCGTTCCTCGGAATCGAGCAGGCCGGGCTTGTCGAGGATGATGTTGCTGACCCCGAGCTTGCCGATGTCGTGCAGCAGCGCCATGCGGCGCAGCCAGCGCCGGTGCTCGGCATTGCAGCCCAATTCTTCCGCGATCGCATCGGCGAGGCTGGCGACGCGGTCGCTGTGGCCCGCCGTGAAGGGGCTCTTGGCGTCGATGACCGCGGCGAAGCCGTGGGCGATGTCGTCCATCAAGTCTTCGTCCACCATCGTGGCGTGCTGTGCGGGTTCGAGGGCGAACAGCCGGTGGGGGAGGTCAGGCGCCTTCAGCAGGTCCCAGAAGCCCGGCTGAGCGGCGGCCTCCTCCAGCGCACGGGCAAGGGTCGGGTCGAACCAGCTCCCGGAGCGTCGCCGGATTTCCGCGCGCGCGGCCTTGGGGCCGGCACTGATGAGAAATACGTCCGCCACCTGTGCGAGAAGGGCGATGCGGGCATGGAGCGGAATGGCGGTTCCGCTCAGCCCAAGCGGCAGGCCGGTGCCGTCCCAATGCTCGTCCAGGGCCTGGATGGCGTCGGCAACCGCCTCGGAAAAGCGCATCCCGCGCGCAATCTCGGCCCCGCGATGGCAACGGGTCTCGATCAATTCGCGGGCGAATGTCGTGCCGTGCCGGAGCACGCGGAAAAGGTGCTCGGAGCGCTTGGCGAGCGGCAAGCTCACGCCGGCGTTGCGAAGGACGAAGGCGAGCGCCTGCGGCATGCCGTTCACCGTCTTGTAGCCGTGCTTGAAGGTGAGATCATCGGTGACATAGAGGCGGGACAACAGCGAGGCGTTGTTGCTGCACCCGAGATCCTTGAGCAACACCGTGTAGTACAGGTCCTGGGTGGCGGCGCGGGAAAGACCGATCCGCTTGGCGATGGCAAGGGCGATCCAGCATGCGCGGACGCAATGGCCTGGCGGCTGGCCTTCGGTCAGATCCAGCGCGAAGCTCAGAGATCCCAGCAGTTCCGACAAGGGGATGGTGGCACCCTGCGGCCAGGGCGCGGCCGCAAACGCGGACGGGCCGCTCTGATGTGGGCGCGTGTTCATGTGTCGGCGGTTGTCCTTCCCCAACGAGATTGTGGACAACCGGCGACGGCGCAAGGGGTTCCCCACGGTTGTGACCCCCGATTGAGGTTTTGACAGCGAGCTTTCCCGGGAAATATGACTGACTCGTCAGTCATATTGAGGCATGATGCGATTATGACCCTTCGTGCTAACGCCTCGCCGCCAATTAAACGTCCCCGCGCGCCGGCCGCGATCGGCCCCGGACGGCGCGAGGAGCGTCAGGCCGCCATCCTCGCAGCAGGGCTTAGCCTGTTCTCGGAACACGGCTTCGCCGCAACCCGCCTGGAGGATGTGGCGCGTGCCGCCGGGATCGCGAAGGGCACGCTGTATTTGTATTTCCCCGACAAGCAAGCGCTGTTCGAGGCGATCGTGAAGGCGACGGTCGCGCCTGTGCTAAGCGAGGCGGCTGCGGTGCTGCCGTCCTTTCCGGGAACCACCCGCGAGCTGATGGCGGTGATCTCGGAAATATTGATCTCGCGCATCGTCGAGGGTCCGGGTGCCGGTATCTTGCGCCTCATGATCGCGGAGGGCCCGCGCTTTCCCGAGCTTGCCGCGTTCCACCATCGCGAGGTGGTGTCGCGCGGCGTCGCCCTCATCCGGGCCATCGGCGAAAGGGGGCTCGCTCGCGGCGAGATCACCTCCGATGCTGCCGTCCGGTTTCCGCAGATGGTGATCGCCCCGGCCATGACGGCCTTGGTCTGGAACAGCCTGTTTGCACAGATCGATCCGCTCGATGTGCGCGCCTTCATCCACGCCTACAGGGACGTGCTGCTGCGCGGTCTTGGGAGCCCGGAGGCATGATGCCCGTCGGATCCTTGCCTCTGCGCCCGCTCATGATCGTGGCGAGCCTCCTGCTCTCCGCCTGTTCTGCGCCGCCCCAGAATGAATTCACCGGCTATGTCGAGGGCGATCTGCTGTTCATCGGCCCGCAGGAGGCGGGGCGCGTGGTCACCTTGCCCGTGGCCGAGGGGAGCAAGGTCGTGGCCGGTGCGGTGATCGCCACTGTGGAGGACGATGTCCAGAAGGCGGACCTCGCCGCCGCGACCGCAGCGCTGGGCGAGGCCACCGCTCGGCTCGACAAGGCGAAGGCCGCCCAGCAGCGGCCGGAGGAAGTGGCCATCCTTGAAGCCTCCCAACGTCGCGCAACCGCCGCGCTCGACCTTTCCCGCATCGATCTGGAGCGGCAGAAGGCCCTGGTGCCGAAGGGCGCATCCTCACAGGCCAATCTCGATACCGCCCAGCACCAATACGATCAGAATCTGGCCAGCCTGGACGAGATCGGGCGCCAGATCGACAACGCCCGGATCGCAGCACGCGACGAGGATATCGCCGCCGCCGCGCAGGCTGTGGCGCAGGCGCAAGCCAATCGTGATGCCGCGCAGGTCCGGTTGGACCGCCGCGTACTTCGAACCCCCTCCGACGCCACGGTGCAGACCCTCTATTACCGGGTCGGAGAACTCGTGCCGGAGGGGCGGCCCGTCGCCTCAATGCTCCCGCCGGGCCTTGTGAAGGTGCGCTTCTTCGTGCCGCAGGCGGCCTTGGCGAAGGTCGTCCTCGGCGCCCCGGTGGCCGTATCCTGCGATGGCTGCCCCCCGCTGACGGCCGATGTCACCTTCATCGCCGATGCCGCCGAATATACCCCTCCGGTGATCTACAGCCGCGAGGAGCGGGCCAAGCTGGTCTATCTTGTTGAGGCCCGCCCGCGCGATCCTTCCGCCGCGCGGCCGGGCCAACCGGTCACCGTGGCCCTTCTGGGACCCGGCCGGTGAGCCCCCCGGCCCCTTTGGAGGCCGAGGGCAACGGCCGGGAGGTCGTCATCGATGTGGAGGGCCTGCGAAAGTCGTTCGGCAACCGGGTGGTGGTCGACGACCTCTCCATGCGGGTGCGCAAGGGCCAGATCTACGGCTTCCTCGGGCCCAACGGATCGGGCAAGACCACGACCATCCGCATGCTGTGCGGGCTGCTCACCCCGGACGCGGGGCGCGGCACCTGCCTTGGCCTGGATATCCTCACGCAAGCCCGCGAGATCCGCAGTCATGTGGGGTACATGACGCAGAAGTTCTCGCTTTATGCCGATTTGTCCGTGCGTGAGAATCTGGAGTTCGTCGCCCGCCTCTACGGCGTGCCCAAGCCCGAGCAAGCTGCCCAGGAGGCTCTGGCCCGGCTCGGCCTGGAGGGGCGCGGCAAGCAATTGGCGGGGGAATTGTCGGGCGGCTGGAAGCAGCGCCTCGCGCTTGGCGCCTGCATCCTTCCCGCGCCCGAACTGCTGCTCTTGGACGAGCCGACAGCGGGTGTCGACCCCCAGGCCCGGCGAGAATTCTGGTCGGAAATCCATACGCTTGCGGCGGAGGGACTGACGGTCCTGGTGTCGACCCATTACATGGACGAGGCGGAACGTTGCCATGAGATAGCGTACATCGCTTATGGCCATCTGCTGGCGGAAGGGCGGGTGCCGGACGTGATCGCCGCCTCCGGCCTGTCCACCTATACCGTTGAGGCGGTGGGCGGAGCCGACCCCGGGCGCATTACGGCGGCGCTGGCTCGGGAGCTGGAAGCGGCGCCGGGCGTGGACATGGTGGCTCCCTTCGGAACCCGCCTGCACATTTCCGCCCGTGACCTGACGGCGCTCGACGCCGCACTCGCGCCCTATCGCGGGCGGCCGGACCTTGCGTTCCAGAAGGATTCTCCGACCCTGGAGGATGTGTTCATCGACCTTATGAGCCGGTCGAAGGATGCGCTGCGATGATCGCCGTTCCCGGCTTTCTCCGTCGCATCTCGGCGATGGTGCGCAAGGAATTCATCCAGTTGCGGCGCGACCGGGTGACCTTCGCCACCATGATCATGATCCCGCTGCTGCAATTGGTGTTGTTCGGCTATGCCATCAACACCACGCCGCGCCATTTGCCGACGGCCGTTTTTTCTCATGAAAACAATGAGGTGAGCCGGGCGATCATTGCCGCGCTGCGCAATACCGCGTTCTTCGAATTCACCCGCCTGGCGCAAAGCGAGGACGAAGCCGAGCACATGGTGCGGGGCGGCGATGTGCTGTTCCTGGTGGAGATCCCGGCCGGATTCGAGCGGGCGCTCAGGCGCGGTGAAAATCCCCAGCTGCTGGTGGCGGCGGATGCTACCGACCCCGTGGCCGCCGGCAATGCGCTCGGCGCGCTCTCGGGCATCATCGGAACGGCGCTGAAGCAGATCCGTTTCGTCGATGCCGCCGGCGCCATGCCGTTCGATATCGTCCAGCACCGGCGCTACAATCCCGCCGGTACCTCGCAGCTGAACATTGTTCCGGGCTTGCTGGGCACGATCCTCACCATGACCATGCTGATCTTCACCGCCTTGTCGGTGACCCGCGAGGTGGAGCGCGGCACGCTGGAGAGCCTGCTCTCCATGCCGATCCACCCGGTGGAGATCATGCTCGGCAAGATCATCCCCTATGTGCTGGTGGGGGTGCTGCAGGCGGTGCTGATCCTCGGTGCGGGGGTCCTGCTGTTCAATGTGCCGGTAGAGGGCTCGCTTGCACTGCTGTGCGTGGTGACGCTGCTGTTTATCACCGCCAACCTTGCTGTCGGCTACACCTTCTCGACCGTCGCGCAGAACCAGCTGCAGGCGGTGCAGATGTCGTTCATGTTCTTCCTGCCAAACATCCTGCTTTCGGGATTCATGTTCCCGTTCGCCGGGATGCCGCGCTGGGCGCAATGGGTCTCCGAATGCCTGCCGCTCACCCACTATCTGCGCATGGTCCGGGGCATCCTGCTGAAAGGCGCGGACTTCGCCGACCTGCGGCTCGACATCGCCATACTGTTCATCCTGATGCTGGTTGCGATGGGTATCGCGGTAGCCCGTTTTCGCCAGACGCTGGACTGATCGCGGCCTTTTTACGGCGAGGGTGCGGCAATGGGGCCTCCGGGTGAACCCTTAGCTTTGACCTGTATCAAGGAGAAAGAGCGTTCCCGGCCCATTTTGCCCCCAAGGCTTGCAGGGCGGGTTTGCACCGCCCCCGCGCAAGGGGTGCCCAATGTCCATTGTCCAGACACCGACCAAGAAGAGCATGACGACGGGGGAAATCAGTCTCCTGATCGTGTTCTCGTTATTTGCTTTCTTCGCCGTCGTGGTGGCCGCCAAGGCCCACACATCGGCCTATGCCTTCCATGCCTTCGTGTTCGCTGCGGCGAGCGTCGCTGCGGTTTTCGCCATCGGCAACCGGTACATGGATCGCGACGCGACGCTGCCGCCGCAGACCATCGACGGAAAGCCCAATTACAACATGGGTCCGGTGAAGGTCGGCACGCTGCTGGCAGTGTTCTGGGGCGTCGCGGGCTTTCTCATCGGCGTGATCATCGCCCTTCAGCTCGCATTCCCGGTGATCAATTTCGATCTGCCTTGGACCTCGTTCGGCCGGTTGCGGCCGCTGCACACGTCCGCGGTGATCTTCGCCTTTGGCGGCAATGTGCTGATCGCGACCTCCTTCTACGTGGTGCAGCGCACCTCGCAGGCGCGGCTCGCGGGCGACCTTGCCCCCTGGTTTGTGATCTGGGGCTATAACCTGTTCATCGTCATCGCCGGCACGGGCTATCTGCTGGGCATCAGCCAGGGCAAGGAATACGCCGAGCCGGAATGGTACAGCGACCTGTTCCTGACCATCGTCTGGGTCACCTACTTCCTCGTCTTCCTGGTGACGGTGCTGAAGCGCAAGGAGCCGCATATCTATGTGGCGAACTGGTTCTACTTTGCCTTCATCCTGACCATCGCGGTTCTGCATCTCGGCAATAACGCGACCATCCCGGTCTCGGTGTTCTCGCCCAAGTCCTACATTCTGTGGTCGGGCGTGCAGGATGCCATGGTGCAATGGTGGTACGGCCACAACGCGGTCGGCTTCTTCCTGACGGCCGGCTTCCTGGCCCTGATGTATTATTTCATCCCGAAGCGGGCGAACCGGCCGGTCTATTCCTACCGGCTGTCGATCGTGCACTTCTGGGCCCTGATCTTCCTCTACATCTGGGCCGGTCCGCATCACCTGCACTATACCGCGCTGCCGGACTGGGCGCAGACCCTGGGCATGACCTTCTCCATCATGCTGTGGATGCCCTCCTGGGGCGGCATGATTAATGGCCTGATGACCCTTTCAGGTGCGTGGGACAAGCTGCGGACCGACCCGGTGATCCGCATGATGGTGGTCTCGGTCGCCTTCTACGGCATGGCCACCTTCGAAGGCCCGTTGATGTCGGTGAAGGCGGTGAACTCGCTGAGCCACTACACCGAATGGGGCATCGGCCATGTCCATTCCGGCGCGCTCGGCTGGGTTGCCTATATTTCATTCGGCGCGATCTACTGCCTCATTCCCTGGCTTTGGAACAAGCGCGAGATGTATTCGGTGAAGGCCATCAACTGGCACTTCTGGATCTCGACGCTCGGCATCGTCCTCTATATCTCGGCGATGTGGGTGGCTGGCATCCTGCAGGGCCTCATGTGGCGCGCCTATACCGCGCTCGGCTTCCTCGAATATTCGTTCATCGAGACAGTGGAAGCGATGCACCCGCTCTATGTGATCCGGGCGGTGGGCGGAATCCTGTTCCTCATCGGGTCGCTGATTATGGCCTGGAACGTAATCATGACCATTCGCATGCCGGAAACCGTCGCCGAGGCGACCGGCGCCGCGCTCGCTCCCGCCGAATGACGGAGACATAGATGTCAACCAAGTCCTCTTCGATCTGGAGCAAGCACGCGATCTTCGAGAAGCACTCGCTGATCCTGCTCCTTGGGGTGCTGGTGGTGATTTCCATCGGCGGCCTCGTAGAGATCGTCCCGCTGTTTTATCTCAAGAGCACCATCGAGAAGGTGGATGGCATTCGCCCCTACACGCCGCTGGAGCTGGCGGGGCGCAACATTTACCTGCGCGAGGGTTGCTACAACTGCCACAGCCAAATGATCCGCCCGCTGCGCGACGAAGTGGAGCGCTACGGCCATTATTCGCTGGCGGCGGAAAGCATGTACGATCACCCGTTCCAATGGGGGTCGAAGCGGACCGGCCCGGATATCGCCCGCGTGGGCGGCAAGTATTCGGACCTGTGGCAGCTTGAGCACTTGAATAACCCGCGCGCCGTTGTGCCGGCCTCGATCATGCCGGGCTATCCTTGGCTCGCGCAAAACAAGCTCGACGCCAAGCATATCGCCGCGGACATGAAGGTGTTGCGCATCGAGGGTGTCCCCTACACGGACGACATGATTGCCAGCGCGCAGGCGGACCTCAGGACACAGTCCACCACCGATGCCGACGAAATGGATGCGCTGCAAAAGCGCTACCCGAAGGCGCAAGTGCGCGATTTCGACGGCAATCCCGCCGAGCTGACGGAAGCGGACGCCCTGATCGCTTATCTCCAGATGCTCGGCACGCTCGTGGACTTCAAGCTCTACGACGACAAGGCCAATGTGAGGTGAGCCATGCGTGACATTTACATGCAATTGGCGACGTTCGCGCAGACCTGGGGACTTTTATTGTTCTTCTTCGGGTTTGTCGGAGTTATCGCCTATGCCTTTTGGCCTTCGAAGAAGATGCAGAAGAACTTCGACGAGGCCGCCCAAATTCCGCTGAAGGAGGATTGATCCCGTGAGCACCGCACACGAGAGCCATGACGCGCACGTGGACGCCGCGAGCGGGACCGCCACCACCGGCCACGAATGGGACGGTATCCGCGAGCTCAACAATCCGCTGCCGCGCTGGTGGTTGTGGACCTTCTATGCCTGCATCTTCTGGGCCGTCTGCTATTGGATTGCCTTTCCGGCTTGGCCGCTGATCTCCGGCTATACGACGGGCGCGCTCGGCTGGAACTCTCGCACCGCGGTGCAGGAGCAGCTTGCCGATTTGCGGGCTTTGCGTGCCACCACGTCAGAGAAGCTGGCCACGGCTTCCCTCCAGGAGATCGAGAAGACCCCGGAGCTGCTTTCACTGGCCCGAGCCGAAGGCCGGGTCGCCTTCGCCGACAATTGCGCGCCCTGCCACGGGGCGGGGGGCGGCGGCGCCAAGGGCTTCCCGAACCTCAATGATGATGATTGGCTGTGGGGCGGCTCGCTGGAGCAGATCCAGGCCACCCTCATGCACGGCGTTCGCTCCGGCGACGACCTGGGCCACCAGGGCAATATGACGCCCTTCGGCGCGGTCCTCACCAAGACCGAGATTTCCGATGCGGCGGACTATGTGCGCTCGCTGTCGGGGCTGGTGTCGGCGGATACGCCGAACGTCCAGAAGGGTGCTGCCGTGTTCCAGGCCAATTGCGCCGTGTGTCATGGCGAGAATGCCAAGGGCAACCAGGAGCTTGGCTCGAAGAACCTGACCGACGGCATCTGGCTCTACGGCAGCGACAAGGCCACGATCGTCCAGACCATCACCAATGGCCGCGGCGGCGTGATGCCGGCTTGGGGACAACGCCTGTCGCCCACTACCTTGAAGGCCCTGACGGTGTACGTGCACACCCTGGGTGGTGGCCAATAGCGAACGTTCTCTCCGCCCGGTGTGACATTGCCCGGCGGGGGGCATCGCAACGAGGGCATGGCCCTCCTCTCCCACGCCTTTCCCCACGGGGGCGGGCAAAAGATCAGTGATCCAATGACCGCTCCCGCCGTGAAGACCAAAGCCACCAGTCCGGCAGCACCGGCGTCCGAGGCGGATGATGCGCCGCTGTATGCGGCGCGTCGCGCCATCTATCCGCAAAGCGTCCACGGCACATTCCGGCGGATCAAGTGGATCGTGCTCATCCTCACGCTCGGTGTCTATTATTTCCTGCCGTTCGTGCGTTGGGATCGCGGACCGGATGCGCCCAACCAGGCGGTTCTGATCGATTTTCCCGCCCGGCGCTTCTACTTCTTCTTCATCGAGATCTGGCCGCAGGAATTCTATTATGTGGCGGGGCTGCTGATCCTCGCGGCGTTGATCCTGTTTCTGATGAATGCGGTCGCCGGGCGCGTGTGGTGCGGCTATCTGTGCCCGCAGACCGTGTGGACCGACCTGTTCATGGCGGTTGAGCGGCTGATCGAAGGCGATCGGCGCGAGCGCATCGCCGCCGACAACGCCCCCTGGACCATCGACAAGATCGCTCACAAGACACTGAAGCATACGCTGTGGTTGCTGATCGCCTGGTGGACCGGCGGCGCGTGGGTGCTGTATTTCGACGATGCGCCGACATTGGTGCGCGAGCTTGCGACCTTCCAGGCGTCCGCGACCGCTTATATCTCCATCGCCGTTCTCACGGGCACGACTTATGTGCTGGCGGGCCATATGCGCGAGCAGGTGTGCATCTACATGTGCCCCTGGCCGCGCATTCAGGCCGCGCTGACCGACGAATATGCGCTCAACGTGACCTATCTGTTCGACCGCGGCGAGCCGCGCGGATCGTTGAAAAAGGTCGCGCAGCTTCGGGCCGAGGGCAAGCCGGCCGGCGATTGCATCGATTGCAACCAGTGCGTCAACGTCTGTCCCACCGGCGTGGATATCCGCAAGGGCCTGCAGTTGGATTGCATCCAGTGCGGCCTGTGCATCGACGCGTGCGACACTGTGATGGACAAGATCCATCGCCCTCGTGGCCTCATTGCCTATGAGTCCGAGGCGAATCTTGAGGCCCGCGCCCGTGGCGAGGCGCCTGTGCGGCGCATCTTCCGCATGCGCACTCTGCTGTATGCGGTGCTGATCTGCGGCATCGCCGGGCTGATGCTGACCACCCTCGTGAACCGCTCCAGCGAGGGGCTGGCCGCCATCCATGACCGCAATCCGGTGTTTGTGCGGATGTCGGACGGCTCCCTGCGCAATGCCTATACCCTTCGGCTGATCAACAAGAAGCTCTATGAACGCACCTTCACGGTCTCGGCGTCCGGGGTTCCGGGCGCGAGCCTGAACGTTGTCGGCACGGATTCCGGTTCCGAAAGCGACCGGCTTGCCGTCGGACCCGACCAGACTCGCGAAGTGCGGGTGCTGGTGACGACCAAGGACAAGCTGGCGCCGGGCGCCTCGCTGCCGATCACATTCGAGATTCGCGACGCGGCCACCGGCATTGCCGCCCACGCCAGCGATCATTTCATCGCGCCCTGAGGAGGATTTCATGGCAAAGCCAGATCTTGCTGAGAAGCCGCCGCGGGAACTGACCGGACGCGCAGTGCTGCTGATCATTCTCGCCTTCTTCGGCGTGGTCATCAGCGTGAATGTCGTGATGGCGCGGTTCGCGGTCTCAACCTTCGGCGGGGTGGAGACGGAAAGCTCATACAAGGCGGGCCTCGCCTTCCGCAGCGAGGAGGACGCTGCCGCCCAGCAGGCGACGCGCGGCTGGAAGGTGGAGGCGGACGTGGAAAGCCAGGGTGAGGAGCGCCACGTCATGCTGATCGTCCGCGATGCCACGGGCAAGCCGTTGAACGGGCTGGAGGTGACAGCCCGCCTGTTCCATCCCACCGATGCGCGCGGCGACGTGGCGCTGGTCCTCGCCGCGGTCGGCAACGGACGCTATAAGGGGGCGGCCACCGCCCACGCCGGCCAGTGGGACATGATGCTTGATCTTGCGCAAGGCGGTCAGCGCCTGTTCCGCTCCAAAAACAGAGTTCAGCTGCATTAGCGATCCCCGATGCGGGGCGTGGGGCGGCGACGCGTGATTTCCGGGTGCGACGCACATGGCCGAGGCCGTTGATTATTCGATCTTTCTCGCACGGGACGCCGAGGGTCGCGCGGAGGTCAATCTCGCGGTCGATGGCGTCGACTGCGCGGCCTGCATCGGCGATATCGAGAACGGCGTGAAGGCCCTGCCCGGCGTGGTCCATGCCCGGCTCAACTACACCACCCATCGCCTGACAGTGGCGTGGAGCGGCGAGGGCGCGCCTGCCGACGTGGTTCAGCGCCTGGAAGCGCTCGGTTATCGGGCCCATCCGTTCGCGGGGCGGGTGGAGGAGGAAGAGGCGCGCCGGGCCCGCTGGCTGCTGCGCTGCATGGGCGTTGCAGGCTTTGCCGCCATGAACGTGATGCTGCTGTCGGTGTCAGTCTGGTCCGGCAATGTCACCGACATCACGCCCGAGACGCGCGATTTTTTCCATTGGCTTTCCGCGCTGATCGCGTTGCCGGCGGCGGCCTATGCCGGCCAGCCCTTTTTCCAGAGCGCGCTGCGTGCCGTGCGCACCCGCAAGCTCAATATGGACGTGCCGATCTCGCTCGGCGTCATCCTCGCCCTCGGCATGTCGGTGCTCGAAACCGCTTTGCACCAGGAGCACGCCTATTTCGACAGCGCCGTCATGCTGTTGTTCTTCCTCCTCGCGGGTCGCTATCTCGATCATGAGGCGCGTCGGCGCACCCGCGCCGTGGCCGGCAATATCGCTGCCCTGCGCGGCGAGATGGCCCATCGGCTCGGCGCGGACGGCGTGCCGGTCCTGGTGCCGGTTCAGGCGCTGGCGCCGGGCGACGTGATCCTGGTGGCTGCCGGCGAACGGGTCGGCGCGGATGGCGAGGTGGTGTCGGGGACCTCTGCCGTCGACGAGGCCCTGATCACCGGCGAGACGCTGCCGCGCCTGGTGGGTCCCGGGGGCCGACTCTATGCTGGCAGCCTCAACGGGTCCGGCGTGCTGAAGGTCCGCGTGACCGCGGGCGGCGAGGGGACCTTGATCGACGACGTCCAGCGCCTGCTGGATGGGGCGCTGAGTGCACGGGGCACCTATGTGCGCCTGGCCGACCGGGTGGCGCGCCTCTATGCCCCGATGGTGCATCTGACAGCCCTGGCGTCGGCCCTCGGCTGGCTGGTCCTGGGCGCGAGCCTGCACGATGCGGTGATGATCGCCGTGGCGGTGCTGATCATCACTTGTCCCTGCGCCCTGGCGCTGGCGGTTCCGGTGGTGCAGGTGGTGGCGACCGGGCGTCTGTTCCGCGCCGGCCTGCTGGTGAATGCTGGGGACATGCTGGAGCGGCTCGCACCTGTGGATACGGTCGTGTTCGACAAGACCGGCACGCTCACCTTGCCCGAAGCCGCGTTGCGCCTCCCGCAGGGGGCCGATCCGGCGCTGCTTGCCAGCGCCGCGCGGCTGGCACTGTCGAGCCGCCATCCCTTGGCGGCGGTGCTTGCCCGCAGCGCCGGGGGACCCGCCTTCGCCGAGGTGGAGGAGGTGGCGGGAGCCGGAGTGAAGACCCTTCTGCCCGGAGGGGAGGCCCGGCTCGGCAGTCTCGACTTCTGCGACGCCCACGCGCCTGCGGATCTTCCCGCGGACTGCTCGCTGATCGCCTTCCGGCTCGGCTCGTCCAGCCTCGTCATCGGCATTGCCCAGCAATTGCGCGCTGATGCGCGCGCGGTGGTGGATGGCCTGAAGGCGCGGGGCATCGCCGTGCGCATCCTTTCCGGCGATCGAACGGAAGCCGTGGCGTCGGTGGCCGGGCGTCTCGGCATCGCGGATTATGAGGGCGACTTGCGTCCGGGCGGAAAGATCGCCGTCCTGGAGCGCCTCAAGGCGGCCGGCCATCGGGTCTGCATGGTGGGCGACGGGCTCAATGATGCGCCGGCGCTCGCGGCGGCGGATGTCTCCCTGTCCCCGGCGAGCGGGGCGGCGGTGACGCAGGCCCAGGCCGATGCCGTTTTCATCGGCCAGCGCCTCGCCCCGGTTCTCGCAGCGCTGGACGGCGCCCGGATCGCCGGCCGCCGCATGCGCGAAAATCTGGTTCTTGCGATCGGCTATAATTTCATCGCCGTGCCGCTTGCGGTCACGGGCCATGTCACCCCCCTCGTGGCCGCCCTCGCCATGTCCGGCTCGTCGATCCTGGTGACGCTCAATGCGTTGCGGGCGCCGAGGCCTGCGGTCGAGGCGTCCCCGGTGATCGGCGCGGAGGTGCGCGCATGACGGTTCTCCTCTATCTCGTGCCGATCGCGCTCGCGCTCGGGCTGATCGGCCTGTTCGCCTTCCTCTGGAGTCTCAAGAGCGGCCAGTATGAAGACCTGGACGGCGCCGCCTATCGCGTGCTGAGCGACGAGGATCTCCCCGCCGCGTCCAAGCGGGACCCACGTCCATGAAGCCCGCGACGCCCATGCCGGGTCCGCGCGCAGGAATGCTGGTGTGCATTTGCGATCCGCAGATCGACGCGCCCGCCAACGACAATGCCACGCACCGCGCGCCGCCGTTCGCGCTCGCGCTGGGTTTCGCCTTCGCGGTGCTGGCGCAGACGCTCGCAAGCGGCATCCTACCCTTGGCCGGCGCGGCCCTCGCGCGCGATCCTCATTATGCCACGCTCCCGTTCGCAGCCATGCTGGTGGGCGCGGCGCTCGCCTCCTTCCCCGCCTCCTTCCTGGGCGACGCCTTCGGACGTCGCACCGGCTTCGCGCTTGGCGCTTCGCTCGGCGTCGGAGGCGGTGCCTTGCTGGCGGTGGGGCTGCTGAAGATGCAGTTCACCTGGGTGTGCCTGGGCGCATTGTGGCTCGGCATGGCGCAGGGCTTTTCCTTCTTCTACCGCCATGAGGCGGCGGCGAGCGCTGGCCGGCCAGCGGCAGCGGCGGCGGGCGTCCTGTGCGGTGGGCTGCTCGCTGCGCTCGCGGGGCCAACCTTGGCCATGGGCGCGGAATGGCTGTTTTCGCCGTTCTTCCTGGTCGGTACGGCCGTGCTCGCCGCGGTCGCGCACACCCTGTCCCTCGCCGTCGCGGTATTGATGGCGCCCAATGCGGCGCCGCGGCTTCGCGAAAAAGTGACCTTGCCGCTGGCGGCAGTTCTCGTCCCGACGCTATGCGGCGCGCTTGCCTGGTTCGGCATGAGCTTGCTGATGGCGCAGGCGCCGCTGGCCTTGCTCGGCTGCGGCGTCGGTGAGGGCGCGGTCTTCGGCTTCATCGCATTGCACGTGGCCGCCATGTATGCACCCGCAGCCCCACTGGCGGCCTTCGGCGGAAATATCTCCCCCCGGTTGTTGGCCTTGGCTGGGCTGGGGTTGGTGGCCGCCGCGTTGATGCTGCCGGCAATCCAGGTGCTCGCGCCCGGCCTCGAACTCGCCGGCAGCCTCGCCTGGGGCATTGCCCTGGTGATGGTCGGGGCGGGTTGGTCGCTTGCGACGGTGGGATGCACCGGCTGGATCTACCAGCGAGGGATTCCCTCGCGCCTCGCTTTGGCCTTGCACGATGGTTCCTTGTTCCTTTCAGCCATTCTCGGAGCGGTGATGGCCGGCCGCCTGCTCTAAGCGCCCGCTTGTGATCGCCCGGAGGATCTGCCAAGCCTCCTGAGGCGTGGTGCGGAGGCTGGCATGTCTGAGCTATTTTCCCTTGCGGGGCGCACCGCGCTGGTGACGGGAAGCGCCGGCGGCCTTGGTTTCGAGATCGCCAAGGGGATGGCGCAAGCGGGCGCCCATGTGTTGCTCAACGGCCGCAACCGTCCAAGGCTCATGGAGGCGGCGCGGGCTCTTACCGACCATGGAACGGTCAGCGTGCTGCCGTTCGACATCACCGATGCCGCAGCGGTGGCGCAGGCGCTGGAACGTGCACCGCCGGTGGACATCCTGGTCAATAACGCCGGCGCGCGCGACCGCCGTCCCTTTTTCGATCTGGACGATGCCGCCTTCCAGCGGCTGCTGGACGTGGATCTCGTCGCCCCGGCGCGGCTCATGCGGGTGGTCGCTGGCGGTATGACGGCGCGGGGCGAGGGGCGGATCATCAATATCACCTCGATCGCCGGCCCGATCGCGCGTGCGGGGGATGCTGCCTACACCGCCGCCAAGGGCGGCCTGGAGGCGCTGACGCGTGCGCTGGCGGCGGAATTTGGATCGCGCGGCGTGACCGTCAACGCCATCGCGCCGGGCTATTTCGCGACCGACGCGAATGCCGCCATGGCGAATGACCACGCGGTGGGAGAATGGCTGTCGCGCCGCACATCTCTCGGGCGGTGGGGGAAGCCGCAAGAAATCGCCGGCGCGGCGGTATTTCTCGCATCGCCGGGGGCGAGTTACATCACGGGCCATGTCTTGGTTGTGGATGGCGGATATCTCGCGCACTTTTAGATTCGCACGGTACGTGCACTATGGTGCCGGTGATGAAATCACCCAAAGAGGAGGAGACGGGGCCGAGATGGATGACGGGCGACTCGATTCCATAACCGGGGAATTCGTTGAGCCAGTCCGCGAGCAGACCTTTCGGGATCAGCGTTTCCACGAACTTCTTCGGCACAGCCGCGTGCTGTTCGTCCTGTCGGCCATCCTCAACACGCTGTTCCTGTTCAGCGACTGGCGCTTCGAAGGGCAGGCTCACTTCTTCGAGGCGATTTACGCGCGGTTCGCGGTGATCGTGGTTTCCCTGGCCTGCGCCGCCATTGTCAATCGGGCCCGGCATTTTCGCGCGGTGCAGGCGATTATCATCGTCTGGCAATGGTGCACCGCCGTCGGCGTCGCGGTTCTGGTGAGTTCGCGCAGCGATATCGCTTTGTTCGTGGTGCTGTTGCTGCCGGCGATCTATTATCTGGTGGTGCCGATTTCGTTTCGCTGGTCGGTTGCGGGCGGCACCGTATGCAGCGTTCTCTTGCTGGCGGGGTATCTCGGCCTGCCGCCACAGTCGGATACTGCGGTGGGACTGGCGCTCGCGGTCCTCGTGATGAATGTCGCGCTGATCCTGGTTCTGGTCCGCAACAACCGGCAGAGCCGTCTCGAATGGGCGGCGACACGAGACCAGAAGGCTGCCCGCGAAGTCCTTTCTCAGAGCGAGCGGCTTTTGGAGCGGACCTTCATGGCGGTGCCCATTCCGCTGCTGATCACCGAACTCGAGAGCGGCCGCATCCTGCGCTACAACGCAGCCGGCGTGAGTTATTTCGGCGGTGAGCCGCACGAGTTCGGAATCCACTCCGCCTGGCAGATCTATGCCGATGCCTCGTCCCGCAGGATGTTCCTGGATCGCCTGATCCGCGACGGCTCGGTCACGAATTTCGAGACCAGGATTCGCCTCGGCCATGGCGAGGTGCGCAGCGTTCTCGTGGCCGCCACCTTCATCGAGATCGACGGCGAGGCCTGCCTCGTCTCCGGCATCATCGACATCACTGACCGCCTCGCGGCCGAACAGAAGATCCGCCATGCGGCGAGCCATGACGCGCTGACCGGCCTCACCAACCGGGCCGCCTTCCAGGCTCAGCTCGACACCACCATCCGTGAAGCCCGCACCAAGGCCGGGTCCATCTTCCTGCTGCTGGTGGATCTCGACGGACTCAAGGACGTCAACGACACGCTCGGCCATGCCGCGGGCGATGCACTGCTGGTGGAAACCGCGCGTCGCCTGGAGCACCTCGCCGGGGAGAAGGCCCTGGTGGCGCGGCTCGGCGGCGACGAATTCGTGATCCTTCTGCGGGGGGCGATTTCGCTGGAGGAGGCTCAAGCGCTGTCCCAGGCGATCATTGCCAATTTCCGCCACCCCCTGATCTATCAGGACCGCTCCCTTTCCACCAAGGCGAGCATTGGCCTTGCTGCCTGCCCGAGCGCGGATTACGCGCCGGGCGAGTTGATGAAGGACGCGGACCTCGCCCTCTATGCTGCCAAGCAGGAGGGACGCAATCGCGCCGTGCTCTATGCCCCGGCGATGCGGCGCTCGATGAACGAGCGCATTTCCCTCAACCGCTCCTTGGCGGCGGCGGTCGCTAACAATGAAATCACCCCTTACTACCAGCCCAAGGTGTCGCTCATCACCGGCCAGCTCATGGGGTTCGAGGCCTTGATGCGCTGGAAGCGCTCGAGCACGCAGGTGCTCCAGCCGCAGAGCTTCTACACCGCGTTCGAGGATCCCGAGCTCGCCCTGCTCATGGGCGAGGCGATGCTGCGGCAGGTGGCGCGTGACGTGCGCTCCTGGCTCGATCAGGGCCATCCCGTGGGTCGGGTCGCGGTGAATCTCTCACCGGCGCAATTCACCCACCGCGACCTTGCGAGGCAGATCCTCGATCTGTTGGAGCAGGAGCGGGTGGCACCGGGACATTTCGATATCGAGATTACCGAGACCGTATTCCTCGGCCGCAATTCCGATTTCGTCGCGCCGATCCTCGGCCAGCTGCACAGCGCCGGGATGAAGTTGGCGCTTGACGATTTCGGCACCGGCTATGCCGCGCTGACCCATCTCAAGCAATTGCCCATCGACACCATCAAGATCGACCGCAGCTTCGTCCAGGACACGGAGATCGATTCCTTCGATGCCGCCATCGTCTGCACCGTGATCGAGCTCGGCAAGAACCTCGGCATGTGCGTGGTGGCGGAGGGCGTGGAGACCGTGGGCCAGGCCCGCTTCCTGCGCGAGCGGGGCTGCGAGGTGGCGCAGGGTTTCCTCTATGCCCGCCCCATGCCGGCCGCTGCGACGGTCGATTTCCTGGCGCGGGAAAATCGGGACGCCGCCGCAATGCGCATTTGCGACCTGTGGGGGCGGTGAGGCCGCGCTTTCAGCCGAACACGGCGCGCGCGGCAGCCACCAAAGCGGCGGCGTCGGCAGCGATCGCATCCACTGCCTTGCCCGGCTTGTAGAGCGCGGAGCCGAGGCCGAACCCGTCCGCGCCCGCCGCGCGGTAGGCCGCCATGTTGGTGGCGTCGATGCCACCCACGGGCAGCAGCGTGACGCCGGGCATCACGGCACGCCAGGCCTTCAGCACCTGCGGAGGCAGACCCTCGGCGGGAAACAGCTTGAGCGCGTCCGCCCCGGCCTTCAGCGCCGCGAACGCTTCGGTGGGCGTCGCGACGCCGGGTGTGCAGGCAAGGCCCGCCGCCTTGGCCGCGCGGATCACCTCCGGGTCCGAATGCGGCATCACGATCAGCCGCCCGCCCGCCCGTGCCACGTCGGTCACGGCTGCGGGCGTCATCACCGTTCCGGCGCCGATCAGGGCGGAATCACCAAACCGCTCCGCCAGCAGGGCGATGGAGCGCAGGGGGTCGGGCGAATTGAGCGGCACCTCGATGATGGTGATCCCCGCCGCCACAAGCGCCGCGCCAACGTCTTCCGCCTCGTCCGGCTTGAGGCCGCGCAGGATCGCGACCAGGGGGCAGCGGGCCATGGCTTGGGTCAAGGAAAGGGCCATCTTGAACATTCCCGTTGCGATCAAATGAGGCCGGCCGCGCGGGCGATGGCCATCTGCCCGGCGGCCGCGCAGTCTGGCGGGGCGCGGTCGTGGGGCAGGGCGAGCAGGTCGGCTGCGGTCGAATAATGCTGCGTGAGCGCGGCATTGGCGATCAAGGTGAACGTCTCCCGGCCGTCGGTGACGCTGGCCAGCTCCGCACCGATGAGCAGGCCGGAGAGAAAGTCGGCGCTGTCGGCATCGGCAAGCCGGCCGGTGAGACCGAGGGCGCGGACGGTGAACAGGCGCGATAGCAGGTCTCCAGGACCATGCAGCTCGCGCGAGGCGGCCACCCCCGCCCGGAAGCCGGCGGGAGAGGGCGCGGCGTCGCCCATCATGCGGCCGAGAATGGTGTGACCCTTGAGGGCGGCAAAGATCTCGCCGGTCATGAAGGTGGCAAAGCCCGTGACACGTCCGTTTTCCACCAACACCCATTTGGAATGGGTCCCGGGCAAGACGAACAGGCCTTCGGCCCGCCCCGTGAGGGCGAGAGCGCCGAACACTTCGGTCTCTTCACCCCGGATCACGTCGGGAGTTATCGGGTCGTCGACCAGCAGGCCGGGCACGATATGCACCGGGCCGAGGGCGGGGTCCTCGATGGCAAGCGGCATCAGGGCGCGCGCGAGATCCTCGATGCCGGCGGGGCAGGGCACGTAGGGGGCCTCGGCCCAGCCCTGACGGCTGCCGATCATGCCCGACAGCAGAACGGGCAGGGGCCCGTGCGCGGCGGCCCACGGCCCGGCGATGCGCGAGAGGACGGGCGCGAACGCGCGGTCCTTCACCGCCATCAGACCTTCCGCCGTCTCGGCGCGCGCGAGGATCTCACCCGCCGCGCCCAGCAGATAGGCGCGGAGAGAGGAAGTGCCCCAGTCCAGGGTGATCAGGGACGCACGGCTCACGGGCGGGTCTCGCTTCTGGTTGGGGGGCGCAGGCGCGGGGTTCGGGGTTCAGTGGTGCAGGATCTGGCCCAGGAAGGCGCGCGTGCGCTCGCTCTTGGGATGGGCGAAGAATTCTTCGGGCGCGCCTTCTTCGACGATCTCGCCCTTGTCCATGAAGATCACCCGGTCGGCGACCTGGCGGGCGAAGCCCATCTCATGGGTCACGCAGATCATGGTCATGCCGTCCTGGGCGAGCGAGGTCATGGTGTCGAGCACCTCCTTGACCATTTCCGGATCCAGGGCGGAGGTGGGCTCGTCAAACAGCATGATCTTGGGGCTCATGCACAGCGCGCGGGCGATGGCGACGCGCTGCTGCTGGCCGCCGGAGAGCTGGCCGGGATATTTGTTCGCCTGCTCGGGAATGCGCACGCGCTCCAGATATTTCATGGCGATCGCCTCCGCGTCCCTGGGCGCGAGCCCGCGCACCTTGCGCGGGGCAAGCGTGCAATTCTGCAGCACGGTCAGATGGGGAAACAGGTTGAAGGACTGGAACACCATGCCCACCTCGGCGCGGACCTTGTCGAGGTTCTTCGATGAGGTGCCGACTTCCACCCCGTCCACCTCGATGCGCCCGCTCTGGTGATGCTCCAAGGCGTTGATGCAGCGGATGAGGGTGGATTTTCCGGAGCCGGACGGCCCGCAGATGACGATCCGCTCGCCGTGGGTGACGGTGAGATTGACGTTCTTCAGCGCGTGATAGGTGCCGTAGTGCTTCTCCACGGCTTCCATGCGGATCATGACCGGCGCGGCCTGAGGGGAGGGCGCGGGGCTGAGATCCGGGCTCTGGCCGTGGCTTTGGCCTTCAGTGGCGGCGTTCATGTCAGGTCTCCGAAAGGATGCCGGATCTTGGGACGCTGCGGGCGCCCGGCGTCCGCAGCTTTTTTGGCAAAGACGATCAGAAGGTGGGCATCGCCGGAAGCGGGGTCTTGAACCACTTCTGGTTGATCGCGTCGAGTTCGCCGTTGTTCTTCACGAAATACAGGAACGTATTGATCCACTGAAGAAAGTCGGTGGAGCCCCGGCGCACGGTGATGCCGTTGTACTGGCTGCGCAGGACGATCTTGCGCTCGATGCCCATGTCCGGGTTCGCCTCGGCGAGCTGAACGCCGATGAGATTGTTGGCGCCGAGCAGATCCACCTGACCGGAGATGAACGCCTGGGCGGCGGTGGCATCATCGTCGAAGCGCATGATGGTGGCGCCCTTGGGTACGGCCGCCGTCAGCGCGGTGTCCTGGGTGGAGGCGCGCGCCACCGCGATCTTCTTGCCGACCGTCTGGTCGAGGCTCCTGATGTCGAGCTTCTTCGGGCCGATGAGCTGGATCTCGATGGTGGAATAGGGAATTGAGAACTGCACCTGCTTGGCGCGCTCGGGGGTGATGCCGAAGGTCGCCACCAGCACGTCCACCTTATTGGTCAGCAGATAGGGGATGCGGTTCGGCCCGGTGACTGGAACGATCTCGACTTCGACGCCGAGATACTTGCCCATCAGCTTGGCCACGTCGGCGTCATAGCCTTCCGGCTTGCCTTCGGTGTTGAGCAGGCCGAACGGCGGCAGGTCCACCAGCATGCCGACCTGGAGCTTCTTCTTCGACAAAATGTCGTCGATGCTCTGGGCGGAGGCGCCGTGCGGGAGCGCGGTCGCGGCGAGCGCCGCGAGGCCGAGGGCGGCGAAGGCGCGCCGCGTAAGGGTCAGAACGGACGTCAGGGACATTTGCTTTCCTCCGATTGGCCCCTGTGCGGGGCAGGCGCGCCGATGAGGGGCGGCGCGAATTGGATCGATCTAGATGCGTCCGCTCCTCAGCGCGAGACGGTTCCGAACTTCTTTTCCAGATGGCGCGAATAGAGCGAGAGCGGCCAGCACAGGATGAAATAGATCACCGCCACCACGCCGAAGACCAGGAACGGGCGGAAGGTGGCGTTGTTGACGATCTGCCCGGCGCGGGTGAGTTCGACAAAGCCGATGATGGAGGCGAGCGAGGTGCTCTTCACCAGCAGCACCAGGAAGCCGACCGTGGGCGCCACCGCGATCTTCGCCGCCTGGGGCAGGATGATGTCCTTCATGCGGGTGAAATAATGCAGGCCCAGCGCGGTGGACGCCTCCCATTGGCCCTTGGGAATGGCCTGGATGCAGCCGCGCCAAATCTCGCCCAGGAATGCCGCGCCGTTCAGCGTGAGGCCGATGGCCGCCGCCGCCAGGGGATCGATGTTGAGGCCGAGGAACGTCGCGCCGAAGAACACCAGGAACAGCTGCATGAGCAGCGGGGTGCCCTAGAAAATCTGGATGTAACCGGCGGCGGTCGCCCGCAGCCAGGGCCAGGTCGAGGTGCGCGCGAACGCCACCAGGAGCCCGCCGGTCGCCCCGCCGACGAAGGCGATCAGCGAGAGCAGCAGCGTCCAGCGCACGGACGAGATGAGGAAGAGCAGTTCCGCGGAGGTGAATTGACGGATCATGGCATCCTCCTCAGCGGGCCACATCGGTGGGCGCGAAGACCACCTTGTAGATGATGGCGAAGACCCCTGAGAACATCAGCGACATGGCGAGATACATGGCAGTGACCACCAGGTAGATCTCGAATGAGCGGAAGGTCTGGGATTGCAGATTGTTGGCGATGGCGGTTAGTTCCTCCGCCGAAATCGCCGAGACCACGCTGGAGGTGAGCATCAGCAGGATGAACTGGCTGGTAAGCGCCGGGTAGATCGCCTTCAGCGCCGGGAAGATCACGATATAGGAGAACACCTGCATGGGCTTGAGGCCCAGCGCCTTGCCCGCCTCGATCTGGCCCTTGTGGATGGTCTCGATGCCGGCGCGCACGATCTCGGTGGCATAGGCGCCCACATTGACCACCATGGCGAGGAGCGCGGCCTCGTTGGCGTCGAGCCGCAGGCCGATGCGCGGCAGGCCGAAGAAGATGAGGAAGATCTGCACCAGGAACGGGGTGTTGCGGATGATCTCCACATAGGTGTCCACGAGCCAGCGCACCGGGCGCGGGCCGGCGGTCTTGCCGAGCGCGCCCGCGACCGCGACGATCAACCCGAGCACCATGGCCACGGCCGAGAGCTGGATCGTCAGCCACGCGCCATAAAGCAGGTCCTGCCAGGCGTTGAAGACTTCTCCGAACTGGAAGACGTAGTTCATGTCCCTGCGCTTCCCTTGAGGGCTTGAGGGGAGGGGCGGCGCGGCCGGCGGGCGGGGGCCGCCAGCGGCATCTCCGGCTTGGCCGCCGGCGTCCTTGGTGGTGCGTTGAAGCCGGTGCCGCACGACTGGCGGATGATCAGGCGCGGCGGCACGATGATCTGCTCCGGCGGCCGGCTGGGATTTTCGATCCGCCGCAACAAAAGCTTGGCGGCCTCCCGCCCCACCACGCGCGGATCGGTGGTGAAGGTGGTCAGCCCGGGGCGATGGAGGCCGGCCTCGGCGACATCGTCGCAGCCGACCACCGCCACATCGCGGCCGGGCTCGAGCCCGCGTTCGGTCAGCGCCAGCATCACGCCGAACGCGACGATGTCATTGTAGCAAACGAGGGCAGTGGGCGGGTTCTCCTCCGCGAACAGGTCGCGCGCGGCGGCATAGCCGGAGGACCGGTCGAGCACCGGGCAGGGCACGATGGGGCCGATTTTCAGCTTGTGCCGGCGCAAGGCGCGGCGGAAGCCGGCGAGGCGCTCGCTCAAGGGCGCGATGCGCCGCACGCCGCCGATGAAGCCGATATGGCGATGGCCGAGGCCGATCAGATGCTCGGTGACGAGTTCCATGCCGGCGGCATAGTCGGGGCCGACGTAATCCGCCGGAAAGCCCTCCACGCGGCGCTGCGCCAGCACGCAGGGCAGGCCGCCGCAATGGGCCTCCTCCAGCGCATCGGCCCGCGTCTCTTCGGCCGGTACCAGCACGATGCCGTCAACGCCGTGCTCCTGCATGCGCACCAGAACGCGCTTCTGGCGCGCCGCATCCTCCGCCGTATTGGTGATGAAGCCGACGTAGCTTTCCGCGTCCAGCACGTCGTCGATGCCGGCGGTGAATTGGGAGTAATTGGGGGTGATGATCTCGCACAAGACAAGGCCGATGGTGCGCGAGGCGCCCGAGCGCAGGTTCGCGGCGCGGCGGTTATAGACATAGCCGAGGTCGGCCATGGCCTGATCGACGCGCAGGCGCGTCTCTTCCTTTACCAGCGGGCTCTTGCGCAGCACCAGCGAGACCGTGGCGCGGGAGACGCCGGAATGGGCGGCGATGTCGTTGAGCGTGACGCGGTGGGCGAGCGGAAGGGCAGCGCCGCCGGGGGCGGTTTCGCCCGGTGCGCGAGCGGGCGCGGACGCGCCTTTACCTTTCCTCAGATCCACGCGGCGTCTCCCCGCCGACGCTATTTCTGCGCTCGGCCAGGGTTCTCTAGGGGAGGCAAAACCGACGGTCAACGAAAAATTAGATCGATCTAAATCCATCTTTCGTCGCGTTTGCGATGCAGCATAGCGCAAGGGATTGGAGGCGCAGGGCACATGCCGCCGCGCCTCCGCTGCGGCGGGTCAGCTTTGCCGCGATGCGATATAGGCGCGCCACCCGCCGAGCGCGGTAATCTCCTGCGCGCCGGCCACCGCATGGGCCTCGCACAGGAAGCCGGGCACTTGCGTGCCGTCGTCCAGGGTCATCTTGCCGATCCCGAGTGGCGCCGGAATACGGGCGACGAAAGCGCCGAACGCGGCGGCATCCAGCGCCCAGACCTCCACATCCAGGCCGGGGCCGGAGAAGCCCGGCTCGCGCACTACGCCGGGCTTTGCGGGTACCGTGTCCGGCAGGACGAACAGGCGATAATCAGGCGCGGTGCGGCAGCGTTTCAGCAGGGCACCACCGGCGCCGGTGAGTTCGCCGTTGAGCGGCATGCCCGAGAGATGGGCGCCCACCACGGCGATCGGCACGGACTCGCCGGCCGGCGCGCGGGACTCGAGGCCGCTGAGCGGGATCTCTGACGTCTTGCTGGTCACGTTATGGCCTCCAGAACTGCCACCACATCCCCGGTGCGCACCGTGCGGCCGGGCACCATGCGCACGGCGCGCACGCGCCCCGCGGCATGGGCGGTGATAGAGATTTCCATCTTCATGGATTCAATGATGGCGATGGTCTCCCCCGCCGCCACATGCGCATTCTCTTCCACCAGCACCTTCCAGACATTGCCCGGAACATTGGCGCTGATGCCGAAGCAACCTTCGGGAATGGCCTCCTCCGCGCCGCCCGCGATCCCCTCGTCGGCCACGAAACTGTCGAGGCCCTGTTCCTTCCAATGGGCGCGCTCCGCGTCGAACGCCGCCTGCTGGCGCGCCTTGAACGCGTTGATCTCGCCGCTGTTGCGCGCCAGCTCGGCGGCATAATCCGCATAGGAGAATTGCGTCTCCTCGATGCGCAGCGGATAGGCGCCGTGGGGAAAGGCGGCGCGCGCCTCCATCAGCTCGGCGTGACTGACCGGGAAGAAGCGGATCTGGTCGAAGAAGCGCAGCAGCCAGGGCGTGCCGGGCTTGAACACGGGCGTGGTGCGCCACGTATTCCACACCTGGATGGTGCGGCCGAAGAGCTGGTAGCCGCCCGGCCCTTCCATGCCGTAGATGCACATATAGGCGCCGCCGATGCCGACCGCATTTTCCGGGGTCCAGGTGCGGGCCGGATTGTATTTGGTGGTCACCAGGCGATGACGCGGGTCGATGGGGGTCGCCACCGGCGCGCCGAGATAGACGTCGCCGAGGCCGAGCACGAGATAGCGCGCATCGAACACCACGTCGCGCACCGCCTGCTCGTTCTTGAGCCCGTTGATGCGGCGGATGAACTCGATGTTGGAAGGACACCAGGGCGCGTTCGGGCGCACCAGCTCCTGATATTTGCGCATGGCGAGCTGCGCGTCCTCGTCGTTCCACGACAGCGGCAGATGGACGATGCGGCTTGGCACCACCACGTCCTCGGCGGCGGGCAAGTTGCGCTCGATTTCGTCCAGTAGCCCGAGCAGCTTTCCGCGCGAGACCTGCGTGCCGTCATAATGAAGCTGGAGCGAGCGGATGCCGGGGGTGAGGTCGATGAGGCCGGGGATCTTCGCCTCTTCCACCGCCGCCGCCAGCAGATGGGCGCGCAGCCGCAAGGCGATGTCGAGCTTCATGTCGCCGAACTCGACCAGCAGATTATCGTCGCCCTGCCGGCGATAGACCACCCGCACCGGCCCGTCGTCGCGCTGGGCAAGGATGGCGGAGGCCGCCTCCGGCACGGACTTCACGGCCGGTCCCGCGACCGGGTCCTGCGGGCGGGGCAGCGGGTGGAAGCGCACTTTGTCGCCGGGCTTGAGCTGGCCCATCTTCCATTGCTCGTCCCGCGCGATCACCGCCGGGCAGACGAAGCCGCCGAGCGAGGGACCGTCCGGGCCGAGGATGATGGGCATGTCGCCGGTGAAGTCGATGGCGCCCACCGCATAGGCATTGTCGTGCAGATTGGAGGGGTGAAGCCCGGCCTCCCCGCCGTCCGTGCGCGCCCAGCGCGGGGTCGGGCCCATCAGCCGCACGCCGGTGCGGGCGCTGTTGAAATGCACTTCGTAGGTTGCCGAAAACAGGTCCGCTATGTCTTCGTCCTGGAAGAAGTCGGGCGCGCCGTGGGGACCGTAGACCACGCCGATCTCCCACTCCCGCGTCAGCAGCGCGGGCTGCGTCGATACCGTTTCCGGCAGGGGCGGGCGGGTGGCGGGCGGGTTGAGGTGCAGCACGTCGCCGCCCTTCAGATTGCCGGTGGCATGGCCACCGAACAGGCCGAGGGCGAAGGTGGCGCGCGAGCCCAGCACTTCCGGTGCCGCGAATGCCCCGCGCACGGCGAGATAGGCGCGCTGTCCGGGACCGGAAATGGCGCCGACGGCGAGCATCTGCCCCGCCTTCACCGCGAACGCCGCATCGTGGGGCACCGGCACCCCATCGAGGGTCGCCGGCATATGGGCACCGGAAATGGCGACGTCGGCGTCGGTGTGGAAGCGCAGCGTCGGTCCGTTGACGGTCATTTCCAGGGCGACGGCGGTTTCCTTATTGCCCACCAGCGCATTGGCATAGGCAAACGAGCGCGCGTCCATGGGGCCGGAGGGCGGCACGCCCACGTGCCACAGATGCAGCCGTCCCGGCAGTTCCTGCAGGCTCGATTGCGCGCCGGGGCTGAGCACCTCGATGCTCTCCGGCCGGAAGGCGAAATCCTTCAGCGCCGTGGTCGCCACCTTGCCGGAGGCCAGCAGGTCCGACGCCGCAATCGCGCGCAGATAGGCGAGATTGGTCTCGATGCCGCTGATGGAGGTGTCTGCCAGCGCCGCGCGCAAGGCGGCGAGCGCGGCCGGGCGGTCGGCGCCGGAAACGATCACCTTGGCCAGCATGGGATCGTAATAGGGGGTCACCTCCGTGCCGGTTTCGACCCAGGTATCGACCCGCGCATTGGGGCCGAATTTCACCTGCGTCAGCAGGCCGGCGCTGGGCTGGAAATTGGCGTGCGGGATTTCCGCATAGACCCGCACCTCCATGGCCGCGCCCTTGGGCACCAGCGGAGTTGCGGGAATGATGTCTTCGCCGGCGGCCTGGCGGATCATCCATTCCACGAGGTCGATGCCGAATACCGCCTCGGTGACCGGGTGCTCCACCTGAAGACGGGTGTTCACCTCCAGGAAGTAGAAATCCTCCCGTGCCGGATCATAGATGAATTCAACCGTTCCTGCTGAAGCATAAGATACGCTTGTCCCAAGCTTCACCGCCGCGTCGTGCAGGCGCGCGCGGGTTTGCTCGGAAAGCAAAGGGGCCGGCGTCTCCTCCACGACCTTCTGATTGCGGCGCTGGAGCGAGCAGTCGCGCTCGCCGAGCGCGATCACCTGGCCCTTGCCGTCGCCGAAGATCTGCACTTCCACATGGCGCGCGTCGGAAACGAAGCGCTCCAGATAGACGCGGGCATCGCCGAAGGAGGCGCGCGCGGTGCGCTGGACCCGCTCGAAGGTCTCCCTCAGCTCTTGTGGCGTATGGCAAAGCTGCATGCCGATGCCGCCGCCGCCCGCCGTGCTCTTGAGCATCACGGGATAGGTGATGGCGTCCGCCGCCGTCAGCGCCGCGTCCACATCGTCCAGCAGGCCGGTGCCCGGCAGCAGCGGCACGCCGCTCTTTTGGGCGATGTCGCGGGCCGTGTGCTTGAGCCCGAACGCGGTCAGATGCTCCGGCCGGGGGCCGATGAACACGATCCCGGCTTCCGCAAGCCGTTGCGCGAACGCAACATTTTCCGACAGAAAGCCATAGCCCGGATGCACCGCCTGGGCGCCGGTCGCCGTGCAGGCGGCGATCACCGCCTCGACGTCGAGATAGCTCTCGCTGGCGGGGGCGGGACCGACGCGCACGGCTTCGTCGGCATCGAGCACGGGCCGCGTGAAGCGGTCCGCGTCGGAATGGATGGCGACGGAGGCAATTCCCATGCGTCGCAATGTCTTGATGATCCGGCCGGCGATTTCGCCCCGGTTCGCGATGAGAACCTTGGTGAACAAAGCTCAGCCCTCGGTCGCTGCGAAGATCAGGACGCGGATCGGCGTCGGATTGAAGCCGTTGCAGGGATTGTTGATCTGCGGGCAATTGGAGATGACGCAGAGAACATCCATCTCCGCCTTCAGCTCCACATAATCGCCGGGCTTGGAGACGCCATCCACGATTGCCAGCTCGCCCGAGGGCTCCACCGGCACGTTCATGAAGAAATTGATGTTCGGCACGATGTCGCGCTTCGACATGCCGTGTTTCGTGACTTCCACGACGAAGTTCTCGCGGCAGGCGTGCAGATACTTCGTGTGATGCCCGAACCGCACCGTATTCGCCTCGCACGAGCAGGCGCCCGCCGAAGTGTCATGCCGCCCGCAGGTGTCGGCGGTGACGGTGAGCATCAGGTGCCCCTCGTTGGAGATCAGCCGGGTCCCCGTGGAGACATAGGCCGAACCCTGCACGCGCAGCGTATCCTGGGAGGAATAGCGCTCGGCGAAATCGTCGGCGCGGTAGAACAGGGTGTCGACGGCCTGCTGGCCTTCTAGGTCGATGATGCGGATGGATTGCCCGCGCTTGACGAGGCCCGACCAGGGCGCCTGGGCGGCGATGTCGTGCACCTGGAGGGCCTTGGCAGGATCGTGCACGGGGGCGGCGAAGAATGGGGTGCTGTTCATGATCGCTCTCCCTCAGCGCACGAGGTTTTCGAAGCCGCGCACGGCTTCCTGGGTGGCGGTGCGGCACAGATCGTCGGCGGCGGGGGCGGCCGCCTGGAACCGCACCACTTCCACGGGCTTCGGGTCATAGGCCGGGTTCGGGTCGAGCGGGTGGGGGCAGTTGGAGAGCGCGACCAGCACATCCATTTCCGCCCGCAGGTCGACGAAATCGCCCTGCTGCCGCTGGCCCTCCAGCCATACGAAGCCGCCCGCCTCATTGGTGCGCACGGGGGCGAAGAAACTGATGCAGGGCGGGATGTCGCGCCGGTCGAGGCCGAGCTTGCCGGCGGCGAGAATGAAATTGTCCCGCGTGTTGCGCAGCACGGCGTCGCCGTAGCGGGCGCGGTTGGAGGCGGGGGTCGAGCCGCCCATCAAGGCGTCATGGGCGCCGGTGGTGTCCTCGACGATGGAGAACATGACCTTGCCCATGTCGGAGAAGATCACCCGCCCCTTGCCGAGGGCGGCGGTCCATTGGACCTTCACCGTATCGGCATAGTTCAGCCGCTCGGAGGTGTCGGCGGCGTTCCAGGCGATCAGGGAGATGGCGGACGGCCCCTCGGGCAGCGAGAGGCGCAGGGCTTCGCCCGCCAGCACCTTCACGGTCCAATACCAGCCGCCGGGAATGGTTTCCCGATGCAGCGGCCCGGGCGGGAGCATCACGCTCCAGCGCTCGGTGGGCGCGGGCAGGGCTCGGGGCGCATGGTCCTGGCCGGCGGCCTTCAATTCCTCATAGCGGCGCTTGTTCGCCTCGATGAGGGCGCGTGTCTCGTCATTCATCGTCATGCGTCTCTCCTCAGACCGACAGAAGCGCCGGGTCGTCCCGGCCAATGTCCTCGGGGGAGATCGGGTCGTCCCGATCGGAGGGGTTGATGCGCGGCTGGCCGGCGATGCGCCGGGGCCAGACCTCGATGTCGTGGGCGATGGTGGCGCCGAAGCGCTCGCGCTCCTCGCTGCGGTTGCGCTTGCGCTCGAAGGCGATGACGCGGGTGGCGAGCGTGAAGGCTTCCTTCAGATCGTGGGTCACCATCACCACGCTCATCTCGCAGCTGTGCCACAGCTTGAGCATGAGTGCGTGAATGTCGCCGCGAATGCCGGGATCGAGCGCGCCGAACGGCTCGTCCAGCAGCAGGATCTTGGGGCGGCGCATGATCGCCTGGGCGAGCGCGAGGCGCTGCTGCATGCCGCCGGACAAGGCGGCGGGATACTTACCTTCGGCGCCGGCGAGCCCGACCTCGGCGATGAGGGCGCGCGCCTCCTCCTGCGCCCGCCGCCGGGCGGTGCCGAACAGGTGGCCGGTGAAGGGCGCGCCGGGAATTTCGGCGGCGAGCAGCACATTGCCCAGCACGGTCAGATGCGGGAATACGCTGTAGCGCTGGAACACCACGCCCCGGTCGGCACCGGGCTCGCCGGCGAGCGGCTTGCCGTCGATCAGCACGCGCCCGCGCGTCGGCTGTTCCTCGCTCAGCAGGATGCGCAGGAACGTGGTCTTGCCGCAGCCGGAGGGACCGACCAAAGCGACGAAGGAGCGGGGCGCGAAATCGAGGGAGATGTTCTCCAGCACGATCTGGTCGCCATATTCCTTCCAGAGGTGCTCGACTTGGATCGCGGTCATTTCGCCCCTCCGAACCAGGGGAAGGCGGTGTCGCGCAGCTTGGCGAGGGCGAAATCCATGATCACCGAGAGCAGGGTGATCCAGGCCACATAGGGCAGGATCACATCCATGGCGAGATAGCGCCGCACCAGGAAGATGCGATAGCCGAGCCCGGAATCCGCCGCGATGGCCTCGGCGGCGATCAGGAACAGGAAGGCAGGGCCGAGCGAGAGACGCACGCCGTCGATGAGGCGGGGCAGGATCTGCGGCAGCACGATGCGCAGCGCGATCTGCCAGGTGGAGGCGCCGAGCGTCTCCGCCTTGATGATCTGCTCGCGCGGCAATTCCTGCACCCGCATGGCGAGGTCGCGGATGAGGAACGGGGTCACGCCGATGACGATCAGGGCGATCTTGGAGGTTTCGCCGAGGCCGAGCACGATGAACAGGATCGGCAGCAGGGCCAGCGGCGGCACCATGGAGACCATGCCGACGAAGGACGCAAGCAGCGCCCGCACGCCCGGCAGCAGGCCGATCAGCAGGCCCACGACCAGGGCGATGAGCGTCGAGAGCGCGAGCGCGGAAATGAGCCGCTCCAGGCTCGCCAGCGTATCGGCCCACAGGATGTAATCCCCGGTGCGGGCATCGGCGGTGAAGGCGACGCGGACGATGGCGTCGCCGAGGGTGGCAAGGCTCGGCAGGAGCTTGTCCGCCGGGTTTTCCGCCAGGCGCTCGGCCGAGCCGAGGACATAGGCGAGGAGCACGAGCGCGAACGGCAGGATCGCCAGCAGGAGCCCTGCCGTGCGGTCCGGTCTGCGATTGATGAGACGCATGGAGGGGATCTCCGATCTGCCGTTGCTTTGTTTCCCCCCGTCGCGCTTGTCCCCTCCCCCCTTGCGGGGGAGGCAGGGAGGGGGGTGTCTCTGCGTTTATCCCGACGAGGGCGATGCTTGCGCGCGCGTTGCTTGCGGCACCATACCCCCTCCCCAGCCCTCCCCCGCAAGGAGGGAGGGGGTCCCGCAAAGGCCTGCGGGTGCTAGAGCTTGCCGTCGGCGGCGGCGGCCATGAAGGTGTCGGTGAAGCGGAACTTCACGTTCTTCGCATCGCCCAGCACCTTGCCGTCGGCCAACTCGATGCCCACCGCGTCGGCGGACTTGGCGTCGTTGCCCAGCAGCTTCTTCTCGAACAGGAACTTGCGCACCCGGTCCATGGTGGTGCCCACCGCCGGCGACTTCACGAACGCGACGGCGTCGGAGGCCTTGTCGAACAGCTTGGTGGCGGCAAGCTGGCTTTCGAAGCCGGCGAGGTCGGTGCCGGAGGCCTTGCCCATGGCGGTGCGGGCGGCGATGCCGGCTTCGCTCTTGGCGGTGGTGAGCGCCATGGTCTCGTACCAGATGCCGACCAGCGCCTTGCCGAAGTCCGGGTTGTCCTTGAGCGTCTCGGTATTGGCCACCAGAAGATCCATGATCTCGCCGGGGATCTTGGAGCTGTCGAACACGTTGTGGGCGCTCTTGTCGGCGAGGATTTCCGAGACCAGCGGGTTCCAGGTGACGACGGAGGTGACCGCCTTGGTCTTGTAGGCGGCGACCATGTCGGCGTCGGAGGTGTTGGTGACCTTCACGTCGCGCTCGCTCATCTTGGCGGATTCAAGCGCGCGGGCGAGCAGATAGTGGGAGACCGAGAACTCGACCAGATTGACCTTCTGCCCCTTGATGTCGGCGAGCTTGGTCTTGTCCTTGAGGATCACGGCGTCATTGCCGTTGGAGAAATCGCCGACGATCACGGCGGTGGTGTCCACGCCGCCGGCGGCCGGCACGGAGAGGGCATCCATATTGGTGACGGTCAAGGCGTCGAAGGCACCGGCCGTGTATTGATTGATGGATTCGACGTAGTCGTTGAACTGGGTGACGTCGATCTTGATGCCGTATTTGTCGGCCCATTTCTTGACGATGCCGGTCTCGGCGGCATAGCCCCAGGGCATCCAGCCGACATAGATCGACCAGGCGACCTTGAATTCCTTCTTCGGCGCGGCGAGCGCCGGGGACGCGCCGGCGATGAGCGCGGCGGCACAGGCAAGGCCCAAGAATTTCGAGAAGCGAGAGCGCATATTCTATTCCCCTTCGTTAGGTCAAACGATGAGGAATTGGCGAGACTCCAGTGCCGCCAATTCCTTGGCCACCGAGGTCTCCCGGGCTTTTATCCCGCCGTGCACCCGGCCGGATGTCTCCCGGACCGGTGGCAGCTCTCGGACCAGCACATCGCTTGACGCGATGCCGGAACCCTAGCCGCCAACTCTGCCCCTCTCTCAGCAATTCACATGCCAGACGCGGGGCGCCGGGAATCAAGGGTTTTCATCGCACATTGACCGCATGTCTGCGCATTCTACGGGCATTATGATGTAAAATTAGGCGATGTCAGATGGCTTATGTCACCATGCATGCAAGATGGTTCATCCCAGGAGGGTCGTCGTCGCGGTCGAATCCACCCCGAGGAGGCTCGCCACCACGAAACTGGCCGCCACAAGACTTGCCGCCGCCGAGGTGGCGGCATGCGCCGTGTCGAGCGCGGCGGACCATTCGACAAGCGCCGAATGATATTGGCCGGCGACGTTGTTGAGGTTCAGTTCATCGAGCGTCACGTCAAGCAGGATATAGCTGTGCTTGTTGTCGGTGATGTCGATCACCGTCGAGCCGTCGACTTCGCTGATCGAGAAGGCGCCGGCCTGCATCGTGCCGAAATCCAGCGTGTCGGTGAGGGGCGAAAAGTCGGTGATGAGATCCTGCTTGCCCCAGTTCCAGGTGATCTCGACCGTCATCGGGTCGTGGGTCGCAGCGGTGCTCACCACGGCGTCGAGCACGCCGTTTCCGCCGATCACCACGTCGGGCTTCAGGGTCGAGGCGGCGGCGATCTGCGACAGAGACTGGCCCTCCACCCAACTCGCATGGGCGGCGGCGATCACGCTTTCGGCGCTGCCGGTGGCATCGCTGGCGAGGTCGTAGAACATCATGCCGCCGAGCCCGAGACCCTGCGCCCATTCCGACTTCAGTGCGATCGAGGACGGAGTCTCGACCGAGGAGAAGATGCCGAGGGCCTCGTTATAGACATAGGCCGCCTGGGCATCGTCGTCCCAATACAGCTTCCATCCGCTGTCGGCGGTCTGCAGGTCGGCGAGGATCTGGCTGTAGTCGTAATGGCCAAGGCCGCTGCCACCCGTGGGAAGGCCCGTGCTTTGCGCGTGCAGCCCCCCGTCGCCGCCGTCCGCGACACCCGACCAGGCGCTGGTATAGAGTGGGGCGCCCAGCACCATCTTGGCCGGGTCGATGCCGGCGATCAGATACTGCGCCACCGCGTTCTCGATGCCGATGCCGTCGGACGTATTCTCCAGCGGCGCAAGGTGGCCGGTGGTGGTCTCCCACGTGCCGTGGAAGTCGTAGGCCATCATGTTGAACCAGTCGACATAAGGCTCAAGGCCCGCAAGATTGAAGCCGGCGATCTGGTCGGTGCCCACGGGCGAGGCCACGGAGATGGTGTAGTCGCGGCCGGTCTCGCGCTCCAGCCCGTCCAGCGCATGGCGCACGCTGGCCAGCAGCAGGGCATAATTCTCGGCATCCTCCGGCCGTCCGTTGCCGGGATACTCCCAGTCGAAATCCACGCCGTCGAACATGGGGTAGGTCTTGAGGAAGTCCACCAGGGACTGGGCGAAGGTCTCGCGGCTGTCCGCGGTCGCTGCGGCGTCGCTGAAATTGGCCGAGAGCGCCGCGCCACCCACGGTGATGGAGACCTTCAGGTCGGGATGCGCGGCCTTCAATTCTGCGATCTGGTGGTAATTGCCCGCCAGCCCCTGCCCGGCGGTGTCGGCCACGCCATCCACGCTGTCGGCTGCGGAAAACAGCATCTGCGTATCGACATAGGGATCCCACATGGCGATGCGGCCGTCCGCGTCGATATAGGCGGCGGCATAGATGAGATTGGTGAGCTGGTCCGCCGGGACATCGGAGATCGTGTAATTGTGGTCGTAGACGGTCCAGTCGGCGAAATAGCCCGCGAGGATCGGCCCCGTGGACGTGCCGTTTGCAGGGGTCTGAGAGACCGGTGTCTCGACCACCGGCGTTTCGGCAACAGGGGTCTCCACGGCCGGCGTTTCCGCGACGGGTGTCTCGGCGACGGGTGTCTCGGTGGGCGCCACCACGACCACTGGCGTGTTCACCACCGGAGTCTCCGCAGCAGGAGCCTCCGCAACGGGGGTCTCCGCCACCGGCGCCTCGGTGACAGGCGTTGCGACGACCGGCGGGATTTGGGCGACCGGATCGAGGGCAGGTTCGGCCGGGATTTCGGCCGGCGCGCTGTGCGCCGCGGTGAGCGCTGTCGCCCATGTTTCCAGTCCCGAGGGGTCCCGTCCGGTGATGTTGGACAAGGACAGGTCCGCCAGCGCGACGCCCGCGAGCGTATAGGTCTGCAGGCTGGAAGGGATGGTGATGACGGTGGAGCCGTCCACTTCCGACAGGGTGAACTGGGCGGCGCTGAACCAGCCGAAATCCAGCATGTCATGGGCGGGATCGAAGGCGATGGTCTGGTCGCTCGCCCATCCCCAGGTGATGGCGACTTCCTGTCCCAGCCCCGCATTGCCGCCGAATGCGCCGTCGCCGGGGTCGAGGATGCGGCTCCAGGCGACGAGGGCGGATGCGTTCAGCGCGGTGATGTTGGCGAGCGACAGCTCGGCCAATGTGACGCCGCGCAAGGTGTAGGTCTCGGCGCAGGAGGGGATGGCGATAACCACCGACCCGTCGACCTCCGCGACCGTGAAGGTGTCGTCGGAGAACCAGCCGAAATCCAGCGTGTCGTGCGCCGGGTCGAAGTCGAGCACGGTCTGCGTGGCCCAGCTCCAGGTCAAAGCGGTGACGGTGCCGGGATCGCCTGCGGTCAACATTTCCGGTAGGTTTGCAGTGTTCCCGCTCGACATGCGTGCCTCCTGCCGCGCCACCGCTTGAAGCGTTAGAACGAGTCGCCAGCGGTCAGCGTTGAAATCAGAATGGGGGAACAGCGGGTCACTTGTCGAGCAGGTTTTTACAGAAGCTATGCTCAACCAATTGGTTCATTCCTGCAAATTTAACCAACCAGTATTTTCAGTTCGACAGTATTTGTCTCACCGCGATGGCCGCGATAACCCTAGGCAATGAAGGTATTGGGGTGGGACCTCCGGGCGCGGCGGTCGGTTCGGGACGTCAGGGCGAGGCGAACCAGGGCGCGAGGTCTTGTGGGCGGACGATGCCGTGGGCGAGCAGCAATTGCAGCAGCAGCCGCGCCCGCACGGGGTTGAGATCCTGTGCCGGGACGAAGCCGAAAGCTTCGTCATCCACTTCCCGGCGCGGCAATACCGGCCCGGCCGGCAAGCGGCTCGCGCGGACCACGGGACTCCCCGCCGCAACCGCCGCCGCAAGGGCCGCCAGCACGCCCTTTGGCGCATTGCCGCCGCCCATCCCCGCCAGCACCAGGCCCCTTGCACCGAGCGCACGGGCGGCCTCGACCATCCCGGCCCCCATGCCGGCATGGGCATAGAGGATCGCGACCTGCGGCAGCGCCTGTGCGGGCAAAGCCAGCAGCGGGTGGCGGCGGGCGGGCGGGGCATGAAACACCACCTCGCCCCCGGCGATGCGGCCCAGCGCGCCGCGGTGCGGCGAGGCAAAGGCGTCCAGCGCCAGCGTATGGAGCTTGGTCACGTCCGTGGCGCTATGAATCTCGCCGTGCAGCACCGCGACGATGCCGTGGGCGGCGGTGTCCGGCGCCAGCGCGACACGCGCCGCTTGGAGCAGGTTGTCCGGCCCATCGGGATGCGGGTCGCTGGCCGGACGCATGGCGCCGGTCAGCACCACCGGGATCCTCGGTGCCAGCACGCAGTTCAGGAAGAAGGCGGTTTCCTCCAGCGTATCGGTGCCGTGGGTGATGACGATGCCATCCACCCCGCCATCCCCACCGCCATCCGCGTCGAGCGCCGCGATGCGGGCGGCGAGGCGGCGCCACACGGTCTCGTCCATGTCCTGGCTGCCGATGGCGGCGACCGGCTCGGTGGTGATGCGGGCGAGCGCGGCGAGCTGCGGCACCGCCGCCACCAGCGTGTCGGGCGCGAGCGCGCCGGCGGCATAGCCGACCCCGCTCCCGGTTTCAGCGGTGCCCGCGATCGTGCCGCCGGTGGCGAGAATGACGAGATGCGGCACCTTCGGGCTCCTCCTTGCGAAGCGGGCGGCGACCATCGCCCGCCGGGTCGCCGCATTCAAGCGTCGGGGCGCTTGACGCTATGGCCGCGCCGCCGGACAGTGGGGTGGGCGGAAAAGACAGGAATTTCATGTTTGATTCCATGAAGATCGAGCGCCATCTCGACAAAGCGAGCTTCAAGGCGCTGGAACCTGGCCTGCGCGAAGGGCTGCTGGACCTCCAGTCGGAGCTGATCGCCCAGAAGCGGCGCACCGTGCTCATTCTCATCAATGGCGCGGACGGCGCGGGAAAGGGCGGGGTGCTCAACCAGCTTTACGGCTGGCTGGACGCGCGCAAGCTGACGACCCTGACCTATGATGCGCCCACGGACGAGGAGCGCGCCCGCCCGGAGATCTGGAAATATTGGCGCGACATGCCGGCCCATGGCGAAATCGGCATCATCCTCGGCTCCTGGTATCACACGCCTATCAAGGCCGATGCGCTCGGCGGACCTGACGGGGCGAACCTCACCCAGGCGCTGGACGCCATCAATCGCTTCGAGGCGATGCTGCATGCCGAGGGGGTGCTGCTGCTGAAGCTGTGGCTCTATCTCGACCCCAAGGACGCCCAGGCCCGGTTGAAAGCGCTGGACGAGGGGCCGACCGACCGGCCGGTGGTGCGCGAATGGACAGACATCACCAGCAAGAAGGCGCGTCGCCGCCTGGAGGCAAGCGCCGCCGAGGGGTTCCGCCAGACCTCCACCGGCATCGCCCCCTGGACCATCGTCCCGGCCGCGGATCCGCATTATTGCGCCATCGCGGTCGGTAATGCCTTGATGGAACTTCTGTTGCGCGCGACCGCGGCGCCGGCGGTTGCGGCCGGCGCACCTGTGCCCGCCCGTGCGATGCCGATCCCGGCAGCTCTTCCGGCGGTGAGCATTCTGTCCACCCTCGACTTCAGCAAGGCGCTGGACGAGGAGACCTATCGCGCGCAGATCGATGTGGAGCAGCAGCGCATCACCCGCCTCACCATTTCACGGGGCTTCGCCAAGCGCGGTCTCGTCTGTGCGTTCGAGGGCAGCGATGCGGCGGGCAAGAGCACCACCATCATGCGCCTGCGCGAAGCGCTCGACCCCCGGCGCTTTCGCGTCCATCCCATTTCCGCCCCCACCGACGAGGAGCGGGCGCGGCCCTATCTCTGGCGGTTCTGGCGCCGCATCCCGGGGCGCGGCAATACCGCCGTGTTCGATCGCTCCTGGTATGGCCGGGTGCTGGTGGAGCGGGTGGAGAACCTGACCCCGCAGGAGGATTGGGGGCGCGCCTATGGCGAGATCAATGATTTTGAAGGCCAGCTGACCGAGGCGGGCTATGTGCTGGCGAAATTCTGGCTCGCCATCAGTCCGGAAGAGCAGGCCCGCCGTTTCGCCGAGCGGGAGCGCGTCGCCTATAAGCGCTTCAAGCTCACCCCGGAAGATTGGCGCAACCGGGAAAAATGGCCGCTCTACGAGCAGGCGGTGACCGATATGGTGGACCGCACCAGCACCTTCTATGCCCCCTGGACGCTAGTGGAGGCAGAGAACAAGCGTTACGCGCGCGTGACAGTGCTGCGCACCATCGCCGACCGCCTGGAGGAGGCGCTCGGCTGAGGCCGCGCCCCGCGCAGCCAAGGGCAAGGCGGGGCTCGTTAGAGACTGTTTGAAAATCCACCTCTCCCGTTCCTCACCTCTCCCCCACGGGAGAGGTCGACCGCGCAGCGGGCGGGTGAGGGGGGCCCGTGTCGATCGGCGCTTTCCGGAGCGTCGTGGCCGGGCGCGTCCCGGCCATCCACGCGGCGAGGCCAGGGCCAAGACTCACAGGATGCGCCAAGCGGTTCGGCGTGGATCGCGGGCACAAGGCCGGGCAAGACGATAAGGGATCGCGCAGCCCCCCCTTTTTTCGCATTTCCAAACCGGCTCTGAGTGCCGAAGTTCTGCGGAAAATTGAAGTTCCTCCGCAGAATAATGCGAAAAATCACCCTTTCCGCACGGTTCTTCTTCCGGAAAATAGTGTTTCACGTGAAACATTTCACGCAAATCCAAGCATTTGCGGGCGTTTTGGAGGGGGAGGGGACGCCCTATTGCGAGGTTCCCTCATGAATCGCGTGATAGCGCCGATCGAAATAGATCAAGGCTTCGCCCGCACCGCCGACGGCGAGGCCCACCACCTCGCAGAACAAGACGCAATGGGTGCCCACATCCACCGTGCGGGCGATCCTGCAGTCGAATGCCGCGACCGCATCCGCCAACACCGGCGCGCCGGTGGCCGCGTGCGCCCATTGGGCCGCCGCGAAGCGGTCCTCCATGGGCGTCTTGCCGCCGAACAGGTTGGACAATCCCTTGTGCGCCGGGGCGAGGGTGTTCACGCACAGCACGCCGTTCGCCTGGAACGCCGGACTGACGGACGCGCCGCGATTGAGGCACACCAGCAAGGTGGGCGGGGTGTCGGTGACGCTGCACACCGCCGAGGCGGTAAATCCCGCCCGCCCACCGGGTCCGTCGGTGGTCACGACGTTCACCGCCGCGCCGAAGCGGGACATGGCGTCGCGATAGCTCTGCTGGGTCACGGCCGGGGCATTGGCCGCGCCGGCCGCCGCCGGCGGTTCTTGGCTTACGATCATGATGACCTTCCAAGTGGGCGGGGAGGGGCGCCCCGGCTCACGCCAGGACGCACGCCTCGGAGAAGTCGAAGCGCGGCAGCCGGTCGAATACGCCCGAGGGATCGCCATGGCCGAGATTGACCAGGAAGTTGGCCGTCCAGGTCGTTCCCGCGAAAAAGGCCTCGTTCACCAAGGCCTTGTCGAAGCCGCCCATGGGGCCGGCATCGAGCCCAAGCGCGCGGGCGGCGAGGATCAGATAGGCGCCTTGCAAGGTGCCGTTCAGAAAGGCGGTCTCGCGCGCCGCCTCCGGGCTCGACGTGAACCAGGATTTGGCGTCCGCATGGGGAAACAGCTTGGGCAGGTGATCGTAGAAGGCTTCGTCACGGGCCACGATCACCGTCACCGGGGCGGCCATGGTCTTCTCCAGATTGCCCTTGGACAGGGCCGGGCGCAGCTTTTCCTTGCCCTCCGCCGTGCGCACGAAGACGAAGCGGCCGGGTGAGCAATTGGCCGAGGTGGGACCCATCTTCAGCAGGTCATAGAGTTCGACCAGGGTTTGGTCGGAGATCTTGCCGTCGCGCCATTTGTTGTGGGAGCGGGCGGTGCGGAACAAGGTATCGAGCGCGTCTTGGGAAACGGCTCCGGTCTCGGTTTCGGGCATTGTGGTCTCTCCGTGTGGCGAAGGCGGCGGCGTGCCTCTGCGCCGCCGCACCGGCCTCAGAACGCGTGCAAACTCAGAAGGCTTGCAGATTGTCGCGCAAGGTCTGGTGGCTATAGGCGGTGCGGGTCAGGCCGCGCCGCTGCAAAGCCGGCACGAGGCCGTCGGCCACCTCCATGATGTAGCGGCGCGAGACCCGCAGCACCGGCGTGGTGATGAGGAAGCCGTCGCCGCCCACCTCGTCCATCACTTCGCCCATGCGCTCCGCCACCTGGTCCGGCGTGCCGATCAGCTCGACCGATGAGACGAGGCCGCCGCCGCCGTCCACCACCAGTTCGCGCACGGTCTTGCCCGAGCCCCATTGCTGGAACTTGTCGAGCGTGCCGGATTCCCCGTTGGTGACGAGCTTTTCCGGCAGCGGCTTATCCACGTCATAGATCGAGAAATCGATCTCGGTGATGGCCGAGAGGGAGGACAGGGTATCGTTGATGAAATGCGGCGAGGAGACCTGGCGCTGGTACTTTGCCTTCGCCTCCTCCTCGGTTTCCCCGAGCGTCGGGGTGATGCAGAACAGCACCTTGATTTCATTGGGATCGCGGCCGAGCTTCACGGCCCGGGCGCGGATATCGTCCCGGAACTTCTTCATCTCGGCGACGCCGCTCGCCACCGAGATGATGGAATCCGCGTGGAGCGCCGCAAAATCCCGCCCGCGCGGCGAGGCGCCGGCCTGCACATAGACCGGCCGACCCTGGGGCGAGGGAACCGTGTTCAGCGGCCCGCGCACCTGGAAATACTTGCCCTTGTGGTCGATGGTGCGGACCTTGGCGGGATCGGCATAGACGCCATTCGCGCGGTCGAGGACGATCGCGTCCTCGTCCCAGCTGTCGAACAGCTTGCCGACCACTTCCATGTATTCGTCGGCCATCTCGTAGCGGGTTTCGCGCAGCGGCAGCTTGTCCATGCCGAAATTCTGCGCCGAGAGGTCCTCCGCCGAGGTCACGATATTCCAGCCGAAGCGGCCGCGCGTCAGGCTGTCGATGGTGGAGCACAGGCGCGCCAGCAAGAACGGGGGATAGGCCATGGTGGACATGGTGGCCACCACGCCGAGGTGGCTGGTCGCCATGCCCATGGCGGTGGCCAGCGGGGCCGGATCGTGCTTCGGCACCATCATGGCGTTCTTCAGCGCGAAATCGCGCGAGCCGCCGAAGGTCTCGGGGACCATCAGCTTGTCCTCGATCATGATGTAGTCGAAGCAGGCGCGTTCCAGCGTCTGCGCCATCTCCACATAGAAGCGGCCATCCCAGGGATAGCCGCCATTGCCGAACGGCTCGCGCCATTCGTCGGGGGTGAAGTTCATGAACCAGGCCAAGTGAAAGGGTTGCGCGACCATGTGGCGTGCTCCGAGGCTTTGGATGTTGAAGGCGGGCTTGGCTTTTAGGCGGCGCCGACCTTGAGGGAGAAGGGGTGGATCACGGCGCTCACCGGGGGCGAGGCCCCGCTCTGGCCGTGGTCCTGCCGCGCCTTGGCGCGGGCGGCTTCGAAGCGTTCGGATTCGCGGACGACCCGGCATTTGGCTTCGAAATTCGAGGTGATCGTGGCCCCATAGCGTTCCGGCGCCTGGGGGTCCCTGCGGGGGCGGTCCACGGCGATCACGCGGGTGCCGAGGGCGAACGCCTCGGCAAGATCATGGGTGACCATGACGATGGTCATGGCATGCTCCTCCCACAATTCGCGCACCAGAACATGCATCGCCTTGCGGGTGCCGGGGTCGAGCGCGCCGAACGGCTCGTCCAGCAGCAGCACCTTGGGCTTCATGATGAGCGCCTGGGCAATGGCGAGGCGCTGCTGCATGCCGCCGGAAAGCTGCTGGGGATATTTATCCGCCGCCGCGCCAAGTCCGACGCGCTGGAGCAGGGCCATGGCCCGCGCCTTCAATTCGCGGTGCTGTTTGCCGAACAGGCGGCCGAGCAGCGGCGCCTGCGCCCATTGCGGGCCGAGCATCACATTGCCCAGCACGGTCTTGTGGGGAAACACTGAATAGCGCTGGAACACCACGCCCCGGTCGGCGGTGGGTTCGCTGGCGATCGGCTTGCCGTCGATCAGGATCTCCCCGCGCGTCGGGTTCTCCTGGCTCAGCAGCAGGCGCAGCAAGGTGGTCTTGCCGACGCCGCTCGGCCCGATGATGACGAGGAATTCGTGGTCCGGCAGGTCGAGGCTGACGTTCTCCAGCACGATTGTGTCGCCATATTCCTTCCAGACCTTGTCGATCTTGATCGCCGTCACCTCAGCTCTCCTTCAGCGCGGCCCAGGGGAAGGCATAGGTGTTGAGGCGGCGCAGGCCGTAATCCATCAGGAAGGCCAGCAGGGTGATCCAGGCGACGTAGGGCAGGATGACGTCCATGGCGAGATAGCGGCGCACCAGGAAGATGCGATAGCCAAGCCCGCCTTCCGCCGTGATGGCTTCCGCCGCGATGACGAACAGCCAGGTGGCGCCGAGTGAGAGCCGGACCGAATTGATCAGGTTCGGCATCACCTGTGGGAGAACCACATGGGTCATCATCTGCCAGGTGGAGCCGCCCAGAGTCTGGGCCTTGATGATCTGTTCGCGCGGCAGGCTCTCCACCCGCAGCACCACGTCGCGGATCAGGAACGGGGCGATGCCGAACACGATCAGCACGATCTTCGAAACCTCGCCCAGCCCAAAGATGATGAACAGGATCGGCAGCACCGCCAGCGGCGGCACCAGGGAGAGCGCGGCCAGCACCGGCTCGAACATGGCGCGCAGATGGGGGATGAAGCCGATCAGGATGCCGAGCACGCATCCCAGCAATGCCGAGATGCCGAGCCCCACGCACAGCCGCCAGAGGCTGAGATACGTGTCGAACCAGAAAAGATAATTGCCGCTGGAGCGGTCCGGCTGCGCCATCAGCCGCTCCATGGCGCCGTAGAAGGACGAGAAGCTCGGGATCAGCTTGTCGCCGGGATTGACCGCGAGGCGGGCCTCGGAGGCCATCAGATAGATCAGCAGGATGGCGATGAAGGGAAGGAGGCCCAAGATCAGCTTCTGGCCGCGCGCGGGCGGATAATTGATGATGCGTCGCAAGGATCAGCCCTCCCTTCGCTGGTGATCGTGTCAGAGCTTGCCGTCGGCCGCCGCCTGGGCGAACGAGGCGTTGACGCGCATCTTCACGTTCTTCGTGTCGCCGAGCACGCTGCCGTCCGGCATCATGATGCCAATGGCATCGACGCTGGTCGCGCCCTGGCCGAACAGTCCGCGGTCAAAGCAGAAGGTGCGGATGTAATCCCAGGCCTTCTTGGTGCTGGCGGCGGTGAGGAAGGTGGCGGCTTCTGCCGGCGTGTAGAAGAAGTGGGTGGTTTGCACTTGCGACTTGAGTCCTGGGAGATCGGTGCCCATGGCGCTGGCCATAATTTCGTTGATGGGCTTCGCCGCGTCGCCACCGGCCTTCAAGGTGGCGAGCGTTTCATACCAAGCCCCGGTGATCGCCTTGGCGAAATTGGGGTTGTCCTTCAGCACCTCGGTCTTGCCGATGAACACGTCCATGATCTCGCCGGGGATCTTGGAGCTGTCGAACAGCACCTTGGAGTCCTTGCTGCCGGCGAGCATGTCGGCGGTCATGGGCTTCCAGGAGACCGCGTGCTTCAATTCCGGCTTGGTGAGATAGGCGGCGGCGATGTCCGCGTCGGAGATGTTGACCGTCTTCACCTCGCCGACGCCGTGCATGCCGTTCATCACCAGCGCCCGGTCGAGCAGATAATGCGAGACGCTGAACTCCAGCAGATAGACGTCCTGGCCCTTCAGCTCGGCGACCGATTTCGCCGATTTCGACATCAGCACGTCATTGCCGTTGGAAAAGTCGGTGATGAGGAAGATCGAGGTATCCACGCCGCCGGCGGCCGGCATGGTGAGCCCGTCCATCCCGGCCACGCCGACGCCGTCGAGGTCTCCGGCGATGAACTGATTGATGGAGCCGACATAGTCATTGACCAGGACGACGTCGATATCGATGCCGTATTTGTCGGCCCACTTCTTGAGGATGCCGGATTGCTTCATGTAGGCGAGCGGCATGAAGCCGACATAGATGGAATAGCCCATCTTGAAGGATTTTTTTTCTGCGGCTTCGGCGCGGTTCAGGCCGGGCGCGAACACGGCGCTACAGAGCAGCGCAAGCAGGACCACGGCGCGGAAAAAGCGGTTCATAGACGAACTCCGATAGTCGGATGCGACATGACGACGCTTATTAAGCGAGCGTTTAATACGTGCCTGCAAGAAAGATTTTTGCACCGCACAACATTTATGCAAAACAAGCGCTGACATGGCCTCAAAGGCCCTATCTTGTGCAATTGCGAACGAGCTTTGCTCGCGATATCGGCAGCAAAAGGGGTGACTTGGCCCTATGACCTAAGGGATAACCCCAAGTGGCCGCGCGAAGGACCACATGCGATGCTTCGCCCGCAGGGAGATGTTCAATGAACGTGAAGGCGGTGCGGCAGCGGCTTGATCCGGCCAAGCGGTCCGAACTCATCCTCGACGCTGCGCTGCAATTGTTCGGGACATCCCACTACAGCATCGTCACGGTGCGCGACATCGCGCTCGCCTGCGGGATCAATGTCGGGCTGATCTACCATTATTTCGAGAACAAGGATCATCTGTTTCGAAGAGTGCTCGCTCATGCGCTGAATCAGATCATGGTGGGCTATGAGGAGCGGCGCGGCGTGCGGGAGAATGATCCCCTGTCCGATATCGGCGCATGGCTCGACATCCAGATCACCATCGCGCCGACCGTGACGCGCATGGTGAAGATCATGGCCGACTACGCCGCCCTGAACGCTCGCGACGCGGAGGTGGATCAGTTGATCGCGAATTTCTATCGCGACGAACGCGTGCTTGTGGAGGAGACACTGGCGCGCGGCATTGCGGCGGGCATGTATCGGCCCGTGGACGCGGCCAAGATGGCGCGGCTCATCGGCCTGCATCTCGACGGCATCTTTCATGCTTCGGCGAGCCGTGGCGACGATCGCATCGCCGACGACATTGAGGAATTGCGCGAATTCCTTCTTCATTTTCTCGGCGTGCGATCGAATGCGCTGCCGCAGCCCAAGCGGCCCTGACGGAGCGCCCATGCTGATCGCCATATTGCAGATGACGCCCGCTCCGGCGGATATCGAGGCCAATCTTGCCTGCATCGAACGCGCGGCGACAGCCGCCGCCGCCTTCGGCTGCGATCTGCTGGTGACCCCCGAGATGGGCGTGACCGGCTATAATATCGATGCCGACATCGCCCGCCTCGCCTCGCCGAGCGATGGCCCCTTGGTGGCGCGGCTCGGCGAGATCGCCCAACGCGCGGGTATGTGCCTTGTCGCGGGATTTCCCGAGCGGGCGGGCGATGCGGTCTATAACAGTCTGGTCCTGGTGCGGCCGGCCGGCGGGGCCGTCATCTATCGCAAGTGCCATCTCTACGGGCCGGACGAGAAGGCCGCCTTCACCGCCTCCAGCCGCGTGTCCGAAATCGTCGATATCGCCGGCCTCAAGGTGGGTTTCCTAATCTGCTACGACGTGGAATTCCCCGAAATGGTGCAAGCTCTTGCCTTGGCCGGCGCCGATCTGGTGGTGGTCCCGACCGCGCTCGCGGCAACCCCCTCCTGCCGGCGCATCGCGCTCAGCGTGGTCCCTGCGCGCGCGATGGAGAACCATGTGTTCATCGCCTACGCGGACCTGTGCGGCAGCGAGCGCGGGCTGACCTATCAGGGCTGTTCCGTGATCGCCGCGCCCGATGGCGAGGATTTGGCGCGGGCGGGGGAAGGCGAGGCGCTGCTGATGGCGCGGATCGACCCCCGGGCCTATGACGCCGCGCGGGCGGAAAATCCCTATAGCGAAGACCGCCGCCCCACGCTTTACGCCGCCCGTGGGACCTGATGTTGATCGGCGCGCCGTCTCGTCTCAGGACGCGGGCGCCGCGCCGGTCTTTGCCACGGTCGAACGGGGCGCGGCTTTCGAACGCTTCGGCACGGTGGGCGTCGCCGGGCCGGGGCTGCCCTTGGCGTCCAGGTCGGCCAGGGATTCGTGCACCATGCCGGCCTTGTGCCTGAGGTGGTCGCGCAGGATGCGGCCGAGCCGCGTGCCGTCGCGCTCCGCCAGCGCTTCCATCATGCGTTCGTGGTCCTCCACGGCTTCACGCCAGCGGGCGGGCGATTTCTTCGCGACGAACCGCACCGCATGGATGCGCACCATCAGCGAGTTGTAGAGCTGAGTCAGCGCGCCATTCCCGGCGATGTCGAAGAAGGCGGCGTGGATCGCCTTGTTGAGGTTGAGATAGGGGGCGGAATCGCCGGCCTTGTAATGGGCCACCATGGCATCGTGCATCGCCCGCAGATGGACGAATTGCACCGGGGTGATGCGGGCGCAGGCGAGTTCGCCGGCCAGCGCCTCCAGCGCCCCCATGATGGGGAAATATTCGTCGATCTCCGCATCGGAGATGCGTGCGACCATGGCGCCGCGATTGGGCGTGAGCACCAGCAGGCCCTCGGCCGCCAGCACCTTCAGCGCTTCCCGCAAGGGTGTGCGCGAAACGCCGAAGCGGGCGCACAGCGCCTGTTCGGGGATCTTGTCGCCCGGCTGCAATTCGTCGCCGAGGATCATGTCGCGCAGCAACGGCACCAATTCGCCGTGCAGGCTACGCCGGGTAATGATGGCCTTCTCGGGCATGGAACGCGTCCTCTCCTTAGGAGAAGTGTCCCGGTCCGGCGCGGGAATGCAAGCGGTCCCGCGCCGGAATGATGCGGGCTATTCCGCGGCGACGGCCACCTGATGGCGGGCGGCTTCCGCGAGATAGTCCATGGCCGCCTGCACGCCGCCCTTGCGATGCGGGATGCCGGCGAGCTCCAGGCCCATCTCCACGCCCGCGAGCGCGCCGAGGATGGTCAGGTCGTTGGTGTCGCCGAGATGGCCGATGCGGAACACCCGGCCCTGGAGCTTGGTGAGGCCGGTGCCGAGCGAAATGTCGAAATGCTCCAGCGCCACCTGTCGGAAGCGATCGGCATCATGGCCTTCCGGCACCAGCACGGCGGTAAGGGAGGAGGAATAATATTTCGGCTCCCGGCACAGCACCTCCAGCCCCCAGGCGCGCACGGCGCGGCGGGTGGCTTCGGCATGGCGGTCGTGGCGGGCGAAGACATTCTCCAGCCCTTCTTCATTGAGCATGTCGATGGCCTCGGCGAGGCCGTAGAGCAGGGTGGTGCCCGGCGTGTAGGGGAAGAAGCCGTTGCGGTTGGGGCCGAGCATTTCTTCCCAGGCCCAGAACAGCTTGGGCAGCCTGGAGGTCTTGGTGGCGGCAAGCGCCTTTTCGCTCACGGCGGTGAAGGAAAGGCCGGGCGGCAGCATCAGCCCCTTCTGCGAGCCCGCCACCGTGACGTCCACGCCCCATTCGTCGTGGCGATAATCGATCGAGGCCAGCGAGGAGATGGTGTCCACCAGCAGCAAAGCCGGATGGCCGGCGGCATCGATGGCGCGGCGGATCTCCGGCACCAAAGTGATGCAGCCGGTGGAGGTCTCGTTGTGCACCACGCACACCGCCTTGATCTCGTGCGCCTTGTCTTCCTTGAGCCGGGCCTCGATGGCGGCGGCATCCGCGCCGATGCGCCAGTCGGAGGCGATGAATTCCGGCTCAATGCCGATCTTCAGGGCCATGTTCTTCCACAAAGTGGCGAAATGCCCGGTCTCGAACATCAGCACCTTGTCGCCGGCGGACAGCGTGTTCACCAGCGCCGCTTCCCACGCGCCGGTGCCCGAGGCGGGATAGATGATGACCGGGCTGCTGGTGCGGAAAATCGTCTTGATGCCCTCCAGCACCCGGCGCCCGAGCTTCTGGAAATCCGGTCCGCGATGGTCGATCACGGGCATGTCCATGGCCCGCATGATGCGGTCGGGCACCGGAGTCGGGCCGGGAATCTGCAGGAAATGGCGCCCCGCGATGCGGGCGGAATTGCTGGCCATCGGGTTTCGCTCCCCTTTGATCGTTGGCGGCGGGATTCACCCCGCCGCGATTTAGCGCGCCCTTTCAGGTCATTGGCCTTCGTCGTCCGGCACCTTCCCAGGGCTGGACACGAGGCGACGACAGCGGCGCGCGAAACGCATCTTGCATGAAATGAATTATGAATGCAAAATCAGTTTCAAGTCCGGCGATGAGACCGGAAGTGAAGGCGCCAGGGTGGGAGATGCGAGGATGGCGGCACGTCTGATGCCCGGATTGGAACGTCGGCTGCGTGCCGAGACCACCGGCGACGTGCTGTTCGACCGCTTCAGCCGTGGCCGCTATGCGACCGACGCCTCGGTCTATCAGATGATGCCCGTGGGCGTGGTCGTGCCCCGCTCGGTGGACGAGGCGGAGCGCGCCATCGCGTTAGCGCGGGAAGAGGGCGCCCGCGTGCTGCCGCGCGGCGGCGGCACCTCCCAATGCGGCCAGACCCTCAATGACGCCCTGGTGGTGGATTGCTCCAAGCATTTGACGCGCATCCTCGACCTCGACGTGGCGGGTCGGCGCTGCGTGGTCGAGCCGGGCATCGTGCTGGATGAATTGAACCGCCAGCTGAAGCCGCACGGCCTGTGGTTCCCGGTGGACGTCTCCACCGCCTCGCGCGCCACCATCGGCGGCATGGCGGGGAATAATTCCTGCGGCGGCCGCTCGCTGCGCTACGGCACCATGCGAGACAATGTGATCTCCCTCGACGCCGTGTTGGCCGATGGCACGCCGGCGCATTTCGGCGCGGTCTCCGCCAATCTGCACGAGATTGAGACCGGCTCGCCGCTCCTACCGCTGGCCCAGGACCTGCTGGCGCTCGGCGCCCGCGAGGCGGACGAGGTCGCGGCCCGCTTTCCCAAGGTCCAGCGCCGCGTCGGCGGCTATAATCTCGATGCCTTGTTGCCGGGCAAGCCGCTGAACCTCGCCCATCTGCTGGTGGGCTCGGAAGGCACGCTCGCCTTCTCCACCCGCATCGAATTGAAGCTGTGGCCGGTGCTCGGCAAGCGCGCGCTCGGCGCCTGCCATTTCGGCAGTTTCTACGAGGCGATGGACGCGGCCCAGCATCTGGTGAAGCTGAAGCCTATCGCGGTGGAGCTGGTGGATTTCACCTTGCTCGCGCTCGCCTCCGACATCGCCATGTTCCGCCCGACGCTGCGCCAGTTCGTGCGCGGCACGCCGGAAGCGATCCTGCTGGTGGAATTCGCAGAGAGCGACGCGGAAAACGCCCTGCGCCTGGAGCGCCTGCACCAGATGATGGGCGATCTCGGCTTCGGCTGGGACCGCGCCGGCGCCAAATGGGGCGGGGTGGTGGATGTTCTGGATCCTGCGCTCCAGGCGGCCATCGCCGATGTGCGCACGTCCGGCCTCAACATCATGATGTCCATGAAGGAAGCGGGAAAGCCGGTGTCCTTCGTGGAGGATTGCGCGGTGCCGCTGGAGCATCTCGCCGCATACACGAGCCAGCTGACCCAGGTGTTCGAGAAGCACGGCACGCGCGGCACCTGGTATGCCCATGCCTCGGAAGGCTGCCTGCATGTGCGCCCGGTGCTGAACCTGCGCCAGGACAAGGATCTCAAAGCCATGCGCGCGATCGCCGAGGAGGCGTTCGCGCTGGTGAAATCCTACAAGGGCTCCCATTCCGGCGAGCATGGCGACGGGATCGTGCGCTCGGAATTCCACGAGACCATGTTTGGCACGCGGCTCGCGAACGCCTTTGCCGAGGTGAAGGACCGCTTCGATCCGGACGGCCTCTACAATCCCGGCAAGATCGTGCGGGCACCGAAATTCGACGACCGCAGCGTGATGCGCTACGGCCCCGGCTATGCCGGCCTGCCCATGGAAACGCAGCTCGACTGGTCGGCCTATTCCGGCTCCGGCGGCGGGTTCCAGGGCGCGGTGGAGATGTGCAACAACAACGGCGCGTGCAGGAAGCTCTCCGGCGGCACCATGTGCCCCTCCTATCGTGTCACCCGTGACGAGAAGGACGTGACGCGCGGCCGGGCCAATACGCTGCGCCTCGCCGTCACCGGCCAATTGGGCCCGGATGCCTTCACCTCCGACGAGATGGCAGAGACGCTGAAGCTGTGCGTTTCCTGCAAGGGCTGCCGGCGCGAATGCCCGACCGGCGTCGACATGGCGCGCATGAAGATCGAGGTGCTGGCCGCGCGGGCGCAGACATATGGCCATTCCCTGCGCGATCGCCTCGTGGGCTGGCTGCCGCGTTATGCACCCTGGGCCGCGCAATTCGCGCCCCTGCTGAATTTGCGGGACCGCCTGCCGGGGGCCGCTCAGCTCTCCGAAATCCTGACCGGCTTCAGCGCCGGTCGCGCCCTGCCGCGTTGGCGGCGCGACGTGTTCGCGCCCAAGGGGGCGATGTACGGCGATCCCGATGGCCGCGAAGTAGTGCTGTTCGCCGACACCTTCAACCGCGCGTTCGAGAAGGAGAATCTCGACGCGGCGCTGGAGGTGCTCGTCGCCGGCGGCTACCGGGTGCACCTCGCCGCGCCACGCGATGGCGGGCGGCCGCTGTGCTGTGGGCGCACCTTCCTTTCGGTGGGCCGGCCGGATCTTGCCAAGGCGGAAGCCGAGCGGGTGATCGCCGCGCTCGAACCGTTTCTTGTACGCGGCGTGCCGGTGGTGGGCCTGGAGCCGAGCTGCCTGCTCACCTTCCGCGACGAGGTGCCGGCGCTGCTGAAAAGCCCGGCGGCGGAGCGGCTCGCCGCCCATGCCCTGCTGTTCGAGGAGTTCCTCGCCCGCGAGCACGACCAGGGCCGTCTTTCTTTGCCGCTCGGTGCGATTGAGGGCAGCGCTTTGCTGCACGGCCATTGCCATCAGAAGGCGTTCGCCGCCATGGGCGCGGTGGAGAAGACGCTGCGCCTCGTGCCGGGGCTGAAGGTGGAAACCATCGAATCCAGCTGCTGCGGCATGGCGGGCGCGTTCGGCTATGGGGCGGACACCATCGACGTGTCGCTGGCCATGGCGGAACTCTCGCTGCTGCCGGCGGTGCGCGCGGCGAGCGAGGATACCATCCTCGTCGCCGACGGAACCTCCTGCCGGCATCAGATCGCGGACGGCGCCAAACGCTCCGCGATCCATGTCGCCCGTCTCCTCTCCCGCAGCCTCGCGGCCGGCGTGGACCAGAAGCGGGAGGCGCAGGAGGCCGCGCAATAGGTGCGTAACAAGCTTCAAATCAACAGCCCGAACGAGCGTCGCAAAGGCGCCGGACATCAAGGAGGAAGCCATGTGGAGTGCCGAGCTTAAACGCGGTGCCGTCGCCGCCATCTTTGCCGGCGGCCTGTGCGCCGCCGCCCCCGCCCTCGCCTGGGAGCCCACAAAGCCCATCGAGATCATCGTGCCCGCCGGAGCGGGCGGCGCCACCGACCAGATGGCGCGCATGATTCAGGCCGCCGTGCAGAAGAACAATCTGCTGAAGGTGCCCACCGTGGTCTCGCTGAAAGGCGGCGCCTCCGGCGGCGAAGGCCTCATGGACATGAAGGCCAGCGCGGGCGATCCCTACAAGTTCATCATCGCCCAGTCGTCCATCTATACGTTGCCATTCTCCGCGAAACTGCCCTTCTCCTGGAAAGACATGACGCCGGTGGCGATCATCGCGCTCGACGAATTCGTGTTGTGGGTGAATTCCACCGCGCCCTACAAGACGACCGCCGAATTCGCTGCCGCCGCCAAGAAGGCCGGCACCGAGACCCTGCGCATGGGTGGCACCGGCTCCAAGCGCGAGGACCAGATCCTCACCGCCGCCATCGAGAAGGCGACCGGCGCGAAGTTCGCCTATATCCCCTACAAGTCCGGCGGCGAGGCGGCGACCCAATTGGTGGGCAACCACACCGAGGCCAACGTCAACAACCCGTCCGAGAACGTCGCCCAATGGCGTGCCGGGCAGGTGCGGGCGCTGTGCCTGTTCGACACCACGCGCCTGCCCTACGACGAGAAGGTCACGCCCGACATGGCGTGGAAGGACATTCCCACCTGCAAGGAAGTCGGGCTCGACATCGACTACACGATGCTGCGCGGCATCTTCCTGCCGGGAAAGGTCACGCCCGATCAGGTCGCCTTCTATCAGGATCTGTTCCGCAAGATCGCGCAGACGCCTGAATACAAGGATTACCTGAAGAACCAGGCGCTGAAGGCGGCCTATATCGAGGGCGAGGCCATGACCAAGTTCCTCCAGGAGGACGAGGCACGCCACAAGGCGCTGATGACCGAAGCCGGCTTCATCGCCTCGCACTGATGTCTTTGTGACTCCGGCGCAAAGCCCTCTCCCGCACGCGGGGGAGGGAGCTAACGCCAGCTTCCCCTCGGGGATACTTCACCCTTTTGCCTTCCGCGGAGCCCGCCATGTCCGCCGACCTTCATCCTTCCGACGCGCCCGACGACCGGGCGGTGATCTCCCGCCGCACGGTGGATCTCTCGGTCTCCGTCCTTCTGTTCCTGATCGCCATGGCGCTGGCCTATGACAATTGGCAGGTCGGCATAGCCTGGGCGCCGGACGGGCCGGAGGCGGGGTATTTCCCCTTCTATCTCTGCATGATCATGGGCGTGGCGGCACTCGTCGGGGTCGCCCGCAGCCTCACCGATCCGGGTGGGCAGGACGGCTTCGTCACGCGAGGGCAGGCGCGGCGGGTGATGCAGGTGTTCGTGCCCACGCTGATCTTCGTGGCCCTCATCCAATTGCTCGGAATCTATGTCGCCAGCTTCGTTCTGGTGGCCGGATTCATGATCTGGCTCGGCAAGGCGCCGGTTTGGAAGGCGCTGCTCACGGCGGCGATCTTCACCGCCTTTATGTTCTACGTCTTCGACGTGCAATTCACCGTCCTGATGCCCAAGGGTCCGCTTGAAGCGGCCTTCGGTCTCTGAGGAGTACTGACATGGACGCGCTCCTCTCCTTGATGCACGGGTTCGAAGTTCTGCTCACCTTCGATAAGATGCTGCTGATGCTGGTGGGCATCACGCTCGGCATCCTGGTGGGCGTGCTGCCGGGGCTCGGCGGGCCGAACGGTGTCGCCATCCTGCTGCCGCTCACCTTCTCCATGGACCCCACCTCCGCCATCGTGATGCTGTCCTGCCTCTATTGGGGCGCGCTGTTCGGTGGGGCGATCACCTCCATCCTGTTCAATATTCCCGGCGAAGCCTGGTCGGTGGCGACCACCTTCGATGGCTATCCCATGGCACAGAAAGGCCAGGCGGCGGAGGCGCTGACCGCCGCTTTCACCGCCTCCTTCGTGGGGTCGCTGGTGGCGGTGCTGCTGATCACCTTTCTCGCGCCGAGCATCGCGGAATTCGCCATCTGGTTCGGTCCGCCGGAATTCTTCGCGGTCTATCTCCTTACCTTCTGCTCGTTTGTCGGTCTCGGGCGCGAACACAAGCACAAGATCGTCATTTCCCTCATCGTCGGCTTTCTGCTGGCCGCGGTGGGCATGGATACGGTGTCGGGCCAGTTGCGCATGACCTACGGCTCGGTGGAGCTGCTGCGCGGGTTCGATTTCCTGGTGGCGGTCATCGGCCTGTTCGGCATCAGCGAGATCCTGCTCACCATGGAAGACCAACTGGCCTTCAAGGGGCAGAAGGCGGTGATCCGCATGAAGGTGGTGTGGGAGACCTGGAAGACGCTGCCGCGCTATTGGGTGACGTTGCTTCGCTCCTCGATCATCGGCTGTTGGCTCGGCATCACGCCGGGTGGGGCGATCGCCGCTTCCTTCATGGGCTATAATCTCGCCAAGCGCTTCGCCCGCGATAAGGAGGGGTTCGGCAAGGGCCGCATCGATGGCGTGCTGGCGCCCGAAACCGCTGCCCATGCCGCCGGCACCGCCGCGCTTCTGCCCATGCTGGCGCTCGGCATTCCCGGCTCTGGCACGGCGGCGGTGCTGCTGGGCGGGTTGATGGTGTGGGGGCTTCAGCCCGGCCCGCTGCTGTTTACCGAGCACCCGGACTTCGTGTGGGGCCTCATCGCCTCCATGTATCTCGGCAATATCGCGGGGCTGATCATCGTTCTGGCGACCGTGCCGCTGTTTGCGGCGGTGCTGCGGGTGCCGTTCGCCACCATCGCGCCGATGATCATCGTGTCGTGCGCGGTGGGCGCGTTCGCGGTGCAGAACGCCATGTTCGACATCTGGCTGATGCTGGCGTTCGGCGTGGTGGGCTATGTCTTCAAGAAGCTCGATTATCCCCTGGCGCCCCTGGTGCTCGCCTTGGTCCTGGGCGACAAGGCCGAGGACGCCTTCCGACAGGCGATGATCGGCGCGCGCGGCAACATGGGGGTGTTCTGGTCCAACGGGCTCGTCGGCACCATCACCACGCTGGCGCTGCTCATGCTGTTCTGGCCGGTCATCATGAAGCTGGTCGGCCTGGTGCGCGGGGATCGCGCGCCGCGCACCGCCTGATGCGAACGGCCCCGGTCCGTGACCGGGGCCGGGCGTTTCGTCCAGGCGTTACGGGTGCAAGACCGGGCGAGGGTCAGGCCGCCCCGTCCAGCAGGGCCAGCGCGGTGCCGGCGCCGATGCGCGCGCGCTCCGCATCCGAAAGGCCGGGGACGGCGGCGAGGCTCTCCAGCGGGGTCTCGTCGCCCATGTCGAACGGCGCGTCGGTGCCCAGCGCCACATGGTCCGCGCCCACGACGTCCACGAGATGGCGCAGCGCCTGCGGGTCGAACAGGATGGTGTCGAAATAGAGCGTGCGCAGCAGGTCGCGGGGCGAGGTGGTGGTGAGCGCCTTGGGCTCCGCACGCACCTTCTGCCCGTGCACCAGGCGACCGATCTGATAGGGCAGATAGCCGCCGCCGTGGGCCACCAGCATCTTCAGTCCGGCGAGTTCGTCCAGCGCGCCGGAAAACAGCAGGTTCACCAGCGACACGGTGGTGTCGACGGGATTGCCCACGAGATTGGTGAGGTAATAGGCCTCCAGCCCGGCTTTCGCGCCGACGTAATAGGGGTGGATGAACACCAGCACGCCGAGGTCGCGGGCCTTGCGCAGGAACGGGCGGAAGCGCGGATCGGCGAGCTGCACGCCCTCGATGGTGGTGCCGATCTCGACCGCGCGGAAGCCGTGGGTCTTCACCGCCCGTTCCAGCTCGACGACCGCCAGCTCGGGATGCTGCATGGGCACGCTCGCCATGCCGCGCAGGCGGTCCGGCGCGGTCGCGACCATTTCCGCGATGCCGTCATTGACGAGCCGCGCGGCGGTGGCGGCGAGGTCCGGCTCGGCCCAATAATAGAACATGGGCGGGGCGGTGGAGACGATGGAGAGGTCGAGCCCCTTGCGGTCCATCACCTTCAGCTTGGTGGCGGGGTCGATGAATTCCTCGAACAGGGGATAGACATAGCCCTGCTCGTGCACCATCCGCCGCTGCGCGCCCGTGCCCTCGACGCGGGCGGCAAATCCCTTGGGATCGGCGGCGATGGCGTCGAGAATGCGCGGGGGGATGACGTGGCTGTGGATGTCGATACGCATCACGAATACCTCTTTTCGACACCGTCTTCCGCGTACCAGTCGAACGGCGCATCGGAGAGGTTGACGATCACGTTCTGGATCTGGGTGTATTCCTGGTAGGCGATCAGGCCGTTCTCGCGCCCAATGCCGCTCATCTTGAACCCGCCCCACGGGGAGGAGGGGTCGATGCGGTGGTGGTCGTTGATCCACACGATGCCGCTCTGCATGGCGTGGGCGACGCGGTGGGCGCGGGAGAGATCGCGGGTCCAGATGGAGGTCGCGAGGCCGAAGATGGTGCCGTTGGCGAGCGCGATCGCCTCCGCCTCGGTCTCGAACGGCAGCACGCACACCACCGGCCCGAAAATCTCTTCCTGGGCGATCCGCATCTCATTGGTGACGTCGGTGAAGATGGTGGGCGTGAAGAAGAAGCCGGTTTCGAATTGCGCGCCTTCCGGCCGCCTACCGCCCGCCGCCAGGGTCGCGCCTTCGGCGAGGCCGATGTTCACATAGCGTTCGGTGAGGGCGCGCTGCTTCTCGGAGACCAGGGGGCCCATCTGGGTGGCGGGGTCCTGGGGATCGCCGATGCGGATCGCATTGGCGCGGGCCACCAGCTTCTCGACCACCGCGTCATGGATCGAGCGGTGCACCACCAGCCGCGCGCCCTGCACGCAGGTCTGGCCGGCGGCGATGAAGGACGCGAACAGGGTGGCCGCGACCGCCCGGTCGACATCGGTATCGCCGAACACGACCACCGAGGCCTTGCCGCCGAGCTCGGCCGAGACCTTGGTGAGGTTCTGCGCGGCGAGCGCCGCCACCGCCTTGCCGGTCTCGGTGCCGCCGGTCAGGTCGATCTTCTTGATGCGGGGATGGGTGGTCAGCGCATGGCCCGCGCTCGCGCCGTAGCCGGGCACGACATTATAGACGCCGTCCGGTACGCCGGCTTCTTTGAACACTTCGGCGAGCAACAGAGGCGTGATGGGCGCAAGCTCGCTCGGCTTGACCACCATGGTGTTGCCGGCCGCCATGGAGGGCGCGACCTTTTTCACCAGGATCAGCAGCGGGTGGTTCCAGGGCGTGACATGCCCCACCACGCCGAGCGGCACGCGCCGGGTGTAGTTGAGATAATTGCCGCCGAACGGGGGCACCGTATCCTCATGGGTGCGGGCGACGGCGCCGAAATAGCTGAACCATTCCGGCAGGCGCGCCAGCTGGGCGGTCATCTCGCGCCGCGCGCGGCCGATCTGGTCCACCTCGATGCCGACGATCTCGGGAAGGCGGGCCTTCAGGATCGCCGCGGCGCGATGCATGATGTCGCCGCGCTCGGCCCCGGTGAGGCCGGACCAAACGGGGAAAGCGGCTTCCGCCGCCTGGACGGCGCGCTCGATGTCGGCGGCATCGCCTTCCGCGACGCGGCCCACGAGCGCTCCGTTCTTGGGGTTGCGCACATCGAGCACGCGGCCCGAGGCCGAGGGCACATAGGCGCCGTTGATGTAAAGGCCGAGCGGTTCCGCTCCACCGGGGGTGAACATGGCACTCTCCTCGATCTGGGAAGGCGACGGGCTCAGAGCGGCCGCCGCGAAGCTTCGGTCATGATGTTGAGCACGGCGCTGCGGCCCGAGCGAACCGCCGCGAGCGCTTCGAGGAGCGCCGGTTCGACATCGTCCATGCGGGTGACGCGCCGCCCGAAGGCGCCGCACGCTTCCGCTAGGGTCTCGAATGCGGGCGATTGGGGCAGCAGGCTGCCCACGTGCCCGAACTGTTCCTGCGCGCCGTCCGGAAAATCCTGGCGCGAGGCGAGGACCACGGAATTGTAGCTCTCGTTGTTCAGCACGATCACCAGCAGCGGCACGCCGTTCTGCCGCGCCGCCCAGAGGGCCGGCGTGGGCGCGCCGAACATGAAGGCCCCATCGCCGACCACGGTCACCACCAGCCGGTCGGGATCGCCGAGCTTCGCGCCGAGCGAAGCTCCGAGCGCCCATCCCAGATAAGAGCCGCCGTTGCGATAATAGCTGCCCTCTTCGCCGGGCGTGAAGCCGTAGGCGAACGGATTGCCGGAGGTCACGGCCTCCTCGATCACCATCGCCTCGGGGGCGACGCGCGCGAGGATCGCACCGACTTCCATGGGCGATATGGCGCCGCCCGAAAGCGCCGCCGCGCGCCGCTGGTCGCGGTCCGCCATCATCTTTTCATGGCGCGCCGCGATGTTCGCCTTGCGCGCCGCGATGCGTGGATCGTCCGCGCGCGTGCGGGCCGCGGCGATGAGGGCGTCGAGGGCGCGGGCCACATTCACGCTGTGCACCGTGTCGCTGGGAAAGCCCCAGGTGGTCCAGCGCTGCTGGATCGGATCATTGCCGATGTGGATGATGTGGACGTCGTCCTGCAAGGTGAGATCGGCGGGGACGAACGGCACGTCGTGGTCCACCACCACCATCAGGTCGGCATCCACCACCTGCTGCTCCGGGTTGAAGCCGAGGTGCTGCGGGTGCTCCAGGGGAGCGTTGAAGCGGCCGCGATATTCGGTGATGCCGGCGCCGGTCAGCTCGGCCAGCTCCACGAAGGCGCGGCGCAGCTCCGGCGTGCGGCCGACATAGGCGGTCACGAGCAGCGGGTTGCGGGCGGCGATGAGGCGCTCGACGATCGCCTCCGCCTCATCCAGCGACAGCGTGCCCTGGCGCACCGAGCGGATGCGCGCGGGGCCGATCAGCCCGCCGTCCTCCACTTCGCTCATCAGCGTCTCGCGCGGGAACGCCATATAGACCGGCCCCTGCGGCTCGCTGTTGGCGATCTGGAAGGCGCGGTCCACCGCAGGGCCGATGGCGGCGGGCACGGAGACGGTCTGCGTCCACTTCGTGTAATTGCGCACCAAGGCGTGCTGGTCCGGCACGTCCTGGTGCCAGTTGATGAATTTCGAGCGCCCGCCGGGCACCGAGGAATCGAGGGCGGACGGCGACATGCCGGCGCACAGCAGGATCGGGATCTGGGAGGCGCGGGCATCGTTGAGCGCGCCGGCGGCATTGGCCGTGCCCACGTCCACATGCACCAGCGCCACCTGGGCGCGGCCAGTGGTGAGATAGGCCCCTTGCGCTGCCGCGCAGGCGATCACCTCGTGCGGGCAGGTGACGAGCTTGGGCAGCTTCACCTGCTGGTGGGTCAGGCTGGCATAGGCTTCCTGGAGCGCCGGCGTATCGGTGCCGGGATTGATGAAGATGGCGTCCACGTCATGGAGCGCGAGGCCCCGCAGGAACCATTCCGCGACTGTCGGCATGTTCGGTCCTTTGAAAGTCAGTGCGTCTCGGCGGGGTGCGGCGGGGCGGGGGACGCGATCGCGCGTTCGGCGGCCACCCGCTGCACCATGTCGGCGGTGTCGCGGAAATGCTCCGTCAGCACCCGTTGCGCCGCGTCCACGTCGCGGGCGCGGCAGGCCTCGTACAACGCCCAGTGCTGGCGCTGGGGTGTCTCGTATCCCGCGCTGTCGACCCAGATGCGCACGTAGCGTTCCACGTTCCGGCGCAGCACGTCGATCTGCTCCACGAGGCGCGGCCAGCCGCTGGCGGCGTTGATGATGGAATGGAAGCGCTGGTTCAGCTCGCGCCAGCGCGCCCGGTCCTGCGGCGCATCCATGGTGACCAGGATCTCGCCCATCTTGGCGAGTTCCTGGTCGGTGAGGTTGGGCACCGACCGCGTCAGCGCGAGGCATTCGAGGGCGGTGCGCATGGCGAACAGCTCCGCTACCTCCTCGGCCCGCAACTGCGACACCTCGGTGCCGCGGAACGGAAAGCAGGTGACGAGGCCTTCGACCTCCAGCACCTTGAGTGCCTCGCGGACCGGCATGCGGCTGCAGCCGAGGTCGGCCGCGATGCGGTCCGGTTCGAGGCGCGCGCCAGGTCCCAGCCGCCCCTCGATGATCGCGTTGCGCAGTACTTGAAGCACCGCGTCCTTGCGGCTTGGAATGCTGCCGAGCAGCAGCTTTTCGCCGTCTGTCAGGCCCATGATGGTCGTCCTCGCTCGGGCTTCATCCGCTCACTTTGCGTCAGGCGGGCGGTATCCCTGCTGGAGCGAAAAATCCACCGCCGCCTTCAGGTCGATGGGCGCGCGCAGGACCTTCCACTTCAGCAGGTCGTCCTCGGTGAGCTTGAGGAAATCTTGCGGAATTTCGCGCTGGTCCCAGCCCGCCTTGGCGTAACCGAGCATGGCCTCGTCCACGGTGGTCTTGGCGCGGCGGGCGAGCACTTCGGCGGCGCGCTTGGGATCCTTCTGGATGATGTCGAGCGCGGCGAGATGCGCCCATACGACCTTGCGGGCCTCTTCCGGGTGCGCCTTGATGAAGTCTTCATTCAGCACCAGCGCGTTGCGATAGATCTGGCCGTTTGCGAACACTTCGCGCCAGTCCCACAGCAGCTTGGCCTGGCCTTTCTGGATCATCTGCGAGGCGTAGGGCTCATAGACGTAATAGGCGTCGATGTCCTTGCGCTCGAGGGCGATGCCGGCCTCGGGCGGGGGCACCTGGATGAACTTCACGCCCTTGGGATCGATGCCGTGGCTCGGCAGGATGTGCTCGGCGGCAAGCAGGTGCATGGTATCGAGCTGGCGTACGATGCCGAAATTCTTGATGTCCTTCTCCGAGGCGAGGTCCTTGCGGGCCACCACCGTCGCCGAGCCGTAGCTGGAGGCGCCGGCGATGACAATCGGCAGGCCGCGGGCGCGATAGGTGAGGGCGGTGGCGATCTGGGTATAGGCGGCGTCCCATTCCCCGGTCTGGAGCACCTGGCTCACGCGCTGGGAGGAGCCGCTGTCGAACACCGGATCGATGCCGTACGCCTTCCAGATGCCCAGCTCCTCATCGAGGAAGGGCATCAGGTGATCCCATCCGGGATAGCCGGCGAAGATACGCGGCCGATAGGGCTCCGCGCTCGCCTGCGCCGCGCCGAACAGCGTGGCGGCGCACAGGGAAAGGGCCGCGATCAACCGCCCTGGTCGGAACGAAAATCCGTGCCTTGTCATGTCGGCTTTTCCTGTTCTGTTCTGGAAGGGAAGGGTCAATCGGTGCGCTGCATGCCCCAGCGGCCGATGGTGCGGCGTTCGAGCCAGTCGAAGAACACGGTCTCCACCAGCAATCCGACGATGCCGATGATGAGCATGCCGCCGATCACGAGGTCCGGACGCATCTGCCAGCGGGCGTTGTCGATCATGAAGCCGAGCCCGTCGGTCGCGGCGAGGATCTCGGCGCTGATGATGACGCGCCAGCCGGTGCCATAGCCGAGCCGCAGGCCCGTGAGGATGAAAGGCATGGCGGCCGGGATCACCACCCGCAGGAAGGCGCGCAGCGGCTTGGTGCCGAACACCTTCACCACCCGGATATATTGCTCGTCGATGGCGGCGACGCCGGCGGCGGTGTTTACCAGGATCGGGAAGACGGCAGTGATGAAGATGGCGAAGATGATCGACTTGAAGCCGAGCCCAAACCACAGGATCGCGAGCGGCACCCAGGCGACGCCGGGGATCGGATAGATGATGCGGATCGTGGTCTGCAGCGCGCTCTGCGTCCAGCGCGACCAGCCGACCACGAGGCCGAGCGGCAGGCCCACCGCCACCGAGGCCACATAGCCCACCACCTGGCGCTCCAACGAGCGCATCACATTGTGGACCAGGTCGCCGTCGGCGAAAGCTTCGCGCACCGCCTGCGCCACCTCCGTCGGGGTCGGCAGAAGATGGCGCGGATAGAAGCCGCTGGTGGCGGCGAGATGCCAGAGCAGAATCAAGCCCACAAGGAACAGATACCCCACCGCCGCATGGGCGAAGCGGGTGGCGCGGGGACCGCGCAGGCGATCGATCAGGGAGCGGGAGCCGCTCTCCCCGCCAACGGACGGGGTCGCATCAATTGGCGACATGGTCGACTCCTGCCTTTGCCGGGGCCGGCACGTCGGCGCCGAGGATTTCCGCGAGCCCGCGATAGGTCTTGTGATGGCCAAGCCCCATCTCCTCGCCGAGCGAAGCGCGCACCTGATTGACGCGTTCGAGATAGGCCGGCGAGGTCACGTCGCGGGGACGGGGAAGATCGTTCTCGACCACGAGCTTCATCCGCCCCGGTCGGGAGGTCATGACGACGATGCGGTCGGCGAGCTGGACCGCCTCGTCGATGTTGTGGGTGACGAACAGCACCGTCTTGTGCAGGGCCTCCCAGATCGAGAGCAACTCGTCCTGAAGCTGTGCCCGGGTGAAGGCGTCGAGCGCGGCGAACGGCTCGTCCATCAGCAGCACCTTGGGATTGACGGCCAGGGCGCGGGCGATGGAGACGCGCTGGCGCATGCCGCCGGAGAGCTGCTTGGGATAGGCGTCGGCGAACTTGTCGAGACCCATGACGGCGAGGATCGCGCGGGCCCGCTCCAGCCGCGGCGTCTTTTGCCAGCCCTGGGATTCCAGCCCGAAGGCGACGTTCTCGGCCACCGTCAGCCAGGGAAACAGCGCATAGTCCTGAAACACATAGGCGCGGTCGGGACCGGGGCCGGTGACTTTGCGCTCATCCACCCGCACCTCGCCACCCGACTGCTTGAGCAGGCCGGCGACGATGTTGAGCGCCGTAGTCTTCCCGCAGCCGGAAGGACCAAGCAGGCAGATGAACTCGCCCGTGGCGATGTCCAAGCTGAAGTCCTGAAGAGCAACCACCTCGTCCCCTCCGGGGACCGAATAGATTTTTCTCAGGTGGCGGATTTCGACACGGGACATGTCATCCTCAGCGATATATCGGATCAGATATTTGTCCACATGAGACGAAGCGATGCCGTTTTGGTCAAGGCCAAATTTTAAGCAAGTACTTGATTAAAAAAGAGACTTTCTCTGCGTGCAGACATGCCAAAACGCGCCGCCTCCGGTCGGGAGGAGCGTTTTCAGGCTTCGGCGGGCGGGGCCAACCGCCCGCCACGCAGTGTGACCAAACCTGCTGCCGGGCTCAGAGCGAGCCGCAGTCCGGCGGAATGCGCGTGTGGAAGTCGGTCAAGTGCTGATACGCGTCGGCCGCGCGCAGCAGCACGTCTTCGGCGTAGGGGCGGCCGACCAGTTGGAACGAAGCGGGCAGGCCATTGGAGGTGAATCCGCAGGGTACGGCGACCGCCGGCAACCCCAGATAATTAATGCCGCGCGTGCAATGGGTGAGCTTGCCGAGCACGGTTGCGAAGTCGGCCTGCGTGGTCTCGGCGATCGAGGGCACCGGGATGGCGAAAGTCGGGATGTGCACCATGTCCGCCTCGCCCATGGCGGTGGCGAGCCATTCGCGGGCGATGGTGCCGCGCATCATCAACGCCTCGGCGTAACGGGTCGCGGGGTAGGAGAGGCCCGGCATCAGGCGCGCGCGCACCTGGGCGCCGATGTCCTGCGGGCGTTCCGCCAGAGCCCGGCGATGCAGGGTCGCGCCCTCCACGGCCATCACCAGCATGATGAGGGCATTGATCAGGGCCATGTCCGGCACCGAGGTCTCGATCACGCGCGCACCGGCGGCCTTCATCACCCGAAGGCTTTCGTCCAGCAGAGCGTTGATCTCGGGCGTCGCGGCCTCGCGATAATAGGCCTGCGGGACCGCGATGGTGAGGCCGGCGAGATCGCCCGTGAGCCCCGCTTCGTAGTTGCGGACCTTCGCGTTCACGCTGGCTGCGTCACGGGGATCCGGGCCGCCGATCACGGAGAGGATGCGCGCCGCATCCCGCGCGCTCGTGGCAAGCGGTCCGAGCGTATCCAGCGAGGGCGCGAGCGGCATGGCGCCATAAAGAGGCACCAGGCCGTGGGTGGGCTTGATTCCGGTGATGCCGCACATGCCCGCGGGATGGCGGATGGATCCCGCGGTATCCGAGCCGAGCGCCGCCGGCACCAGCCGCGCCGCCACCGCCGCGCCGGAGCCGGAGGAGGAGCCGCCCGGTCCATAGGCGATGTTCCAGGGGTTCAGACCGTGGCCATACTGGGCATTGAAGCCGGTGGGCGAGAGCGCGAGTTCGGCGAGATGCAGCGTGCCGAGATCGAGCGCGCCCGCCGCGTCCAGCCGCTCCAGGGCGGTGGAGGTGGTGTCGGGGACGAAATCCTTGCGGATCAGCGACCCACCGGTGCACACACGCCCGGCACGGTAATAGAGATCCTTGTGGGCGAGCGGGACGCCGGCCAGCGGCCCGAGCGTCTCGCCCCGCGCTCGCGCTTGGTCCACCGCCCGCGCCGCGTCCAGCGCGCTGTCGCGGGTGATCAGCATGATGGCATTGAACCGGGGACCCATGCGCTCCAGCCGGTCGAGGGCGTGGGTGGCCACCTGCTCGGCGGAAACCTCGCCCTTCGCGATGGCGTCGGCCGTGGCGACGACGCCCCATTCCTGCATTGCGCTCATGCCTTGGCCTTTGTGTCGGTGCTTGGGGCGGCGAAGCTGGCGCACAGGGTGGCGAAGCTCCAGGGGGCATCGGCGAGCGTGATCCGCTTCAACGCCGCCGCTTCGATCGTCGCATTGATCGGCAACGCCACGTCGCGCGCCGCCGCAGCCTGGGCGGGATCGAGGGTGACGCCGTTGAGCGCGCGGATGCGGCTTGTCCAATCATCGTCGGTCATGGTCAGGGCCTTCAGTGCACACCGAGGAAGCGGGTGAGGGTTTCCGGTTGGCCGGCGATTTCGGCGGCGGGTGCCTCGTGCACCACGCGTCCGGTTTCGAGGATGTAGACCCGGTCAGAGACGGCCAGCGCGCTGTAGAGGTTCTGTTCCACCAGCAGGATCGAGAGACCGGCGCGCTTCAATTCAGCGATGATGCCTTCGAGATGCTGCACCATTACCGGCGCGAGGCCCTCGGACGGCTCGTCCATCAAGATCAGCTCGGGGTCGATCATCAGGGCGCGGGCGACCGCGAGCATCTGCCGCTCGCCGCCGGACAATTGGTTGCCGCGATGGTGCCGGCGCTCGGCAAGGCGCGGGAAGAATTCGAACGCCTTTGCCACGGTCCAGCCATGGGTGGCGCTGGCGGGCTTCAGCACGGTGAGGTGCTCGGTCACGGTGAGCGAGGGAAACAGCCGCCGGCCCTGGGGGACCAAAGCGATGCCGCCGCGGGCGATGAGATGGGGGGCGACGCCGAGCAGGCTCTTGCCCTTCCAGCGTACCGCGCCCTGCCGCACGTTGGGCGGCGACAGCCCCATGATGGAGCGGATGAGGGTGGTCTTGCCCATGCCGTTGCGGCCCAGCAGGGCGACCACCTCGCTCTTGCCGACGTTCAGGGTCGCGCCGTGGAGCACATGGGCGTCGCCGTAATAGGAATGGATGTCCTCGACCTCAAGCATTGTGCCGCGCCTTGCCGAGATAGACGTCCTGGACGTCGCTGTTGCCCCGGATCTCCGATGGCGGCGCTTCCACCAGTAGCTTGCCGTTGTTGAGGCAGGTGACGTAGTCCACCAGCGAGAGGATCAGGTCCATGTCGTGTTCGATCAGCACCAGGGTCAGCTCGCGCGGCAGGGCGCGGATGATGTCGGAGACGATCACGCGCTCGGCCGGGGAGAGGCCGGCGGCGGGTTCGTCGAGCAGCAGCAGCTTGGGCTGGGCGACCAGGGCCATGGCCATTTCCAGCTGGCGCTGTTCGCCATAGGACAATTCCTTCACCGCAGCGTCGCGCCGGGTGTGCAAGCGGGAAATCTCAAGCGCCGCGCCGGCGCGGCGGGTTTCCTCCGCGTCGAGCGCATCCTTGCCAAAGAAGGAAAATTTGCGCGGCGAGAGGCCCCGCAGGGCTAGGCGCATATTCTCCGCCACCGTGAGGTTCGGAAACAGATTGGTGATCTGGAAAGTCCGGCTCATGCCGCGCCGGGCGCGCTCGTGCACCGGCGCGCGGGTCACGTCCTTGCCAGCGAACATCACCTTGCCGGAGGTGGCGCTCACGACGCCGGTGATGGCATTGAACAAGGTGGTCTTGCCGGCGCCGTTGGGGCCGATAATGGCCCGCCGCTCGCCATGGCGGACGCGGATCGACACGGCATCCACGGCGCGCAGAGCGCCGAACTGGACCGTGACGGAATCGAGTTGCAGAAAATCGGTCACGACGCGGGGCGCCTCGGTTCTATGCCGGCCAGCCTGCTGGCGAAGGGGAAGCGAGAGGGGTGGACGTCAGGGCTGAGCCCACCCCTCTCGCCAGCCGATGAGAAGCCTCCCCGGGGGTGTGGGAAAGCTCCGCCTCGGCATCTCAGCTTTTCTTGATGCCCTGGAACTCACGCGAGTACGGAGGCTGCTTCATGTAGGTTTCCGGATCGTATTTCCAGAACTGCGACACGTTGGGATAGGACGCGATCGGCACGTTCCAATATTTGCCCTCCGCATTCTTGACCACCTTGCGGATCGACACGTCGTAGATCGGATTGCCGAACGCATCGAGCTTCACGGTCGTGCCCAAGGGCGAGTTGACGAGTTCGGTCTTCATCACCGAGGCCAGGAACGCGTCGCGGTCGGCGGTGGCGCCGTTGAGCGGCTTCAGCGCTTCATCGATCCACATGGCGCCGGAATACATGGAGAAGCCGTAGAGCGAGGGCAGCTTCGAGAATTTCTTCCCGTAAGCGGCGACGAACTCCTTGGTGCGGGGATTGTCCGACCCTTCGGCGAAATGGGCGGCCACGATCACGCCCTCGACCTCGTCGCCCATGGTGCGGATCACCGACTGGTCGGTGACGTTCATGGCGCCCACCAGCGGGATCTGGCCCTTGAGGCCGAAGTTCGCATATTGCTGCATCAGGCGGGTGGCGTCGGCGCCGGTCTCCATGCAGAAGATGACGTCGGCACCGAGATTGGCCAGTTGGCCGAGATAAGGGCTGAAGTCCGAGGTGTTAAGTGGGTGCCAGAACTGGCCCAGCACTTTGCCTCCGCCCTCGGTGAAGGTCTGGCAGAAGCCGCCGCACTGCTCGTGCCCGAACGTATAGTCCTGGCTGATGGTGGCGACCTTGCGATAGCCCTGCTTCAGGCACCAGTCGGCGAGCGGACGGGGGAACTGGCTCGCGGTGTAGCCGGCAACCCGGATCACATTCTTGATGCGGTTGCGCTGGGTGAGATCGTCGGCGGCGATGATCGGGATGAAATAGGGCGTGCCGTTGCCCTTCACATAATTCGCCACCGCAAGGCCGGTGTTGGCAAGCAGGTTGCCGAACAGCATGTCCACATTGGCCTGCTCGACCAGTCGGCGGGCCTTCTGGAGCGCGGTATCGGGGTTGGACGCGTCGTCTTCGACGACCAGTTCCACCTTGCGGCCGCCGGACTGGAAGCCGCGCTCCTCCCAATACATGTTGAAGCCGTCCACCATCTCGCGGCCGCCGGCCGCCACGACGCCTGTGAGCGGCGCCATGACGCCGATCTTGATCGGTCCGCTCGCCTGCGCGCGGGCGACGTAAGGCATCGCCACGGTGCCGACGGCGGCCAGCGCGGCGCTTGATTTCAGAAACGTCCTGCGATCCATCTGTCCCGCTCCTGTCTGGTTTTGGTTGTTGTCGTCTTCAGCGGCGACGTTGCGCCACAAAGCTGCGGATCCGCCCGAGGATGCCCTCGGGGGCAAAGATCATGATCAGCACGAACATCAGGCCAAGCACGCTCTGCCAGCGTTCGGTGTAGAGGCTGACGAGATTTTCCAGCCCGATGATGGCGAAAGACCCGATGAACGCGCCGAACAAGGTGCCGACCCCGCCGGTGATCGCCATCAGCAGCCCTTCCACCGATTGGGAGAGACCGACCGTGGAGGGGCTGACGAAATCGTTGAACATGGCGTAGAGCGCCCCGGCGATCCCGGCGAAGAAGCCGGAGATGGTGAAGGCCAGGAACAGATGCGCCGGCACGTTATAGCCGAGCGAGCGCATGCGGCTCTCGCTGTCGCGGATGCCGCGCAGCGTCAGCCCGAAGGGCGAGCGCACGAACCGCCACATCACGAAGGCGACCACGGCCACCGCCACGAACACCGCGTAATAAAAGGAAAAGCCATCGGCGAGGGCGGCCGGCCGCACCGCGCCGCGCAGGCCGTTTTCCCCACCGGTGACGCTGGTCCAGCGCAGGCACACGCCCCAGACGATCATGCCGAGCGCGAGGGTGAGCAGCAGGAAATAGACACCCGAGGTACGGATCGCCAGCAACGCGAAGACGGCCGCGACACCGGTCGCCGCCAGGATGCCAACGGCTGCGCCCACATAGGGCGAGCCGCCCATATGGGCGGTCCAATAGACCACCACGTAAGTGGAGACGCCGAAGATGGCGCCGTGGCACAGCGGCGTGCGCCCGGTGTAGCCGGCGAGTATGTCCACCGCCATGGCCAGCACGGCGAAGATCAGCACTTCGGTAAGGATGCTCACCTGATAGGTCGGCAGCATCAGCGGCAGCACCGCGAACACCAGCGCGCCCACCGCCACCGCCCCCATGGCGAGGCGCGACATGCCGGTATCGCGGGCGGGCAGAGGGGCGGGATTGGGCACGGGGGAAGCCATCACGCCGCCTTTCCGAACAGGCCGAGGGGGCGGAAGGCGAGGATTGCCGCCATGGGGCCGAAGATGACGAAATAAGCGAATTCCGGGAACATCACCTGCCCGACGGTATTGAGCAGCCCGACGATCAGCGCCCCCACCGCCGCCCCGACCAGACTGCCGCGCCCGCCGATGATCACCACCGCCAGCGAGAACACCAGGATCTCCGCATCCGCGCTCGGGTAAAGTGTGAGGAAGGCGCCGCCCACCGCCCCGCCGAGCCCGGCAAGGGCCGCGCCGAGCATGAAGGTGAGCAGGAAGATGCGGCGGATGTTGATGCCCATCGCCTCGATGGTTTCCGGATCGTCCACGCCGGCCCGGATCAGGGCGCCGAGCCGGGTCTTGTTGAGCAAGAGCCACAGCGCGATGAAGATCACGATGCCCAGCGCCAGCACGAACAGGCGGTATTTGGGATAGAACAGCCCGGCGAAGCGCACCGCGCCGCGCAGGAATTCCGGCGCCGGGACCGTGTAGGTGTCGCCGCCGAAGATCACCAGGGTCATGTCGTTGAGAATGAACGCCACGCCGAGCGTCAGCAGCACCTGGCGCAGTTCGTACCCGCGCACGAAGCGCAGAAGTCCCTGGTCGAGCACCAGCCCGGTCGCCGCCACCACGGCCATGGCGGCGAGGATGCCGAGGAAGAAATTGCCGCTGGCGCTCGCCGCCGCATAGCCCGCATAGCCGCCCAGCAGATACAGTGCACCATGCGCGAGGTTCACGATCCGCAGCAAGCCGAAGATCAGCGTGAAGCCAGAGGCCACGATGAACAGCAGCGCCGCGAAGGTGAGCCCGTTGAGGAGCTGGAAGGCGTTGAGGCTGTTCATCCCGCATCCGCCGCGCTGAGGGCGTCGGGCCGCTGGCCGAGATACCAGTCGTAGATCTGTTCGCCGGTCATGAAGGCGACGTCGTCCTTCGCCTTCATGGTCTCGAAGATCTTGCGGAAATGCTTCAGCCGATGCGGCGCGCCCATGATGTAGGGGTGAACCACCAAGGCCATGATGCGCGCACTATCGCGGCTATCGTGGTGGATCTGCTCGAACTGGTCGATAGCGCGGTCGTAATATTCGCTCGCCTTGTGATGCTGGATCAGCATCATCGCCACGTCGTTGCATTCCTGCGTGTAGGGAATATTGACGATCGGGGAGGTGCGGGTCTTCAGCACCACCGGCTGGTCGTCCAGCACCCAATCGCAGACGTAATCGTAACCCTGCTCCACCAGGATGTCGGGGGTCTCCCAGGTCTCGGTGAGGCCCGGCCCCAGCCAGCCGCGCGGCCGCTTGCCGGTGAAGGCTTCGATGGCTTGCGTGGTCTTGGCGATGTCCTCGCGCTCGTCGGGCACCTTCTGCATGTTCTTCTGCGAGAAGCCGTGGCCCATGAATTCCCAATTGCGCTCCAGCGCCGCTTCCGCGATCGGCGCGTAACTGGAGATGGCCGAGCCGTTGATCGCCAGCACGGCCGGCAATGCGAATTCGTCGAAGACTTCCAGCATGCGCCAGAAGCCGACCCGGTTGCCGTATTCATGCCAGGCCCAGTTGGGGATGTCCGGTGTCGGCGAGCCGCCGGCCGGCGGGGTGAGGACGGTGCGCGGCATGGTCTCGCGCGGGTTCCATTCCTCGATATTGACGATCACCCACACCGCCATGCGCGCGCCGCCCGGCAGCGTCAGTTTCGGCCGGCGGGAAATGGGGGAAAAGGAGATGCGCTCGGTGGGCAGCATGTCTCAGGCCTCCGGTTCGCCGATGGTGAGGGTCAAGGTCCCGAAGCCGTCGATGGCGCCGACGATGCGGTCCCCCGGGCGCATCTCGCCGACCCCGGCGGGTGTGCCGGTCATGATCAGGTCGCCGGGCTCCAGCATATAGGAGCGCGAGAGGTTGGAGACGATCTCCGGCACGTTCCAGATCATTTGCGCGAGGTCGCCGCGCTGATGCTCGACGCCGTTGACGCTGAGCGTGATGGCGCCGTGCGCGGGATCGCCGCCGGTACCGGCGGGGTACAGCGGGCCGCACGGGGCGGAGAGATCGAACGCCTTGCCGGCTTCCCACGGCAGGCGCTTGTCGCGGCAATCGCGCTGGCGGTCGCGGCGGGTCAGGTCGATGCCGATGCCATAGCCGAAGATGGCATCCTGCGCCTGCGCGACGTCGATGTTGCGCGCGGTCGCGCCGATGGCGACCACCAGCTCGATCTCATACTGGAAATCGCGGGTATCGGCAGGATAGGGAATGGTGGCGCCGTCGGCGACGATGCTGTCGCGCGGCTTCTGGAAGAAGAAGGGCGGGTCGCGTTCGTCTTCCGCTTCCTTCATCTCGCGGATATGGGCAAGGTAATTGCGGCCGACGCAATAGACGCGGCGCACGGGGAAGCGAGTCTCGCGGCCCACCACGGGCAGAGAGACGACCTCGGGAACGGGAACGGCGAAGGCGGTCGAAGGGCTCATGGATCTGCTCACGCCTTTGTCTTTGTCGCCTGGTACCAGTCGAGGATCTCTTCCCCGTTCCAGAACAGCACGTCGCCGAGGCTCGCGGCATAGTCGTAGATCTGTTCCAGATACTTGATGCGGTGGGGCTGGCCGGAGATGTAGGGGTGGATCGCCACCGCCATGATCTTCGCCCGCTCTTCGCCCTCGGCATGCAGGCGGTCGATGCTGTCCTTGAAGCGCTGCACCCAATAGGCCGATTCATGATGGGCCACGGCCATCATGGGAATGTCGTTGTGCTCGACCGTATAGGGCAGCGTCACCAGCGACCCCTTGGCGGTGGAGATGTCGCAGGGCTCGTCGTCCCACACCCAGTCGCCGATATATTTGACGCCGGCCTCGGCGAGGTTTTCCGGCGTGTCGAGGGTCTGCGTGAGGCCCGGTCCAAGCCAGCCCTTGGGCCTCTTGCCGGTGAATGTCTCCAGGATGTCCATGGAGCGGAAGATCATGCCGCGCTGATCCTCCTGCTTGTGGATCGGCCCCTGGTCATAGGCGTGGCCCATGAATTCCCACCCGGCGTCGCGTGCCTGCGCGGCCACGCGCTCATAATCCTCGCACACCCGGGCATTGATGGAGAGGGTGGGGCGGATGCCGAGCTTTTCGTACAATTTGAAGAAGCGCCATGCGCCGACCCGCATGCCGTATTCGTGCCAGCTCCAGTTCGGCACGTCGGGCAGCAGCACCTGTCCGGTGGGGGCGGGAAGAACCTGGCGGGCCATGGGGCGGGCAATGTCCCACACCTCGAAATTCACGATGGTCCAGAGCACCACGCGCGCCTTGCCGGGCAGCTTGAGCGGCGGGCGGTCGACAATGGCGGAAAAGGGCGCGCGTTCGCGCGGCAGCATGGTCATCGAAACTCTCCGCGAAATGCAGCGATGCGGGAACAATGCGGGTGTGTCATGCGGCTGCCGCCCGCCGGATGGCGACCACGCCGGGGCGCAGCAGGGATTCCAGCGTCGCATAAAGAAAAGTGGCGCCGCGCCCGACCCAGTGCGCCGTGGTCTGCTCGGTCACCGGAAGGCCGAATGCGCGGCCGGCGGCGGCGAGGCGCAAGGTGATGTCGTCCACCGCGGCCACCAGTTCGGGGCGGCTGGTATCGCCGAGGAACCCCATGGAATGGGAGAGGTCGTTGGGTCCGACGAGGATCAGGTCGATGCCGGGCGCAGCGGCGATCTCGTCGAGCTTGGCGTGGCCTTCGACGCTCTCGATCTGGGCGATCAGCATCAGGTCGGCTGCCCGGCCGCGTGTGGCCGCGCGCGCCGTCGCGTAAAGCATCGCGCAGGCCTCGGCGCTTTCAACCTGGGGCAGGACCAGGCCGTCGATGCCGCAATCGAAATAGCGGGTGAGGATCGCGGGATCCTTCGAGGGCGAGCGCACCACCGCGCTCATGCCGCTCGCCTGGGCGATACGGGCGAGCATCGGCACGCTCTCTATGGAGATCGCCGTACGCTCGCAATCGATGAACAGGCAGTCTGCGCCACAGGCCGCGAGCGCCTCGACCGCCGACAGTGACACCCCGCCCGGATTGACCGCCAGGACCGGCCGACCGGAGAGGATGGTTGCCTTGGTGCGTGGGGGGCTGACGCGGACCCTCATGTCGCCGCTCCGCCGCGGGGCAGGCGGCGCGCGTGCCGGACCGGCAGCACAGCCGACATGCGGCCGTTGGCAGCGGCAAATCCTATGGGGGCGAGCGGGGCGGACATTGGGTTCAGCAGTCCTTCCTGGTGCGGTCTGAGAATGCAAAAATTGCGTACAATCTTCGTAGCGTCAAGAATGAATGTATACAATTCGTGACTAAAAAATCACCGGCTTCTGCCCCCATTTTAGGCTTGAAGCTATGTATTTTCGGGGCCTATCTGATCAGATACCGTCCCGGACACTCGCTTCTGCGATGGAAAGGATTGTATCCTTGCACGGGCTGGGTATGGCGGCTATGGCTGGTCAAAAGGAGCTTCCACCCCGCATGTCAGCGACCGTTTCCGACGCGCTTGGCGAATCTGCCCCGGACTCTTTGCCGGAAGGGACGGATGCAGGCCGCGCGCCCACCCGCTCGCTCTCGGTCGCCGATCGCATTCGCGCGTCGATCCTCTCGGGGGATTTCGAGCCTGGCGCGCGGCTTCACGAGGTGCGGCTCAGCGAGCGGCTCGGGGTATCGCGCACGCCGATTCGCTCGGCGCTCCAGTCGCTCGCCAGCGAGGGCCTGCTCGAATATGCGCCGAACCGCGGCTATTCGGTGCGCCGTTTCCTCACCTCCGAGATCGTCGATGCCTATGAGATCCGCACCATGCTGGAATCCCTGGCGGCGCGGCTCGCCGCCGAGCGCGGCCTCAGCGACGAGGAGCGGGCGGTGATCGAGGGGGCGCTCGCCGATGGCGACGCCATTCTTGCCAAGGAAGACTTGGGGGAAGCGGACCGGATCGGCTACGGCGCGGTCAATTTCGCCTTCCACGACACCATCCACACTGCCTCGCGCTGCCGCATGCTGGGGGACATGATCCGCATGTGCCAGAGCGTGCCCCAATCCTCGCACCGCAACGTGGTGTCGTTTGAATATCTCGAAGTGCGCCGTCGGCACGAGGATCATCATCGCATCTATGACGCCATTCTCCTCCGCGATGCCTATCGTGCGGAAATGCTGATGCGCGAGCATGTGGCGAGCGTGAAGACCGGGCTGGTGCGCTCCATCAGCGGGCGGGCGCCCACCCGTCGCGGCCGCTGAAGTCCGCGCGCGCTGGCGAGGTGTGCCAGCCTGCTTTACCTTCCCTGCCGCCTGAACAAAGCTGCGGGGGAGAGACACGTGCAGATCGCATCCATCGACCATATCGTGCTGACGGTGGCGGACATTGACCGCACCGTGGAATTTTACACCCACGTTCTCGGCATGCGCAAAGAGGTGTTCGGCGAAAGCCGCGTGGCGCTCGCGTTCGGCGCACAGAAGTTCAACCTTCAGGACGGGCGTTCGACGCAGGATATCGTGGCAATCGCAGAGCACCCGACCCCAGGTTCAGTGGACCTGTGCCTCCTTTCCGCGGTCCGTCTCGATGAGGTCATAGCCCATCTCGCGGCGTGCCAGGTGCCGATCGTCGCCGGCCCGGTGCGGCGCACCGGCGCGACCATGCCGCTGCGCTCTGTTTACATCCACGATCCCGACGCCAATCTGATCGAGATTTCCGTCCGCTGGGAGGATGAAACGGCGGCGACCGCCTGAGCCGGCATCCGCTCAGGCGTCGAATGCCCGCACGTTGTAGCCGGCCGGCTGGGTGCGGGCATAGGCGCAGGCGGCGCGCACCACATCGTCCTCGCAATAGGCGCGCGCGACGATCTGCAGCCCCACCGGCATCCCGTCGTCCGCGATCCCTGCACACACCGCGCCGGCCGGCTGGCCGGTGAGGTTGAAGGGATAGGTGTAGAACACCCAGGAGACGAGGTTGCGGTCGGGCAGGCTGTCGGGAATGTTCTTGCCGGCATCGAGCGAGGTCACGGGCAGCACCGGCGAGATCAGGATGTCGTAGCGCTCGAAGAAGGTCCGCAGCTTCTCGCGCAGGGCGTAGCGCTCGAACACGCTGGAATAATAGCTGCGCATCTCCTGCGCGAGCGCGGGGGCCAGCACGTCGGCCACCGCCGGGTCGAGCAGATCGCGCTGGTTCTCCATGAAGGACCGCAGGCGGATGCCGACGCCGGCATAGAATTCCGCGGTCCAAAGGTCGGCGGGGTCGGCGTCGAACACGTTCTCCACCAAGTCTACATGGCAGCCGAGGCTCTCGAATGTCTTGGCGGCGCGGTCGGTGATCGCCAGCACTTCCGGCGCCGGGCGGGCATAGCCCAGCGTCGGGCTGTAGGCGACGCGCATGCCGGCAACCGAAGCCTGGGTAGCGCCCATCACGTCCGGCACCGGGCCCGCGACGCCGAACGGGTCGCGCCGGTCGGGACCGGCAATGGCCGAGAACAGCAGTGCCGCGTCTTCCATCGAACGCGCGAGGGGCCCCACATGAGCGAGCGTCGGCGTGGCGGAGGTCGGCCACACCGGCACGCGGCCGAAATGCCCCTTGATGCCGGCAAGCCCCGTGAAGGCGCAGGGAATGCGCACCGAGCCGCCGCCGTCGGTGCCGAGCGCGAACGGCGTGATGCCCGCCGCCACCGAGGCGGCCGCCCCGGCGCTGGAGCCGCCGGGCGTCTTGTCGAGATTCCAGGGGTGGCGCGTGATGCCGGTCAGCGGGCTGTCGCCCACCGGCTTGCAGCCGAATTCGCTGGTGGTGGTCTTGCCGATCAGAATGGCGCCGGCGGCTTTTGCGCGCTCGACGGCGGGAGCATCCACCTGGGCTATATTCTCCGCCATGGTGCGCGAGCCGGAGGCATAGCGCTGGCCCTTCACCGCCATGAGGTCCTTGGCCGAGAACGGCAGGCCGTGCAGCAGGCCGAGCGGCGCGCCTTTCATCACCGCATCCTCGGCGCGGCGGGCGGCGGCCATGGCCTCGTCCTCCATCAGCACGAAGAAGGCGTTGAGCGTGCCCTGGGTCGCCTGGGCCTTGTCCAGCGCCCGCCGCGTCACTTCCACCGGCGAAATCTCCCGCGCGACGATGCGGCGGCGCAGCTCCAGGGCGCTCATGGTGTCGAATGCGGCGGACATCGGGCTCTCCGGGCAAAGGCAAATGAACGACGCACCGGATGGTTGGCAGTCACCATCCGGTGCGCCGATACGTCTCGTCAGGGCATCAGAGACGTATGCGGTCAGTTGAGGATGGCGAACGCGCGCACCGGGGAGCCCGAGCCGCCCTTGAACTTCAACGGCGCGCCGAAGAACTGGAACTCTCCCTTGCCGATCAGTTCCTCCAGGTTCACCAGCCATTCCCAATGGCTGACCCCGAGGTCGCGGCACAGGCGGTGCTGGGCGAAGATGTTGTCGGTGGGCTTGTCGGTGGAGGGGCCTTCGACGCCGTGCATCTTGGAGCCGCGATCATAGAGCCACTGGGTGGCTTCCACGGTCAGCAGCGGGTTTTTCCAAACCGAATCCAGGGTCGGATAATTGCGCGCGTGGAAGCCGGTGCACAGCAGCACGATATGCCCGTCCACGGTCACGCCGGCCTTCTTCTCGGCTGCTTCCATGTCTTCGGCGGTGATGTCGCCGAGGTCGGGGATGTGGCGCAGGTCGAAGCACACGGCCTTGCCCATGAACATCTCCAGCGGCATCTCGTCCACCGGCGCGCCCTCGGCGTTCACGTGGCGATAGGCGTCCACATGGGTGCCCACATGGTCCAGCATGGCGATGAAATTGGTCTGGAAGGTCATGGCATCGCCGGGCACGCCGAGATTGAGTGCCTTGGATCCCTCATGGCTCATATGGGTAGTGATCACCGGCCGCTGGAACAGCTTGTGGGCCGGCATATTGTCCTCGATGAGGAGGCTCAGATCGATGACTTTGGACATGGTTGCTCCTTGGCGGGCTTGGTCTTCGGGTGAATTGCTGGCATTCGGGCGCGTTCAGGCCGCCGCCTTTTTCTTCTTGCCGAGGAACGCCTCCATCACCTCGGGATCGCGCGCGAGATCCGCGCTCGGCCCGTGGCGCGCCACCCGCCCGTTCGCGATCACATAGGCGTGGTCGGCGATGGCGAGCGCGTAGGAGGCAAGCTGTTCGACAAGCAGAATGGTGAGGCCGTCCTTGTTGAGGTCGGCGAGGACCCGCATGAGCTGGTCGACGATCTTGGGGGCGAGGCCGAGCGAAAGCTCGTCGATGATGAGCAGCTCGGGCTCCGCCATCAGCCCGCGCGCGATGGCCAGCATCTGCTGCTCGCCGCCGGACATGGAGCCGGCCTGCTGGGGCAGCCGCTCCTTCAGGCGCGGAAACAGCGTGAGCACTTTCTCCAGGGTTGCCTTGGAGCGCTCGGACTTGAGCCCGCCATGGGCATAGGCGCCGAGGATGAGATTGTCCTCGACGCTCTGGTCGGGAAACAGTAGGCGCCCTTCCGGCACCATCACCAGGCCGCGGGCCACCTTCTTGTTGGCGGAGAGGCGGGTCGTGTCCTCGCCCTTGAACAAGACCTGCCCGCCGGACGGCCGCACGAGCCCGGTGGCGCCGCGCACCATGGAGGATTTGCCGGCGCCGTTGTTGCCGATGACGGCGACCAGTTGACCGCGCTTCACGCTCAACGAGATGTCGCGCACCGCCACCGCCGCGCCGTAGCGCAGTTCCAGGCTGCGGATGTCGAGCAGGATTTCGCCTTCGCTCATGCCAGTTCCTCCTCAGCCTTGTCCTGGTCCAGGGAGGCGCCGAAATAGGCCTCGATCACGCGCGGATCCTCCTGCACCACGGCAGGGGTGTCGCTGGCGATCACTTGCCCGTAGTCCAGCACGGTAACGGTGTCGGCGACCGCCATGATCAGTTCCACATGATGCTCGATCAGCAACACCGAGATGCCGAGGGCGGCGATGCGGCGGATCATGGCCTCCAGTTCGTCGATCTCCTGGGTGGTGAGGCCGGCGGCGGGTTCGTCCAGCAGCAGCAGGCGGGGTTTCGCCGCCAGCGCGCGGGCGATTTCCAGCCGCCGCTGAAGGCCGAAGGGCAGGAAGCGGGCCTGCTCGTTGGCATAGGCATCGAGCCCGACGAAGGTGAGCAGGCCGATGGCGGCGCGCCGGCTTTCCTTTTCTTCCCGCCGCAGGCGCGGGGTGCGCAGCAGCGCGTCAGCGATGCCGTAGGTCAGGCGCTGCTGGTAGCCCACCATGACGTTTTCCAGCACCGTGAGGTCGCCGAACAATTCGGTGTTCTGGAACGTGCGGGCGAGACCGATCCGGGCGATCTCGTGGGAGCGCTTGCCGGTGAGCTGGATGCCGTCCAGTTCGAATTCGCCCTCGGTCGGCTGGTAGAAGCCGGAAATGGTGTTCACGAACGTCGACTTGCCGGCGCCGTTCGGCCCGATCAGGGCATGCACCTCGCCGGGCTTCACCCGCAGCGACGCCTTGGAAAGGGCGGTGAGGCCACCGAAGCGCACGGTCAGGTCGCGCGCCACCAGCTCTGCCTCTCCCTCGCGCACGTCGCGGCGCAGGGTCTGCTCGGCCGGGATGCCTTCGGCCGGGTCCGCCTCGCGCTTCTGCGGCTTGAGGCGCGTGACCAGCGACCAGAGGGTGCCGACGATGCCGCGCGGCAGGGCGAACATCACCACCAGCAGCAGCGCGCCATAGGCGAACTTCTGCCAGAGCTGGAATTGCTGCAGGAACTCGGGGAGATAGGTGAGGATATAGGCGCCGATCACCGGCCCGAAGGTGGAGGCGGCCCCGCCCAGGATCACCATCAGCAGGAAGCGCACGCTATCCGAGAAGGTGAAGATGTCGGGCGAGATGTAGGAATTGAGGAAGGCGTAGAAGCTGCCGGCGATGCCTGCCGTCACCGAGGCGACGACGAAGGCCAGCGTGCGCATGGCGGTGGCGTTGACGCCCAGCGCCCGCGCCGCGGTCTCGCTCTGCGACACCGCCAGCATCGCCCGCCCATAACGCGAGAGCTTGAGGTTGTGGGTGGCTAGCGTCGCCAGGAACAGGGTCACGGCGAGGACGCCGTAAAAGGCGAAGCCTGAAATTCGATACCCGAAGATATTGGGACGGGGGATCGAGGACAGGCCGGTGGTGCCGCCCGTGAGCGACTGCCATTCGATGGCGACATTCTCGACGATGATGCCGAAGGCGATGGTGACGACCGCGAGATAGACCCCGCGCACCCGCACCGTCGGATAGGCCAGTAGCACGCCGAACAGACCCGACACGATGGCCGCGCCGATGCAGGCGCTCAACATGTCGAAGCCGAGCCGCACCGCGAGTATCGCACCGGTATAGGAGCCGAGGGCGAACAGGCCCGCCTGGCCGAGCGAGACGAGGCCGGTGAGGCCCACCAGCACGTTCAGGCCCACGGCGATCACGCCATAGATCAGGAACAGCATGAACAGGCGCAGCTCGTACTCGTTGCCGGCGGTGAGCGGCACCACGACCAGGATCGCGGCGAAGACGAGGAAGCCGAGTGTGGTGAGGTGTCTCATACCTTGAGCACCTCCCTTTTGCCGAACAGGCCCTGCGGAAACACCAGCAGAACCAGGATCATGGAAGAGAAGCCGATGATCTCGCGGGCGGCGGTGGAGATGTAGCCCTCGACGAACTTCTCCATCACGCCGAACAGCAGGCCGGCGATGACCACTCCCGGCGCGCTGGTGATGCCGCCGATGATGGCGACAGCGAACCCCTTCAGCCCCAGCAGCGTGCCCATGGTGGCGGAAACCTGGATCACCGGCGCCACCAGAATGCCCGCCGCGGCGCCGAACAGGGCCGCGAGGCCGAAGGAGAAGGCGACGATGCGATTGACGTCGATGCCCATCAGGGCGGCGGCGCGCTTGTCATGGGCCACGGCCTGCATGGCGCGGCCGACCAGCGTGTGCTTCTGCATGAATTTCAGGCCGATCATGGCGAGGATCGCGACCAATGGGATCAGCAGTTCCTGGGGATAGATTCCGGCGCCCATGATGTGCACGGCCTTCTCCACCCCAGGCGAAGGCAGGGGGCGGGAAAAGCCGCCGAACTGCATGGTGGCGAGGCTCTCGATCATGATGCCGACCGCGATCGTGGTGAGCATCCAGCCGATGGAGGTGGTGCCGCCGGTGAACGGGCGCACGGCGAAGCGTTCCAGCAGAATGCCGAACAGCGCGCCGGCGACCACGCCGAGTAGGCAGGCGAGCCAGAGCGGGAGGCCGGCATCGACGCCCAGCACGGCGAGGACGGCGCCGATCATCAGCGTGTCGCCATGGGCGAAATTCACCGCCTTGGCGGCGGTCCACATGATGTGGAAGCCGAGTGCCACGAGGGCATAGATGCCGCCGATGGCGAGGCCCGATAAGGTGTATTGGATAAAGGTGCTCATGGCGCCGCCCGTGTGTTGGCCTTTGGTGGTGTCGCCGCAGCGTTGCGCGCAGCCCCCTCCCTGGCCCCTCCCCAGCCCTCTCCCGCGTGCGGGGGAGGGCTGGGGAGGGAATGCCGGGAACGCCCGACCTCAGTTGGTCTTGCCGTACTTGGTCTGCTCGATGGGCAGCAGCTTGCCGTCCACCCACACCGTCAGCTTGTAGTATTTCGGCAGGATCGCGTCCTGGCGCTCCGGGTCCTTGGCGTCGAAGGCCGGCTTGTACTCGGCGACCAGGCCATCGAGGTTCACCGTGTAGAGCGCGTCGTGCACCTTCTTCCAGTCGAAGGCGCCAGCCTTTTCGATGGCCGCGGCGATGATGTAGACCGCGTCATAGGCATTGGCGACGCCCGAGGGCATCTTGATGTCGGAGGGTTGCTTCAGCCCGTACTTGGCCTGGAGCTTTTCCCACAGCGCCTTCTTCTTGGGATCCATGTCGCCCATGAAGGTATAGGTCTGGATGACTTCGACGCCGTCCGCCAGCGGGCCGGCGAGTTCGCCGAGGTTTCCAGCGATGCCCCAGGCGCCGATGATGGTCGGCTTGTAGCCCACCTTGTCCATGGACCGCAGGATCTGGTTGCCCTCGCGGTCGAGCGCCCAGAACAGCACCACGTCCGCCCCGGCATCGCGGGCGCGGATCACCTGCGGGCTCATGTCCTGGTCGCCCCAGTTGAAGGTCTCGGTGGCCACCAGCTCCTTGCCGGCCTTGGCCATGGCGTCCTTCACGTCGGGCAGGGCGCCGTTGCCCCAGCCGGTATTCTCGTAGAAGAAGGCGACCTTGCCGGTCTTGGAGGACTTCAGCGCCTGCTCGACGAGGAAGCGCGCCACCCATTTGTCCTTCGCCGAGACGCGGAACATGTAATTGGGGTTGGCACCGTTCTCGATCGCCTTCGTGTTGGCGGCCAGCACGCCCACATAGGGAATGCCGATCTCGTTCACCGGCTCGGCCTGTGCGACGGCGACGGTGGAATGGTAGCCGCCGAGGATGGCGACGCATTTGTCGGCGAGGGCGATGCGCCGGGTGTTGTCGACGCCGCGCGGCGGGGCGCCGGCATCGTCATACTGGACGAAGCTGAGCTTCTTGCCGAGCACGCCGCCCTTGGCGTTGATCTCCTCGATGGCGATTTCCGCGCCCATCTTGATGGCGGCTCCGCCGAATGCGGCGGGACCCGTGGTGGCGGCGGAGTTGCCGATGCATGGCTGCTGCTGCGCCATCGCGAGGGTGGACGACAGGCCGATCATCACCGTCGCGGCCAGCAGGCGGTCGCGTAAAAAATTCTGTGAAGGCATGTATTTATACTCCTGTTGTCTACAGGATGTGTGGGCATTTCGCCCGTGTTCCCATCTGCACAATAAAGCTACCGACAAGTTCGGTTGCCCCGCAAAGATGATTTTCCAATCATCGATATAGGTACGTCCTATAATATCAAATTATAGGCAGATGTGATGCTCGCAAAACTAACATAAGTGCATATAAAAAATAGACTATTTCAATATCTATGCCCATAGTTTGAGCAGCTTGGCGCTTAGGAAGTCGTTTGACAAATCGACCGCCCTGATCAGAATTCAACGGTCGCAAAGGTGGTCAATGGATCTTCGTCAGCTCAAATACTTCGTCCAGATTGCGGAGAGCGGAAATTTCTCCCGCGCCGCGGAAATTCTCCGGGTGGCGCAGCCCTCCTTGAGCCAGCAGATGAAAAATCTGGAGGATGAACTGGGCGTCGAACTGCTGGTGCGCCATGCGCGCGGCGTGACCCCTACGGAAATCGGCCAGCAACTCTATGATCACGCCCGCCGCATCCTCCAGGAGGTGGACCGGGTGAAGGACGTGGTGCGCTCGCAATCGGAAAACCCCTCCGGTCGCGTTTCGGTCGGCCTGCCCACGTCCGCCTGCCGCGGCCTCGCCATTCCGCTGATCAATGCCTTGGCCGAGCGCCAGCCCAACATCACCTTGCACGTGGTGGAGGCGATGACCGGCTATCTCGACGAATTCCTCCAGCTCGGCCGGCTCGATGTGGCGCTGCTTTACGATCATAAGGCGTTCGAGCATGTCGCCTGGACCGAGATGATGGTCGAGGATCTGATGCTGTTCGTGCCGCCGGATCATCCCCTGGCGGCGGAGGGCGAGGTCTCGTTCAAGCGCATGTTCGAGCTGCCGATCGTGCTGCCGGGGCGGCCGAACGTGCTGCGCACGGTGGTGGAGCAGTTCGCCGCCCGCCATGATGTCGTGCCGGCCGCCATGGATTGCGACAGCCTGCCGGCCATCGCCAAGCTGGTGCGCCAGTCCACCGCGTTCGCGATCATGCCGCATTTCGCGCTGACCGAGGAAATGGCGCGCGGCGAGATGGTCGCAGTACGGATCGTCGATCCCACCCCCTCGTGGCGCCTGTCGGTGGTGGTCTCGCAGCGGACGATGAACGTGCGCGGCAGCGAGGCGGTGGCGCAGGTCATGGCCGATGTGATCGCCGGCATGGTCGAAGCCGGCGTCTGGCGCGCCCGGCTTCGGGCCGAGAAGGCGCGAGGAGACCTGGCGCGCGTGCTGGCGAAATAGCCTCTCGCCGGCGCGCTCTTTTCGGGACGAGTGCTGTCGGAGGGACGGGGCTCCGAGGTTCAGATCCGCGCCAGCGCCTGCTTCACGTGCTGCACGCCCAGTTCGGGACTGGTGAGGATCGGGATCGAAAAGCCGGCGTCGCCTTGCCCTTCCAGGGCCCGCGCCATCGAAGCCTGGGCCAGCACCACCACATCGACCTTGGGGGCGATTGCCGCGAGTTCGGTCCGCACCAGCGCGTCATGGCCCGCGCGGTCTCCCGCCGCGAGGCGCGCGAAGGCGCCCTCGCACACGCGGCTGGTGAGGGAGACGCGCGTGCCGGTCTGCGCCGCATGGTGCTTCAGCAGGTCGGCGGTGGGGGCGAGGGTGGTGGAGAGGGTTGCGAGCACGCCGATGCGCGTGCCCTTTTCCAGCGCCGCCAGGGCCATGCCGTCGTCGATCCGGAACAGCGGAACGGGGCAGAGCGGGATCGCCGCATCCACCGCCGGGCCGAGGGAAGAGCAGGTGACCAATATGGCTTCCGCGCCGGCGTCCACGGCGGACCAGACATAGCCGGCGAGCCGGCGCATGGTGAGGCGCGAGAGTTCACCCGTGCGGATGGTATTTCGCAGCAGGCTTTCGTCGACGATGTTGAATGGCTCCCAGCCCGGCAGATGGCGCTGGGTGAGATCCGCGAACACCGGGACCAGGCCGGCAACGGTGTGGATCAGGGCAAGGGAGCGCGGCGCGGTGTCCGGCATCGTCATGGCGCTTGGTCCGGTTATTTCGGGAATGCGGTGTGCAGTTCGTCGATCTGCGCCTGGGTGAGCAGGCGCGGCTGCCGGTCGCGCAGGAGCACCAGCAGCTTGGCGGTCTCCTCCAACTCCTCGGCGGCATAGACGGCGGTCTGGAGGTCCTTCGCGGTCACGACCGGACCGTGATTGGCGAGCAGCACGGCGGCGCATTCGCCCTTGAGGTCGCGGATCATGGTGCCCATGGCCGGATCGCCCGGCCGCACATAAGGCAGCAGCCGCACCCGGCCGACCCGCATCACCACGTATGGCGTCAGCGGCGCGACGCAGTCGTCGGGATTGATTTCCGGCAGGCAGGAGAGGGCGGTGGCATAGGTGGAATGCAGATGCACCACCGCCCCGGTACCGGGGCGCGTCTCGTAGAAGGCCCGGTGGAGAAACACCTCCTTCGAGGGCTTGTCGCCGGAGACGTGGCGAAAGTCCCAATCGAGCTTGGAGATGCGGCTGGCTTCAAGGAAGCCGAGGCAGGAATTGGTGGGGGTGATCAGCACCCCGTCATCCACGGCGACGGAGATATTCCCCGCCGAGCCGACCGAATAGCCGCGCTCGAACAAGGAGCGCGAGAGGCGGACCAGGAGGTCTCGGGTAGCGGCATCGCTCATGGCGTTCAGGCCCCCGTGCCGGAAATGGCGCTGAGCGCCTTGCCGAAGAAATCGGGCGCGCCGAAATTGCCGGACTTCAACGCCATGCCGAGCCCGGTCCCATCTTCCGCCACCAGCACCGGCACGCCGGGATCGATCTCCGGTCCGATGCGGAACGAGGTCACGCCCAGGGCCGAGACCACGGCGCCGGAGGTTTCCCCGCCGCCCACCACGATGCGGCGCATGCCGTTGTCGTAGAGCACCTTGGCGGTCTGCGCGAAGATGCCGTCCAGCTTGTGGGCGACTTCGCTGCGGCCGTACTTTTCCTGCAGCGCCGTCACCTGCTCGGGCTTGGAGGAGGAATAGACCAGGGGCGCCTTGCCGGGGTTGGCCTCGATGAAGGCCACCAGGTCGGCGGCGGAGATCGAGCCGTCCATCACCTTGTCCACGTCGATGGCCAGCACCGGGTGGTCCTTGCCGTGCACATCGATCTGCTGAAGCGTGGCGCGCGAGCAGCTTCCCACCAGCACCGCCTCGGGTCCGCCGATCAGGTCCACCGCCGGGTTGCCGCCCCGGGCAAGGCCGGCCGTGATGAAGTTGCGCGGCAGGCCGAGCGCGATGCCGGAGCCGCCGGTCATCAGGCGCGCATCGGCGCAGGCTGAGGCGATGGCGAGCAGATCGGCATTGGTCAGGGCATCGACAATGACGAGCCGCTCGCCTTTCTCCGCTGCGGCCGCAAGGCCTTCGCGGATCGCATCGGGGCCGCGTTGGAGCACGGTCCAGTCCACCAGCCCGACCGGGTCCTTGCACTGGAGCTTCAGCCAGCGGCGCAGGTCGGCGTCGGTCATGGGGTTGAGCGGGTGGTGCTCCATGCCGGATTCGTTCAGCAGGCGATCGCCGACGAACAGATGGCCCTTGTAGATGGTGCGCCCGGCGTCCGGGAAAGCGGAGCAGGCGATCACGCCCTTCACGCCGAGCCGCTGCGCCAGCGCCTCGCCCACCGGGCCGATATTGCCTTCCGGGGTGGAATCGAAGGTGGAGCAATATTTGAAGATCACCTGCCGGCAGCCCTGGGCTTCCAGCCAGTCGAGCGCCGCCAGAGACTGCGCCACCGCCTCGGCCGCCGGAATGGAGCGGCTCTTCAGGGAGATGACGCAGGCTTCCACATCATCCGCCGCCGGCACGCTCGGGATGCCGAGATATTGCACCGTCTTGAGGCCGCCTTCCGGCGCGATCCCCTTGGCGATGGTGTTGGCGATGTCGCTCGCCCCGGTGAAATCGTCGGCGATCACTCCAAGCAGCATGGCGGGCACTCTGTGAGAGATGGCGAGGGGCGGCGGATCGCTCCGCCGCCGGTCAGGCGTTTTCCTTCAGCACCGCGCGCTTGGCCTTCACCAGAGCGGCGAGACAGCGGTCGCGCCACGCCTTGCGGGCATCGAGCTTGTCCGCGGGGGTCTTCGCGCGCCGCTGCGCCTCGACCTGCGCGACCAGCGCTTCGCTCCACGGGCGCGGATCGGCCTGTTCCTTGGCGAGATCGTAATACATCGGGCCGAGCTTGGCGCAATAGTCCGCGACCCCGCCCTGGGCGTTGAGGTCGATGGTCTCGAACGGGCCCATGAAGAACCAGCGCAGGCCGAGGCCTTCCGAGATGGCGGCGTCCACGTCGGTGGCGGAGACGATGCCGTCCTCCACCAGGCGGAACGCCTCGCCCAGCACCGCGCTCTGCAGGCGGTTGACCACGAAGCCGGCGATCTCGCGATTGAGGCGGATCGGCACCTGGCCGACCTGCTTCATCAGCGCGTCGGTGCGTTCGACCACACTGGCGGCAGTCCAGGGGGCGGGGATGATTTCCACCAGCGGGATGAGGTGCGGCGGGTTGATGGGATGGGCCACCACGCAGCGCTCGCGGCCCTCGATCTCGGCCGTGAAGGAGGAGGCGGGCAGACCGGAGGTGGAGGAGGCGATCACCGCATCCGCCTTCACCAGCTTGGCCAGCTCCATATAGAGCGCCTGCTTGATGGGGAGCCGCTCGGGCGCGCTCTCCTGGATATAATCGGCGTCAGCCACGGCTTCAGCGAGGCTCGCGGCGGGCTTGAGGCGGGCGAGCACGGCGGCGACGGTCTCGCCGTTCAGCAGACCCTGCGCGGCAAGGCCAGGGGCGGCGCCGGCAGCAAAGTCGAGCGCGGCCTGCAATGAGGCGGGCGAGGGATCGTAGAGCGTCACGTCAAGGCCGGCGCGGGCGAAGACGAGGCCCCAGGAGCCACCCACGAGGCCGCAGCCGACAAGAGCGATTTTCGTCATCTGGGAATGTCCCGGTTGGAAGGCAAGAAGCCGGTGGCGGGCCGCGCCGCCGGTTCGGAAGAGGTGATCTGGCCGCTTGAACTCACGCGGAGGCGGCGAAGCCGCCGAGATAGGCGGCGCGCACCTGGGCGTTGTTCCATAATTCGTCCGGCTTTCCCGACACCAGCAGGGAGCCGGCCTCCAGCACATAGCCGCGGTCGGCGACCGAGAGGGCCATGTTGGCGTTCTGCTCCACCAGCAGCACGGTGGTGCCGCGTTCGCGGATCTGGGCGATGATGCGGAACACCTGCTGCACGATCTTCGGTGCAAGGCCGAGCGAGGGTTCGTCCAGCAGCAGCAGGCGGGGCTTGGCCATCAGGCCGCGCGCCACCGCCACCATCTGCATCTGCCCGCCGGAGAGGGTCCAGCTATAGGCGTGCTCCAGGCGTTGCAGATCGGGGAAGAAGGCGAACATCTCGTCCGCCTCGCGCTCCAATTGCGCGCGGCTGATGCCGGAGCGGTTGGAGGCGCCGAGCAGAATGTTGTCGCGCACCGTGAGGCCGGGAAACAGCCGCCGGCCTTCGGGCACGTGGGAAATGCCGAGGCGGGCGATCGCGCCGGTCTTCATGCCGAGGATCGAGGAACCCGCGAACAGGATCTCGCCCGAGGTATTGGGCATCAGGCCGGAAATGGAGCGCAGCGTCGTGGTCTTTCCGGCGCCGTTGGAGCCGAGGAGGGCGACGATCTCGCCCTCTTCGACCGTCAGGGTCAGGCCCTTGAGGACGTCGCTCGCGGTATAGCGCGCGGTAAGCCCCTTGATCTCAAGCAGCTTCATTTTGCGGCTCCCCCAGATAGGCGGCGATGACTTCGGGATGGCTGAGCACGGACTTGGGATCGCCGTCGGCGATGCCGCGGCCGAAGTTCAGCACCGTGATGCGGTCCGCCACCTGCTCGATCAGCTTCATGTCGTGGTCGATGATGACGATGGTCAGCCCATGGCCCTTCAGGCGCTTGAGCAGTTCCGCCATCTCGCCCTTTTCGGTCAGGTTGAGGCCGGCGGCCGGCTCGTCCAGCAGCAGGATCTCGGGCGAGCCGGCGAGGGCGCGGGCGATCTCCACATAGCGCTGGTGGCCATAGGGCAGGTCACCCACCGGCAGGTGCGCGACGTTGCGCAGGCCGACGAAGTCGAGTGCGGCGAGCGCCCGTTCCACCGTCGCGTCGGCGCCGGAAATGTCATTGCCGGGCCGCTCGGCGCCGATGGTGACATTCTCCAGCACCGAGAGGCCGCGGAACACGCGGATGTTCTGGTAGGTGCGGCACATGCCGCGCTTGGTGCGCTCGTGCGGCGGCAGAGCGGTGATGTCGTCGCCGAGCAGCTTTACCCGGCCTGCCGTCGCCACATAAAGACCGGTGATGACGTTGAGCATGGTGGTCTTGCCCGAGCCGTTGGGCCCGATCAGCGCATGCACCGACCCTTTGCGGACCTTGAAGTCCACGCCGTCGAGGGCTTTGAGGCCGCCGAAATGCTTGGCAAGGCCCGTGACGTCGAGCACCACGTCGGCCGAAATGGCGCCGGTGCGGCTGAGCAGCGGCAACGGGGGCACCGGCCCGGTCTCGACCGGGGCGGGCTTGAAGAAGCGCTTGGTGAGAAGACCCCAGACGCCGTTCGGCAGGAAGATCATGATGCCGATCACCGCCGCGCCATAGACCGCCAGATAGGCTTGGCGCAGGAAGCGCAGCCATTCCGGCAGCAGCACCAGCAGAACGGTGCCGAGCAGCGCGCCGATGGGCGATTGCACGCCACCCAGCAGCGCCATGGTGAGCAGCACAATGGATTCGTTGAAGGTGAACTGGTCCGGCGAGATGTAGGAGAAGGCACCGGCGAACAGGCCGCCGCCGAGGCCGCCCAGGGCGGCGCTGATGCCGAAGGCCACGGTCTTGGTGCGAAACACGTTGATGCCGCAGGTGGAGGCGGCGATCTCATTGTCGCGTACCGCCTGCATCGCCCGACCGAGGCGGCTGGTCTTCAGCAGGGTGGCATAGAGCGTGACCACCACCAGGAACACCATGCACAGGCCGAGATAGGTGGACCCGCCCGAGAGGTCGAGCGGCCCGATCACCGGGCGCGGCACGCCGGAAACGCCGTCCGGCCCGCGGGTGAGGCTGATCCAATTGGTCAGCACCATGGTGACGATCATCTGGAAGCCGATGGTCACCATGGCGAGATAATGCCCGCCGAGGCGCAGAGAGGCGAAGCCCAGCAACATGCCGCCGACCCCGGTCAGCACCACGCCCATGCCGAGCGCGACGAAGAAGGGCAGGCCGTAATCCACCGTGCCGAGGGCGACGCAATAGGCGCCGATGCCGAGGAACGCGGCCTGGCAGAGCGCGAGCTGGCCGCAATAGCCGAGCACGATGACGACGCCGGCGACGGCAATGGCGTAGGTCGCCGCCTGCATCATGATGTTGAGATAATAGCCGTGGGTCGGCGCCACGAGGGCGATGGCGATCACGGCAAGGATGGCGACGGCGCCGAACAGGAGGCCGCGATTGCGGCGCGAGGCTGCGGTGTTCATGGGTGCCTCCTCACGCCTTCTCGGCGATGCGTTCGCCGAACAGCCCCTCACATGAGGGCTTCGATCGTCAAGTGG
>NZ_JBAFWT010000006.1:0-235070 GCF_043195195.1 Roseixanthobacter psychrophilus
GTATAAGGCCCACTATAATTTGCGGTCGGTGTGAAAATGATATTACCGGCCAAGTTTAAGGTGATGACCCCGCTTGCAATGACAACGCTAGATCCATCGATGCTTACGTCTGTGCTATTTATCTTTGTTATTGTGAGAACATCATTGTCAACGTCCCGGTGTGGAACGGAAATTATTTGCGACTGATCTTCAGAGAAGCTGAATGATAGCGAACTCGATGACGGGGCATCGTTGACCGCGGTCATCGTGCCGTTCACCGAAGCGATGGCGATGTGACCTTGTCCGTCGCTGACCGTGTAAGTGAAACTCGGTGCCGTGACCGAATTCACCGTTGGCTGGAATATCAGAACGCCGCTCGGATCGAGCGTGATCCTTCCACCTGCGATATTCACGAAATTGTTCGGCTGGATTGCGATCCCATTAATCGCGGTGATTGTCAGCGTGTCGCCATCGGCATCCGTGTCGTTCTTCAACACGTCGATCAGCAGCAGGGTGTCCTCAATGCCCGCATAGGTGTCGTCAACAAGTAGGAGGTTCGGGGCGACCGAAAGCGCGGTCTTGGCGACATTTCCTTCAATTCCGTTCTGCGCTACCGACACCTCGAAGGCGCGTATCCCTTCGCCCCCGCTCGCGCTGCCGTTGGAGAATGTGATGGCCTGAAGCGCTGTCTGATAGTCTGCGGCGCTTGCGGTCCCGGTCAGCTGCACCGTTACCTTGGCAGGATCGCTTGCATCGACCGTGCCGGTTATCCCGGTCGGCAGAACACCGATGGCAAGATCGTCGCCGGCTTGGCGGTTGGTAAGCACCACGGTGGCGCCGGTGAGATTGCCGGTCGATGTAATGGTGACGTCGGTATCGACGATTGCGGCGCGGGCCAGCCCTTGAACGAAGCGCGCTGCGAAGTCAGCGCCTGTGGGGCCGCTGGAATTGTCCCCGTCGAGGTCGATGCGGGGCGTGGAAGTGATCACGGCTCCGGAAATGGAGATATCAAAATCGCCGTCGTGCGTGAACAAGGCCTGCTCGGTGACACTGTTCGCGGCCAACGTGTAAGTGACGATAAATGAAGATGTGTCCGAGAAGGTAAACCCGACATACGAATTCGAGGGGGCGGGCGAAATTGTATTGTTTTCCGTCCCCGATGCGGAAACGAGATTATTTGCGGCACTAATTAAAATAGACGTACTCGATGACGTGGTAAAAGACGAGAGACTATCTTGAGATGCTGTGACTGTTTCCCGTGTACTGGCGACACCGTCGATGCCGTCGATATCACCGATCTGAACATTTACATTTCCAGATATCGGAGTCTTAGTATCAGCATCTAACACGTCCCACTTAATAACAGCGGTTGCCGCGGTGCGATTTTCCGCGGATCCATTGGTCGTCAGGAAGACTATGAAGTCGTCCCCGAGCGTATCAAATCCAACGCAATCATTCGCATCGCCGACTGACAAGATCGTCGCGCGCAGACTGATGGGTTGACCATTATATGTGCCAGAGTTCAACCAGGTTGCGGTAACGCCGACATTATCTCCGGTTGTTCCGATTGCCCCCGATCCGGTGTCCAGCCTCGTGGTGATCAGGCTTCCGTGTGCATCGTGTACGATGGGTTCGCCGGACACGGATAGATTGATGACAGCCATGGGTGCCCCCTTGAGACATCAGACGCATGACGTGGCGCAGCCGCGCCCTAAGCGCCGGATGATGAGCGGTGGGGGAGGTGCGAACGCGCGATGGGGCGAGTCCACTTTGCTCATCGCTGCACGTTTTGCGTGTCATGCCCCGAGCCCTCCTGCATCTATACTGATTGCAGTGCAGCAAGGAGGTATCAATGGCCATAAATGAGGCAAAAAAGGTATTTTACAACCGGTAATCGCACTATTTCCAGGCTAAGGAGGTAATAACGTATGTCATTTAAGTGTCCGGGAGGTGCAAGGCACACCTCCCGATCGGAATATGCGCTCTAAACGCGTAAGTTGTTCCGCCTCATATTTGATTGTCATCATAACTTCATGTCTCGGAAACCCGATGTGATGCCGTAACAATTTCTGGTTGTACACATTGGGGTGACAGTTTCCTTAGGGAAATTAATTCCTTCTACGTGTAATATTCAAACATGCATCCTCTGCTTGCGTCACCCGTCGCCCGTGGTTGCTCGAGCCTGATTGAAGGCAAAATTTATTTCTCAGTCGCGGATGAAAAGGTCATGGCGGGTGCCGACGCGAGCGATGATGTGGTGCCGCTCCTGACCCGCGGGCCTCACACGGTTCGGTTCGGCATCGCAGAAAGGGAGATGAAGCGCTTCCGAGTCATTTCGTGCGCTTTGGCCTGGGGGCGCACAGGGTATGGAGCCGGACAGCACCGAAGTGCGACTTGACCACAGCGGCTCAAAAAATGGCAGGGCCTTTGCCGTATGACCCGAGGGAAGCTTGTTCTTTCAAACCCTTGGCAGATAACGCTTCATTACAGAACATTAACCATGGCCGCAGCTGCGCCGCATTTTCGCCGTGTTCCCCAGTCCATTTCTGTCATATCGAAGCCTGCCGTGACATAGTGACGGCTACCCATGGGGCGTACGGCGAGTCGGCTTGGTCGATGGCCGGTAGGACAGGGCGCACATGAAGACAGAGCACACGATCGCATCGCGGCTCCGCATCTGGCGCGGCACCTTGAGCCTCGGCGCGGTTTGCCTTCTTCTCGCGGGTTGCAGCAGTGCGAACAAGCTCGGCTCCAACATCGACCCCAAATACGGCGTATCGGCCAGTCCACGTGTGGTCGCGGACGGCCAGCCGGTGCCCAAGGGTGGCGGCGCCTATCGCGTCGGCAAGCCTTATGTGATCGGTGGGCGCACCTATGTCCCGGCCGATAATCCCAATTATAAGGCGGAAGGCATCGCCTCTTGGTATGGCGACGATTTCCACGGTCGCCTCACCGCCAATGGCGAAGTGTTCGATCGCGAATCCATTTCCGCCGCCCATCCCACTCTTCCCATGCCGTGCTATGTGCGCGTCACCAATCTCAACAACAATCATTCGATCATCGTGCGTGTGAATGACCGCGGACCGTTCCATCGCGACCGGGTGATCGACGTTTCGCATCGCACCGCCGATCTGCTGGGCTTCAGCAGCAAGGGCGTCGCGAAGGTGAAGGTGGAATATGTGGCGCGCGCGCCGATCGACGGCTCCGACGACCGGCGTCTGTCGGCCTCGCTGAGCATCAACGAGCCCGCCCAGGTGCCCACCGGTTCCGCCGTCATGGTGGCCTCCGCCGCACCGTTCGTGCCGAACCTGCCACGGGCCGTGCCGCTGGAGACGGCGAGCGAGATTCCGACACCGCCCCAGCGACCCTTCGATCTCGGACACGAGGAAGGCGAAGACGCGCCGGCGCAGCCACACCAAGCGGCGGCTCAGCCCGCGCCTTCCGTCGTGCCGGTGCGGACCGCTTCGGCGGCCTTTGCTGCACCGGCACCCGCTCCCGTTTCGGCACAGCAACGCGTCGCCTTCCAGGCTCAGCCTGCGGCGCACAGCGTGCCATCTCCCTCTGGCTGGGCCGTGGGCGCGGCCCCTGTGAGTGGTCTTAGCTATGCAGGCGTGGGGTATGATGGATCAGGGCGTTAAATCCAGCGGCCATTGCCGCGGATCGGTTACGCGCACACGCGGCCTTCTCGCTCAGTTGAACCGCTTCCTCAAACCTGCCGCCATCGCGGCAGGTTTTGCAGTTCTGGGCGCGGCCTTGCCGGTCCAGGCGCAGTCCACGTTCCAGACCTCGGTCCCGAGCGCAATCCTTGTGGACTTCTCAACCGGGGCGATCCTGTTCGACAAGGACTCGGAAAAGTCCATGCCGCCGGGCGGCATCACCAAGATCATGACGGCTGCTGTGGTGTTCGAGGATATCCATTCCGGTCGGATCACCCAGGACACCATGTTCACCGTCAGCGAAAATGCCTGGCGGCGCGGCGGTGGCCCTTCAGGTGGCGCAGCCATGTTCGCGGCGGTGAAAAGCAGCGTACGGGTCGGCGACCTGCTGACGGGTGCCCTGGTCGTCTCCGGCAACGACGCGGCGATCGCGCTCGCGGAGGGCGTCGCGGGCACCGAAGGCGAGTTCGCGGTCAAGATGAACGCCAAGGCCGAGGAACTCGGCATGACCGGCTCATCGTTCCGCAATTCCACCGGCTTTGCCGACCCGGGCCAGGTGACCACGGCGCGCGACATGGCGCAGCTCTCGCGTTATATCATTCGCACCTTTCCCGACCTGTATCCGATCTTTGCCGTGCCCGGCATCGACTGGAACAAGATTAAGCAGCGCAACCGCAATCCGCTCCTGGAGGCGGGGGTTGGGGCAGACGGACTGCATGCGTCCTGGGTGAAGGATGCCGGCTACCATCTTGTCGGCTCGGCGGTACAAAACAACCAGCGCCTGATCGCGGTGGTCATGGGTGCGCCTTCCGAGAAAGTCCGCCTGGAAGAAATGCGCCGGCTCCTTGACTGGGGCTTCCACTCCTTTGAGCACCGCGCACTTTTCGCCGCCGACGCGGAGCTTGCGCGCGCCTCGGTCTTTGGCGGCGATGTCGGGTCGGTCGGGCTGGCGGCACGCGAGCCCATTTCCCTCCTCATGCCGCGCAACAGCCAGGACAAGCTGATGGCCCGCATCACCTATCATGGCCCGTTGCGCGCGCCGGTCATGAAGGGCACCGAGGTCGCCCAGCTCGAAATCACTCGTGGCCAGCTCAAGGTGATGCAGGTGCCTTTGGTCACCATGGCCGACGTGCCGGTGGGGACCATGTGGCAGCGCGCCGTCGACGGCGCCGGCGTGCTTGTCGGCGACACCGCACGCGACCTCGGCACGAAGCTCCTGGCCAAGATCCAGAAATGACTGCCGCCCGCGGTCGCTTCATCACGCTGGAAGGCGGGGAAGGCACCGGAAAATCGACGCAGGCTCGGCTTCTGGCCGCAGCGCTGGAAAAACGCGGCATTGCGGTCCGCATTACGCGCGAGCCCGGCGGCTCGCCGCTGGCGGAACAGGTGCGCGAAGTGCTGCTTTCGGGCGCCGCGCAGCCGCTCGGGCCGCAAGGCGAAGCCGCGTTGTTTGCCGCCGCAAGGGCCGACCATGTCCGCGGGGTGATCCAGCCGGCCCTGGATGCAGGCACCTGGGTGATCTGCGACCGCTTCACCGATTCCACCCGTGTCTATCAAGGTGCCGTGGGAAAGGCAGACCCCCGCCTCTTGCGCGCTCTCGACCGGGTCAGCGTCGGGACCACCGTCCCCGACCTCACTCTGGTCCTTGATGTGCCTCCGCAGATTGGGCTTGCCCGTGCCGCTGCACGGGGGAAGGGTGCGGCGGCCGACCGCTTCGAGCGCGAGGGTGCCGACTATCATGCAGCGGTGCGCGATGCCTTCCTCGCCTTGGCGCGCGCCGAGCCGGAGCGGTGCGTGATCATCGACGCGCAAGGTGACGTGGAGCGTGTGGCAGCGCTGGTTCTGGACGCCGTGAGCGCACGCCTGAAGCTGCCCGCCGAAAGCACGGCGGCATGACCGGCCCGGTCGAGGGCGACCGCCTCGCTGGCGCGCTGCACCCCCGCGAGCAGCCGCTCCTCTTCGGCCATGAGGCTGTGGAGGCAGACCTGCTCGGCGACTGGCGCTCGGGGCGCTTTCCCCATGCGTTGCTGATCGGTGGCGCGGAGGGCATCGGCAAGGCGACGCTCGCCTACCGTATCGCCCGCTTCGTGCTTTCCGGTGCGCCCGCAGGGCCGGACCGCCATGATTTCGCGATGGATGCCCGCGCGCCCGTCGCCAGACAGGTCGCGGCACTGACACATCCGGACCTGCTCGCGATCCGCCGTGTTCCGGAAGCAGGCGAAGACAAGATCCCCACCATGATCCCCGCCGAGATGGTACGGCGGGTGCGCGCCTTCTTCGGCGCGACGGCCTCCTCCGGCGGCTGGCGAGTATGCATCGTAGATGCGGTGGACGATCTCAACGCCGCCGGTGCGAACGCGTTACTGAAGACGCTTGAAGAGCCCCCGCCGCGCTCCCTGTTCCTCTTGGTGTCCCACGCCCCTGGCCGGGTGCTGCCGACAATCCGCTCGCGCACGCGCCTGGTGCGGCTGCGTGAACTTGCGGTCCCGGACGTGCTTGCGGCCCTCGACCATCTGCGGGCGGAAATTCCCGATCTCGATCCGGCCCGCCTGCCTCAGGCTGCGGAGGCGAGTGGCGGCAGCGTTCGACGGGCACTGATCCTGGCTCGGGGAGAGGGCATGGAGGTGCGGGCCGCCACCTTGCGCCTCCTGGATCAATTGCCGAAAGCACGGCCGGACGAGATGCACGCACTCGGCGCGCGCCTGCAAGGCGATCGCGGCGACGGGTTCGACCTGTTCGTCGAGGCGGTGAGCGACTGGATCGCGCAAACCGCGACCGAAGGCCAATGGGAGCGCGGGCGCCTTGTCCGCCTGGGTGAGGTGTGGGAGAAGGTTCGGCGCGCGGCGGGCGAGGCGGACACGTTCAATCTCGACCGCAAGGCGTTGGTCTTTCGCATTTTCACCGAGCTGGCCGAGGCCGCGCGCGCCTGAGCGCGAACCAAGGCGAGCCTCCTCGCGCATCCAAGCGGGCCGCCATGTCGTCGAAGCCGAAGTTCTACATCACCACCGCCATCGCCTATCCCAACGGCGTGCCCCACATGGGTCATGCCTATGAGGCGATCGCTACCGATTGCATCGCCCGATTCAAGCGGCTCGACGGCTATGACGTGCGCTTCCTCACCGGGACCGACGAGCACGGCATCAAGATGTTGCAGACCGCCCAGAAGGCGGGCCTCACGCCACAGGAACTCCTGGCGCGCAATGTGCCGCGCTTCGAGGCCATGGTGGAGGCGTTCGGCCTCTCCGTGGACGACTTCATCCGCACCACGGAAGAGCGCCACAAGAAGTCCTGCCAGGCGATCTGGGAAAAAATGGCGGCGAATGGGGACATCTATAAGTCCACCTATGCCGGCTGGTATTCAGTGCGCGACGAGGCCTATTACGCCGAGGATGAAACCCAGGTGAATACCGATGGCGTACGCCTCGGACCCCAGGGCACGCCGGTGGAATGGGTGGAAGAGGAAAGCTATTTCTTCCGTCTCTCGGCCTACCAACAGAAGCTGCTGGACCATTACGCCGCAAATCCCGATTTCATCGCGCCCGACGCGCGCCGCAACGAGGTGGTGAGCTTCGTTTCGGGCGGTCTCCAGGATCTCTCGATCTCGCGGACCACGTTCGACTGGGGCATTCCCGTGCCGGGAGACCCCAAGCACATCATGTATGTGTGGGTGGATGCGCTGACCAACTATATCACCGCGCTCGGCTATCCCGATACGCAGGGCGAATTGTTCGCCAAATATTGGCCGGCGGACGTGCATGTGATCGGCAAGGACATCACGCGCTTCCATGCGGTCTATTGGCCGGCCTTCCTCTGGTCGGCGGGGCTGGCGGCGCCCAGGCGGGTGTTCGGCCACGGCTTCCTGTTCAATCGCGGGGAGAAGATGTCCAAGTCGGTGGGCAACGTGGTCGATCCGTTCGACCTCGTGAAAGCCTATGGCGTGGACGCGGTGCGCTATTTCTTCCTGCGCGAAGTCTCGTTCGGCCAGGACGGCTCCTATAGCCATGAGTCCATCGTCACGCGCATGAATGCGGACCTCGCCAACGACCTCGGCAATCTGGCACAGCGCTCGCTGTCCATGATCTCCAAGAATCTTGACGGGGTCGTGCCCGAGCCTGGCCCGCTCTCGGCCGAGGATGAGGCCATTCTCGCGGAGGCCGATGGGATGATCGCCAAGGCCCGCGAGGCCATGGACGTCCAGGCGATCCACCATTATCTGGCGGCGGTGTGGGCGGTTGTGGCGGACGCCAACCGCTATTTTGCCGCCGCGGCCCCCTGGGCGCTGCGCAAGACCGATCCCGAGCGCATGAAGACTGTGCTCTGGACCACAGCGGAAGTGATCCGCCAGGTGGCGATCCTCGCCCAACCGGTGATGCCGGAAAGCGCGGGCCGCATGCTCGATCTGCTGGTCCTGCCGGCGGGCGAGCGGGATTTCTCCCGTCTCGGCGGCGCGCATCGGTTGGCTGGAGGCGTGGTGATCCCAGCCCCCGTGGGGATTTTTCCCCGTTATGTCGAGCCGGAAGGCGAGGCGGCTCCACCGGCCTGAAGGCGGCGGACCCGTCTCCCGATTGTATGCGGCGACTGCGCGGAAACGGCTCGCCTTCCGGCTCCATGCGATGAACACTGGCCGAAGGCACCGCAAGCGCGATTGCCCGAGATCCAAGCAAGGCGACCCTCCGGGATGAATATCTCGCTGACCCTCCTGAACCTCGCCGGTGCCATCGCCCTGCTGCTGTGGGGCACGCACATGGTGCAGTCTGGCATCCAGCGCACCTTCGGGCCGAAGCTGCGGACCGTGCTCGGCAATGCGTTGAAGAGCCAGCCGCGGGCTTTCATTGCCGGCCTCGGCGTGACGGCGGTGCTCCAATCCAGCACCGCTACCGGGCTCATGGTCTCCGGCTTTGCCGCCGCCGGGCTTGTGGACCTTGTACCGGCGCTCGCAGTGATGCTCGGCGCGAATGTCGGGACGACGCTGATCGTCCAGGTGCTCTCGTTCGACGGTGCGGCGTTTTCTCCGGCGCTGATCCTGGTGGGCGTGATGATGTTTCGGCGCGGCGGCGTCGAGCGCACGCGGGATATCGGCCGCGTGTTCATCGGGCTTGGGCTGATGCTGCTGGCGCTTCATCAATTGCTGGAATTGATGACGCCTTATGAAGATGCGCCGAGCCTGCGCCTGTTCCTCGGCGCAATCGCCACTATGCCGCTGATCGACGTGCTGCTGGCGGCGGTAGTGACCTGGGCGGCGCATTCCAGCGTCGCGGTGATCCTGCTGATCATGTCCTTCGCCAGCAAGGGCGTGGTGCCACCCGAAGCGGCGTTCGCCCTGGTGCTGGGCGCCAATATCGGCTCCGCCATCAATCCGGTGCTGGAGGGCGCTTCCGGTGGCGGCCCGGCCGCGCGGCGCCTGCCGGTGGGCAATCTCATCAACCGCATTCTCGGCACCGTCATCGTCCTGGCATTCCTCGGTCCCATCGGCGAGCTGATGGTGACGCTGCAGCCGGATAACGGCCGAGCCGTGGCCGACTTCCACACCTTGTTCAACCTCGTGCTAGCGCTGCTGTTCTTTCCGCTTCTCGGTCCGTTCGCCAAGCTGCTGGAAAAGCTCATGCCGGCCCATGTGGACCTCGCCGATCCCTCGCGCCCGCTCTATCTCGATCCCGCCGCGCGGGAGGTGCCTGTCGTGGCGCTGGGTGCCGCGTCGCGCGAGGCCATGCGGCTGGCCGATCTATTGGAGGCGATGCTGAAGGATTCCTTGGCGGCGGTAGTCGGCGGGGACCTCAGCCATGTCGCTCAGATCAAGCGCAACGAAGACATCATCGACAGCCTGAACAGCGCCATCCGAGGCTATCTCACCGGGCTCGACCCGAACGACCTGTCCGAGGCGGATCAGGCTCGGCTTCAGCGCATCCTCACCTTCTCTACGCAGATGGAGCAGGCGGGCGACATGGTAGAGAGCAATCTGCTGATCCATGCCGACAAGCGGGTGAAGCGCGGCCTCGCCTTCTCGCCCCAGAGCGAGACGGAGGTGCGCGCGCTGATGGAGCGGCTGGTCGCGAACCTGCGGCTTGCCAGCTCCCTGTTCATGACCGAGGATCCGCGGGCCGCGCGCCTCCTGGCCGAGGAAAAATCCGTGTTCCGGACTGCGGAGGCCGAGGGGACCAAATCCCATCTGGAGCGCATGCGCAGCGGGCAGACCGATTCCATCGAGACGTCCTCGCTGCATCTCGATCTGCTCAGCGACATGAAGCAGATAAACAGCCACATCGTGGCCGCCGCCGCCTATCCCGTGCTGGAACAGAGCGGCGACCTGCTGCCGAGCCGGATCGCCTCCGACCCGATCTGACCCGGCCTCAGACGAGGCCGGTGAGGTAATAGAAGGCGATTACGAAGAACACGGCGGCGGTCTTGGTGAGGGTGATGGCGAAGATGTCGCCATAGGACTGCTTGTGCGAGAGGCCGCACACCGCCAGCAGCGTGATGACCGCGCCGTTATGGGGCAAGGTATCCATGCCGCCCGAAGCCATGGCGGCAACGCGGTGCATCACCTCCATGGGGATGCCGGCGGCATTGGCGGCGCTGATGAATTGTTCGGACATGGCCGCGAGCGCGATCGAAAGCCCGCCCGAGGCCGATCCGGTGATGCCGGCAAGTGCCGTGATCGAGATGGCTTCGTTGATCAGTGGGTTCGGAATGGCAGCAAGCGCATTTTTGATCACCATGAAGCCGGGCAGGGCCGCGATGACAGCGCCGAAGCCGTATTCGGATGCGGTGTTGAGGCCGGCCAGAAGCGCACCGGCCACTGCCGCTTTCGAGCCGTCGGCGAACTGCAGGGCCACCGGGCGGAAGGCAAACAGAAAGACCGTCAGGATGCCGAGCAGCAAGGCCCCCTGTACCGCCCAGATGGCGACCACCGACGCGGTCGGCATGGAGATCGCATGCTCGCCGGGGGTCAGCAGGGCGGTAGCCGTGTCACCATAGGCGAGCGGGATGAGGTGGCCGAGGGCGAGATTGGCGATCCCGACCACCACCAGCGGCAGGATAGCGAGCAGCGGGCTGACGCCGGGGCCCGCGGCGGCCTGCGGGGTGGGCTCCTGCGTGTGCCCCTCGCCATAGCCTTCCCCTTTGGCTAAGGCCTGCTTGCGGCGAAAATTCAGATAGGAGAGCCCCACCAGCAGGATAAACGCGCTGCCGACAAGGCCGAGGATCGGCGCGGCATAGGCGGTGGTCTTGAAGAACGTGGTGGGGATGATGTTCTGGATCTGCGGCGTGCCGGGCATCGCGTCCATTGTGAAGGAGAAGGCGCCGAGCGCAATGGTGGCCGGGAGCAGGCGCTTGGGAATCCCCACCTGGCGGAACAGTTCCGCGCCGAAGGGATAAACCGCAAACACCACCACGAACAGCGAAACGCCGCCATAGGTGAGGATGGCGCCCACCAGCACGATCGCGAGCATCGCGCGGGACTGGCCGAGAATGCCTATTGCGGCCGAGACGATGGACCGCGAGAAGCCCGAGAGTTCGATTACTTTGCCGAACACCGCGCCGAGCAGGAAGACCGGGAAGTAGAGTTTGATGAATCCGACCATCTTGTCCATGAACAGGCCGGAATAGATGACCGGCACGGCGGCCGGATCGGTCAGCAGCACCGCGCCGAGGGCTGCAACCGGTGCAAACAGGATCACGCTGAAGCCGCGATACGCGACGAACATCAAAAACGCGAGCGCGCCCAAACAGATGAGGAAACTCATCGTCCATCCCTTCGCCCTGAGGACATCGCCGGCAAGCCGGTCCACCGGCATGCCGCGGCGAGGTGCAGATGCGAACGTTCGCACCTGCACCCGCTCTGTAGGGATGGAAACTGACGGGCATGCGACATTCGCGCAAGCCCGTGCCCGAGGCGGACGGAACATGCGTCCCGCAATCCCCAAATGGTTTGGCCAGCGGCTCTTATCGCGGGCAAGCCTTTGAGGCGGAGGGCAGCTTTGAGAGGGCGTTCTGCGTGATTGCCCGCTTCTGGTCCGGCTCGCTCCCCGCCGCGCTGCATCTGAGCTCGCCGCGAACCTGCTGCCCTGTCGCGCGACCGTTGCAATAGACCGGGAACGTCCAGGTGACGTAGGTTTGGCTTGCGCCAATGGCCCTTACGCAGTTGTGGCAATACTGAATAGTGTCTCTGGAGTTGCCTGGGTTGCGGCAGAAATAGCTGAGCCGTTCGCCGATCCTCCAGGTGTCGGCCTCCGCGAGGCCTGAACCGGCAAGAAGCAGGGCTCCGGCGCCCAGGATGGCGAGCATGCGCTTACGTCCCATAGGAAGGGTCATTTTTGGTCTCCGCAGATGAGGAAGGAGAGGAGGAAAGAAGGCGGGGTCAGCCCTCGAGCAACTCGGCCTTGAGGGTCACGGGGAAGCCTTTCGGGTCGTTCCAATAGTCGAAGGCGTGGAACAAGGATAAGGCGAGCCCGCTGAGGGGCGTCTTCGGCTCGACCGGATAGATCTCCACCTCGCGGTCGCCGACGCGCACCGCCCCGCTCACCTCTCCCGCACTCAGCATCCGCCAACCGGAAACCAAAGGATTGAACCCGGTGGTCAGGAACTCGGTTTTGCCGATGGTGTTGGACCAGACAGATCCACCATATTTGGCGGCTTCGGTATCCACTTCGCGCACGCAGCGGAAATCATCCAGCGGCGGGCGCTTCCACGATGGCGATACGATGTGTCCGAGGGCGACATAGCCATCGGGTGGGACCATCCTCCAGATGCTGAATTCGCGGAATCCGCTGCCCGCAGACGACCAGACCTGGATGCAATCGACCGGAGGCATGAGCAGCGTCCTGGTGGGGCTTGGGTCCTTCACAAGATAGGTGCGCCCCCGGGCTTGGCCGTAATGGTTCTCCACCACATGGCCCAGCAAGAAGAAATCCTTCTGTTGCGCGCTCCGCACAGGCACATAGACGGTCATGTCATTCGCCGTTCCCATGCCCTTGTCGGAAAGCAAGGTGGTGAAGGTGTCGCACTTGGCGAGCTTCAGTTTGCTTTCGATGGCATAGATGATGCCGGCATTGCGCTGTTTCAGGAACTGGCGCGCGAGCGCTTCCACCTTACGGGCGCGTTCCGGTTTGCTGCAGAGCGTCCAGATCGGCATCAGGGCGCCCTTGGTTTCGAAACCGCAAAGGGTGGGTGCCTCGTCGATTGTCGCGGCCCAGTCTGGAATTTGCTCCTGATTCAGTACCGCGCTCTTGCCCCCGACCGAGAGCCAGGAAACGGATTCGGTATTCTTCTTGAACGTTTCGCTCAGTTCCTTGTTGCGCTCGGCGCGAGCTGTGACCGATCCGGTCGGGGCCTTGGGCGCATCCTCTCCGCCGGAAGTGAGGCCGGCGCTGCTATCGAAGGATGCCTTGATGGAGGCCTCCACCTTCTCGATCCGCGACGATTCGGCAGACTTGAGAACGGTGGTGCAGTCGCAATAGCCGCCGTAGAGGCTCTCGCGGACGAAGTGCGTTCCGAATTGCTCGAAAAAGTCCGCCAGCTCTTCATCCGTGCCGTCGAGGATGGCGGCAACCTCAGGCCGGACGAAGGTCTTGTAATTGGTCGGCAGCGACACCCGCGCGATGGTCCGCATGAAGCGCAGGGTCAGGAGGCTGGAGGTGGTCTTCAGCGTGCGGGAGTCGGTCACCGCGGTGGAAATCGCGCCCGAGAAGCCGCCGTATGAGGCGTCGAGGCCCAGCTTGTCCGTAACCTCCGAAGCGTATTGATCGGCCGTGGAGCCGAAAATGCGACTATATCCCTGGGTCGGCAGAGCCATCCATTCCAACTGCGCGCGTGCCGTCACCGTGCCGTCCGCGCTGCGCTTGACGATGACGAATTCGAAATCGTCATCGCCCGTGGCTTCGACCTGCAGGTCGAACAGCAGGCCACGGAGGGCTTGGCGGATGTTGAGGCCCCGGCTGACGTCATATCCATGACCAACGCCGGCATCGTTCTTCTTGTTGGCAATCACGGACAACCGGCTTGGGCCGCTTCCACCTCCGCTGCCGCCCTTCGGCTTGGCTTTTTTGATGTCGTCCTTCTTCTCCGCCCCGATGGGTTCCAGTTCGCCATCCGACATTGTGGTCTCTCCCTGAGTGACGGCGCGGCGAGCTCCGGTCTGACATCAACGGCATGCGCCGGCCGCACCCGACGAAGGGATGCGTGGCAACAAGGCGTCGTAGGGCAAACAGCCCGTTTCCTGATGTGGCACGGGCCTGCAGCATCCGTGGAGGGACTATGAGATGCACACCAAAAACGTGCAATAAATATTTGTTACAATCAGAAGGATTTCCAGGGCCAAAAAAAAGCACGCGGTGGGCACAACACCGCGTGCACTGCAATGGCTCAGATGGCGCTCAGGTCATGAGCGTTCGCGCACGTATCGCCCGGGGGCATCCTCAATAGGGTGCAATACCCCGCCGCCGGGCTCGCGGGCCGGAGCCTCGTCTCCATGCAAGGCGGAAAACCACTGCATCCAGTCCGGCCACCAGGAACCGGCCTCCTCTTTCGCAGCAGAAAGCCAGTCCTCATAGGCGCCGCCCACCGAACCACCGATCCAATGCTGGTACTTCACCTTGGCGGGCGGATTTACAACCCCCGCGATATGTCCCGACCCGGCCAAAACGAATCGCACCGGACCGCCAAGTAGCCCGGCGCCGATGAAGGCGGACTTGGGCGGGGCGATGTGATCCTCGCGAGTGGCAAGCGAATAGACCGGGATATTCACCTTGTGCATGTCGATGGGTACGCCGGCGATGCGTGCGAGGCCCTTGGCGATGTTGTTCTCCAGGTAGCAATTGCGCAGGTAATAAGAATGGTTCGCCGCCGGCATGCGGGTCGAATCGGCATTCCAATACAACAGGTCGAACGGGAAGGGCTGCTGGCCCTTCATGTAATTGTTCACAACGTATGGCCAAATCAGATCGTTGGAGCGCAGCATATTGAAGGCCGATGCCATCTTGCGGCCTTCCAGATAGCCGGTTTCCTGCATCTTTCGCTCGATGACGCTGAGCTGCTCCTCGTCGACGAACACCTTCAGGTCGCCCGCGTGGGTGAAGTCGATTTGAGTCGTGAGAAAGGTGGCACTCGGGATGCGGTCGTCGCCCGCTGCAGCCATGTAGGCCAGGGTTACCGCCAATAGCGTACCGCCCACGCAATAGCCCATGGTATGGACTTGGTGCTCGCCGGTGGCTTTCTCGATGGCGTCGAGGGCGGCCATGATGCCCTCGCGCATGTAATCGTCGAACCCCTTGGCCGCGAGTCGTGCATCGGGATTGACCCAAGAGATGACGAACACCGTCAATCCCTGGTCCACCAGCCATTTGATGAAGGATTTCTCGGGATTGAGGTCGAGGATATAGAATTTGTTGATCCACGGCGGCACGAGCAGCACGGGGGTCTTCTTCACGTTCGGCGTCGTCGGCGTATACTGAATGAGTTGCATCAGCTCAGTCTCGAACACCACCTTGCCGGGCGTGGTGGCAAGGTTGCGCCCGACCTCGAACGCCGAGAGGTCAGTCTGGCGGATGCGCAGGTCGCCCTTGCCCTCGATCAGGTCCTCGGTGAAGTGCCTCATGCCCCGCACCAGGTTCTCGCCGTTGGAATTGAGCGTCTCGCGCAGCAGTTCCGGGTTGGTGAGGATGAAGTTGGAGGGCGAGATGGCGTTGGTGAACTGGCGCATGAGGAACTCGGCCTTGTGCTTCACATGGGGGTCGAGGCCGTCGGCCTCCTTCACCATGGAATCGGCCCAGCGTGTGGTCACGAGATAGGTCTGCTTCAGCGCGTCGAAGAACGGGTTTGAGTTCCACTCCGGGTCCTTGAAACGGGCGTCTTTCGGGTCGGGCGTCGTTACGGTTTCGGCGGGCTCGCCGGACATCTTCTTCAACGCCGCCGACCAGACCGAGATATAATTAGTCATGAGACGCGACTGCGCCTCCGCCGTGCGCTGAGGGTCGGACATCCAATATTCCGCGACCTGGCCGAACGTTTTCAGTGCGTCGGCGATGTCGTCGGCCATATCGTCTTTTTTTGTGCCCGCTTCCCGGGGCCGGATATATGCCGCCATCGCTTTGCCGCCTTCCTCGATCAATTGAGCAAGGTTGTGGGCAAAAGCGTCCATATCGAGCCGGGCAGGGCGGACGGCGGGCGTGAGGTCCTTTGGCGCGGACATGGTCAATCCTTGGACGTCGGCCCCGCATCCGCGATCTTCTCGCAAGACCGTGGCGGAGCCTGTTTCGCGTTTCCTGGTTCGGGCATATTAGCTGGCCGCATCGGCTGGGGCGAGGAGCTTCGTCTGCGGCGGATGGGTGAAATTATTCCAATGGCGCTGTCGCTTGGCTGGAGGAGTATTGATGTTAAGGCCCTCCAGTTTGGATGAGGAATGCGGGAAAACAATGAATAGCGTTCGGCGCCAGACATTTTCGGCTGTCCGCCGCCCGGCGGGCCGGTCCTTGCGCGCCGCAGCGGCCGCATCCAGCCTTTTGCTGGCCCTCACCCTCGGCGGTTGCGCGGGCGAATCCCTTTTCGGACCTAAAGTGCCGGACATTCCGAAGGTCGAGGCCGGTGACTTCCCGAACTTCTCGGTCCCTCCCACCCCGAGGCCACCGCCGCTGTCGCCCGCCGACTTGGCGCGCGTGCAGGCCGAGCTCGAGAATTCCGCGCTGGAAGCCCAGCGCCGGCTTCAACAGGCCGACATCGACGCGCAGAAAGATCAGCCGTGAGCCCCTCCGCTTCGCCCGGGGCCGCGACCGGCCGGGGCACCAATGCCTTCCTGATCGCAGGGTTCGGCGGGATCGGCGATCATATCCGCTGCTTCGCACTTGCCCGCCACGTGGCGCGCCGCCATCCCGGCGTTGCCATTGATTTCCTATGCCGCAGCCCGACCGACCGACTGGTGCGTTTTGTCCCCGAACTGCGCAAGGCCTGGGTCGACGATACGCCCCATCGCGCTCTCGGCCTGCAGGAGAAGTTCGACCTCGCCAGCCGGTTGCGCGGCGAAAAGTATCGTCGCGTCTATGTCGTGAGCCGCACATACAAGGCAGCGATCGTCCCGTTCCTGGCCGGAATCCCGCAGCGGGTGGGCTGGTTTGGGGAAGGGCGCCTGTTTGTGATCAATCAGGTCCGCTGGGGCGAGAAGGAGATCCATGGCGAGACCGAGAAGGTCTGCGCCCTGGCGCGCGAGCCCGGTGAGGTGATGGAAGCCATTCTCCCGCCGCGCCTCAAAGTGCAGCCGGCGGATCTCTACGCCTGGCAGAAGAGCAACCAGATACCAGCCGATGGCCGGCCTGTGCTGGCGATTGCGCCTGGCGCCTATAATGTGAAACGTCTGTGGCCGGCGCAGCGCTTTGCCGAAATCGCTGCGGCCTTTGCGGCACGCGGGTTTTCGGTATGGGTGCTTGGTGGTCCGGCTGAGGCAGAGGCGGCCCGCATCATTGCTGCCGCGGCCCCGGTGCGCGATTTTACCACCACCCCGCTGGAGGAAGCCGTGTTCCAGGTCGCCAGCTCCAGTGTCGTGCTGGGCAATGATTCGGGCATGCTGCACCTGACGGGGGCGCTTGAGGTTCCCTGCGTCGGCCTGTTTGGCCCGACGGTGTGTGCGATTACAGGCCCGAGCAACACCTGCGTGCGAGAAGTGCGTCCACCGCGAGGCAGTCTTGACCTAACGCAAATCCCGGTTCGGGCGGTCGAAGACGCGCTTTTGATGCAAATCTCGCACCTGCAGCATTCGATGAGCACTTTTTCCTTCACCGAACAGTGGTAGAACGCTCGTTCGCCGCGCCGGGAGAGAAGGGCGCGCGGCCTTGGAGCTTGACTGAGATGACCGATTTCCACCGCATTCGCCGGCTGCCGCCCTACGTGTTCGAGCAGGTGAATCGTGTGAAGGCCGCCGCCCGCAACAATGGCGCCGACATCGTCGACCTCGGCATGGGCAATCCGGACCTCGACGCGCCGGCCCATGTGATCGAGAAACTGAAGGAAACCATCGGCAAGCCGCGCACCGATCGGTATTCGGCCTCCAAGGGCATTCCCGGCCTGCGACGGGCGCAGGCCGCCTATTATGCGCGACGGTTTGGCGTAAAGCTGGATCCGGACCGTCAGGTGGTCGCCACCCTCGGCTCCAAGGAGGGCTTCGCCAACATGGCACAGGCCATAACGGCGCCGGGCGACGTGATCCTCACGCCCAATCCCAGCTATCCCATCCACGCCTTCGGCTTCCTCATGGCGGGCGGCGTGATCCGCTCCGTGCCTGTGGAACCGGATGCCGGCTTCTTCCATGCCATGGAGCGAGCGGTCCAGCATTCGATCCCGAAGCCCATCGCCGTCGTGCTGTGCTATCCGTCCAACCCCACCGCGACGGTGGCGAGCCTGGATTTCTACAAGGACGTGGTAGCCTTCGCGAAGAAGAACGACCTCATCATCCTCTCCGACCTCGCCTATGCGGAGCTTTATTACGGCGACACTCCGCCGCCCTCGGTGCTGCAGGTTCAAGGCGCCATGGACGTGACGGTGGAGTTCACCTCCATGTCCAAGACCTATTCCATGGCCGGCTGGCGCATGGGATTTGCGGTCGGCAACGACCGGCTGATTGCCGCACTCTCTCGGGTGAAGTCCTATCTGGATTATGGGGCCTATACGCCGATCCAGGTGGCAGCGACCGCCGCCCTGAACGGTCCGCAGGATTGCATCGTCGAGATGCGCGAGACTTACAAGCGTCGCCGCGACGCCCTGGTGGAGAGCTTCGGCCGCGCTGGCTGGACCATTCCGGCACCCGAGGCGTCCATGTTCGCCTGGGCGCCAATTCCCGAGCCTTTCCGTGCCATGGGCAGCGTAGAATTCGCCAAGCTCCTGATTGAAAAGGCGGAGGTTGCGGTCGCCCCGGGTGTCGGCTTCGGAGAGCACGGCGACGATTTCGTTCGCATTGCGGTCGTGGAGAACGAGCAGCGGATCCGACAGGCGGCGCGCAACGTCCGCCGGTTCTTCGAGACCGCCGGCACTACGCTGCACAATGTTGTACCGCTGAGCGCAGCCCGCTGATCGCATTAGGAAGTCCGATTTCCCATGAGTGACATGAATGTGGGGCTGGCTGGCCTCGGCACCGTCGGCACTGGCGTTGTGAAGATGCTGGAGCGCCAGTCGGCAGAGATCGCGGCCCGCACCGGTCGCACCGTCAAAGTGGTGGCGGTGAGCGCTCGCGATCGCACCAAGGATCGTGGCATCGATCTCTCCGGCATGCGCTGGCACGACGATCCCGTCGCGCTGGCGAATGATGCGGGGATCGACGTTCTGGTCGAGCTCATGGGAGGGGACGGCAATCCCGCTAAGGCCACGGTCGTCGCGGCGCTCTCCGCCGGCAAGCCGGTCGTGACCGCCAACAAGGCTCTGCTGGCGAAGCATGGGCTAGACCTTGCCGGCCTTGCCGAGGCCAACCGGGTCGCGCTCAATTTCGAGGCCGCCGTTGCGGGGGGCATACCGATCGTCAAGACCCTGCGCGAGGCGCTGGTGGGCAACCGCATCGCCCGCGTCTCCGGCATCTTGAACGGCACGTGCAACTACATCCTCACCCGCATGGCGGATGAGGGTCTCTCATTTGAAACCTGCCTCGCGGAGGCCCAACGGCTCGGCTATGCGGAAGCCGATCCGACCTTCGACATCGACGGCCACGACACCGCGCACAAGCTCGCGCTCCTAACCTCGCTTGCGTTCGGTACCCAGGTGGACGCCGACGCCATCTATGTCGAGGGCATCCGCTCGCTGACCCTGGCCGACCTCCAGGCAGCCGATGAACTGGGCTACAAGGTGAAGCTGCTGGGCGTCGCGGTGCGCACCGACGACGGAATCGAGCAGCGCGTGCATCCCACGATGGTGCCCAAGCACTGGCCCATCGCCCAGGTTTCCGGTGTTACCAATGCCGTGGCTGTGGACGGCGACGCCGTGGCGTTGACGCTGGTCGGTCCCGGTGCCGGCGGTGCCGCGACCGCCTCGGCCGTGGTCGCTGATCTCGTCGACCTCGCGCGCGGCGGTGCCGGCTATCCGTTCGGGCTTGCCACAACCGCGCTGCAGGTGCCGCAACGTGCCCCCATGCAATTGCACGAAGGCGGCTATTACATCCGCCTCGCGGCCGTGAACAAGCCGGGAACAGCCGCCACCATCGCCGGCCGCATGGCGGACGAAGGCATTTCGCTGGAATCCATCGTGCAGCACCGTCCCACCCGCAAGGGTGACGGCGAACAGGCGACCGTCATCCTGATTACCTACGCCACCACCGAGGAAGCTGTGCGGCGCGCCGTTGCTGCCATTGACGCGGAGGGCGTGATTGCCAATCCGCCCCAGGTGATCCGGATCGAGAAGGACTGATCCATGTCGCAGACGCGCGCCGCGCAGGTTCTGGACCGCCGCTTCGCTCTTGAGCTTGCCCGCGTGACGGAGCGCGCCGCGGTTGCGGCGGCGCGGTTGCGCGGCCGGGGCGACGAGCAGGCCGCCGATGAGGCGGCAAGCGCCGCCGCCTATCGCGAACTCTCCAAGATGCCGTTGAGTGGGCGGGTTGTGATCGGCGAGGGCGTCGAGGGCGAGGTGCCGCACCTGTTTCTAGGTGAAGAGGTAGGGGCAGGGGGGGACGCGGTCGATATTGCCGTCGACCCACTCGAAGGCACCACCTTGTGCGCCAAGAACATGCCCGGCTCCATCTCGGTGATCGTCATCGCCGAGACCGGTTCTCTGCTGGCCGCGCCGCCGGTCTACATGGAAAAGATCGCCATCGGCCCCGGCTATCCCGAAGGGATCGTCTCGCTTGCCGCGACCCCACAGGAAAACATCAAGGCTCTGGCCCAGGCGCGGGGCATTGCGCCAGCGGAAATTACGGTGCTCTTGCTCGATCGCCCGCGCCATGCGGCGCTGATAGAGGCGGTGCATGCGGTGGGCGCGTCTGTGAAGCTCATCACCGATGGCGATGTCGCCGGTATCATCCACACCACCAATCCGCAGGAGAGCGGGGTCGACATCTATCTCGGCAGCGGCGGCGCCGCTGAGGGCGTGCTTGCGGCAGCGGCACTGAGCTGCATCGGTGGGCAGATGGAAGGGCGCCTGATGCTCGACAGCGAGACCAAGCGCAAGCAGGCCAAGCTGATGGGCATTCGTGACTTTTCGCGCATCTACAAGCTTGCCGACATGGTGCGCGGGGATTGCCTGGTCTCGGCCACCGGCGTTACCAACGGCGCCCTGCTGCAGGGCGTCCGGTTCGGCCGCGAGGTGATCGAGACCGACACGGTGCTGATGCGCTCCTCCACCGGTACGGTCCGGCGGGTGAAGACCGAGCATCGGGATTTTTCCAAGTTCGTGTTCTGATTCGCCGGTCCTGAGGGACAGGACGGCACGGCGGCTAGCCGCACGGGAAGGGGCTATGCAGGACCTGCTGTTTCGGCTGGCAACAGCGCTCGCCATCGGCCTCATCGTCGGCGTCGAGCGCGGCTGGCAGACGCGCGACCAGCCGGGTGGAAGCCGCACTGCGGGCGTACGCACCTTTGCCCTGTCCGGACTCATGGGCGGTGTGTTCGCAGAATTGGCACAGCGGCTGGAAAGCCCGCTCGTGCTTGCCACCGGCTTTATCGTCTTTGCCCTGGCCTTCGGAGCATTTACCTGGAGGGAGTTGCAGCGTCGGCGGGAATTTTCCGTAACCGGCCTCGTGGCGGCGCTGCTGGTGTTCGCCCTCGGCGCTTTCGCTGTGGTGGGAGATTCGCACCTTGCCGGCGCTGCCGCCATCGCGGTGACGGGCCTGCTCGCCAGCCGGAGCATGCTGCATGGGCTTGTGCGGCGCCTCACCTGGGTAGAGCTGCGCTCCGCGCTGGTGTTGCTGGCGATGACGGTGATCGTGCTGCCGCTGCTGCCGGACCGCACTATTGACCCGCTCAATGCCATCAATCCGCGCGAGATCTGGTTGTTCACCGTGCTGACCGCCGCCATCTCCTATGCCGGCTATGTCGCGGTGAAGGTGGCAGGTCCCCAGCGGGGCATCCTATTCGGTGCCCTAGCGGGCGCCCTGGTTTCTTCTACTGCCGTCACCATCGTGTTCGCGCGCCGTGCTGCGAGCGGGGAGCCGGCTGCCCTGCTGGCCGGCGGTGCCTGCCTTGCCGCCATGATATCCATACTGCGGGTGCTCATCCTGCTGGCCCTCCTCGCACCCTCGGTTCTGGCGCAGGTGGCCGCCCCCGCTGGACTCGCCGCCATCATCTTTGCAGCCAGCGGTTTCTGGTTCATGCGCAAGGCCGGAGACCGCGTGCCGAAGGCAACCCGCCTCGGGAATCCGTTCGACCTCAAGCCGCTGCTGGTGTTCGCCGCAGGTTTTGCCGGTGTGGCGGTGCTGAGCGCATGGCTGCTTCGGGCGAGCGGTGCGGGCAGCCTCCTGCTCGTGAGCGCCCTGACCGGTCTGGCCGATGTCGATGTCTCAACGCTGAACGCAGCGCGCCTCGCCGGAAATGGCATTACCTTTGTCGAGGCGGCCCAAGCCGTGCTCGCGGGCTTGGGGGTGAACGCGCTCGCCCGTGCCGCCTACGGAGCCGGCGCGGGGCCGCCCGCTTTTGCGCTGCGGCTCGCGGTTCCGACTGCGATCGCGGTGGCCGCGGCCGGTGCGCTGGTCCTTGTCACATGAGCGCACTCGACGTCGTCCCACGGCTCTGGCTTCATGGGGCGTGAACCTGCAACTGACGAATCGCCCCTTTCTCGGTGTCACCGCTTCCGCCACCCAGCGGACGTGGCGCGACCGGCTGGACCTGCGCGCTGCCCAGAGCGCGCTTGCCATCGCCCAGCGCTACGATCTGCCCGAGTTGCTGGCACGCATCCTGGCCGGGCGCGGCGTCGCGATCGAGGATGTGCCGGCTTATCTCGATCCCGCCATCCGCACCCTGCTGCCGGACCCCAACATTCTGACCGATATGGAAGTGGCGGTGGAGCGCTTGGCGGCTGCCGTGTGCACCGGAGAAACCGTCGCGGTTTTTGGTGATTATGATGTGGACGGTGCCACCTCCACGGCCCTGTTGGTGAGCGTGCTCCGCGCCGGTGGGTTGGACCCTCTGTTCCATATTCCAGACCGCATCTTCGAGGGCTACGGGCCGAACGTGGGCGCCATCGAGCAATTGGCGGCGCGCGGCGTCACCCTGCTGGTGACAGTGGACTGCGGCACCACCAGCCTCGAACCCCTTGCCGCCGCCCGCAAACTCGGCCTCGACGTGGTGGTGATCGACCATCACCAAGCCGGAGAAACTCTCCCCGAGGCGGAAGCTATCGTGAATCCGAACCGGGAAGACGATCTTTCCGGCCTCGGCCATTTATGCGCGGTGGGGCTGGTGTTCATCACCATGGTTGGTCTCGTGCGCCGCCTGCGTGAAGAGCAGCATTGGACCACCGAGTGCCCCGCGCCGGATCTGCTCGCCGCCCTCGATCTCGTGGCGCTCGGCACGGTGGCCGACGTGGTGCCGCTCATTGGGCTCAACCGCGCCTTCGTGACCAAAGGGCTGATCGCTTTGCGTCGGCGCCAGCGTCCCGGATTGACGGCACTGATGGATGTGGCGCGGCTCGACGGGCCGCCGCGCCCCTGGCATCTTGGATTTCTGCTCGGCCCGCGCATCAATGCCGGCGGTCGCATCGGCGATGCGACCTTGGGTACCCGCCTCCTTCTGACGCAGGATCCGATGGACGCCAAGGTGATGGCGGCGGAGCTGGATCGCCTCAATACCGAGCGGCAGGAGGTGGAGCGCACCATTCTCGCCAGTGCCGAGGCCGAGGCCTTTGCGGCCCACGGCGCGGATGCCGGGGCCGCCGTGGTTGTTAGCGGCGATGGGTGGCATCCCGGTGTGGTCGGCCTCGTCGCCTCACGCCTGAAGGAGCGCTTCAATCGGCCGGCGCTGGCCATCGCCTTTCTCGGCGAGACCGGCACCGGTTCGGCGCGCTCCATTCCCGGGGTGGATCTTGGGAAGGTGGTGCGCGGGGCGGTCGCGGCGGGGTTGCTTGTGAAGGGCGGCGGCCATGCCATGGCGGCGGGTCTGACGGTCGAGCGCGGGCGCCTCGGCGACCTGCGCGCCTATCTCGAAACCGAACTTGCCCCCTTGGTGGAGCGCGCGCGTTCCGAAGGTACGTTGACCATCGACGGCGCGCTGACCGCCTCCGGTGCGACGCCGGCCTTGGTGGATCTGGTGGCGAAGGCCGGCCCTTATGGCGCCGGCAATCCAGAGCCGGTGTTCGCCTTTCCCGCGCATCGCCTCTCCTATGTGGAAACGTTTGGCGCCGGACATCTGCGCGCCCGCCTCACCGCCCGCGATGGCACGACCTTGCGCGCGGTGGCCTTCCGCTGCGCCGACGAACCGCTGGGGCGGGCGATGATGGAGCTGCGCGGCCGGACCGCGCATGTGGCGGGATCGCTGGATCTCGACCATTGGCAGGGCGAAGCCCGCGTCACCCTGCGCCTGCGCGATGTCGCGGAGGCCGGCCCGGAGGGGCAGGGCTGAGGGGCGGCACTCTGTTGTGAAGATGGCCCCGCGCTACTTGTCGTCTTCAGTCGCGGCCATGGCCTTGCTGCCAATCCCGCCGCGGCGCCGCTTAGGGGGGGCTTTCTCGGCCGCCGGGGCTTTTGGAGCGGGCGGAACCTTTTCGGCGGCGTCCTTTTCGATTGCCTTGGCGGCTTTGCCCTTCGCGGGCTTTGATGGCTTGGGCGCGGGGGGCTGCGGGACAGAACGACCAAGCGCAAGACCCAGCAAATGGACCCGAGCCGCGCCGCCATCGGTTGCTACACCAACCGGCAAATGCGGATCGACCCGCTTCTTGAGGCCGGTGAGATCGCTGTCCTTCAGGCCATCGAAAGCATGAAGGAGTGCGGTTTCGCCGACCGCATCTCCCACAGCGCGCAAGCTCTCAATGGTCAGATCCTTGGCCTTGAGCTGGGCATTCAGGATCTTGCCTGCGGCGAGGTTCACTTCCTTTTCCGCCGCTGCAAACACCTTTGCCTGGCGCGCCACGGCGGCCAATACTGCGAAACCGTCTATTTCAGCGGCCATGGAAGAGTCCCTTCACTTCAGTGACCAAACCATTGAGAATCGCGACCACCGGTGGCGACCATTTGAGGCGGTAGGTCGGATAGGCCTTCGAGAGACCATCGGCAATTGCTGCCGCCTGGGGAATTTCCGTTTCCATCATGTCAAATGCAGGATCTGGGCCGCCGGAGACGGCGCGCAGACCCACGACCGTGGCGGTCTGATGCTTGACGTTCGTCATGCGGCGCGACACCAGCACTACCGGCCGCCGCTTCGGCTTGGGCAGGCTGCTGCGTTCCGCCAGTCGCCCCCGCCAGAGACTATTGCAGAATGCTTCCAGCCCCAAGGTGGAGAGCATGTCGGGAATGGTGGGCAAGATCACCACGTCACACAGGCGAATGGCCACCTCGGTAAAGGCCGAGATGCCAGGGGCGCAATCCAGGATCACGTAATCATAATCCTGGCGCAACTCGGCGATGCAACCCGACAGGACGCTCCAGACCTGCCCCTCAGTACCGTGCAGGTTGAAGCCGCGATCCGCCAGTTCGTAAATGATTTCGCGTTCGGCCAGCCGCAGCCCCACGCTTGACGCGACAAGCGATATATTCAGCATCTGGCCAAGATGTGCGACGTCCGAAACCTGGGTTCGTACGAACTCGCTGAGCTTGCGGCGCCGTTGATGCAGAAGCCGATCGGTAAGGTAGGATGTGAGCGTCAGGCGATCCTTGATAAGTTCCGCCAGGAGATCATCGCCAGCCAGGCAGTAAGATGCATTCGCCTGCGCATCCAGATCGATCACCAGCACTTTTGCGCCGTCCGCTGCCAGTGCTTCCGCCAGCATCACCACCGTGGTGGTCTTGCCGACGCCGCCCTTCATGTTGGCGACGGCGATCACGCGTCCGGGCCGGGGCATCAGGCGTCCTCCTTCAGGGCTTTTTTGAGCGCGGCGCGGTTGTGCAGGTTGAGGCGGCTCTCCAAGAACCCATCCACCGTCTTCGGCAACGTCGCCTTGCGTTTGGGATCGAGCAGCACCTCATAGGATTCCGGGTCGTCCGGCCGCACCACGAGGATCAGTCCGATGCCATGCTCGTCGCACTGCTTCTGGACGTCGGGCAGGCGCGTGCGCGCCTTGGACTCCTCGGGCAAGTGCCAGATGAGATGGCCAAAATGGGTGAAGCGTGTCTGCGCCAGTGCCTCATGCACCGCCAGCACGGACCCGCCCGATTCGGTCTTCAGCTCGAAGGCGTGCACGTCCAGTTGCGAGCCCGGCATGTAGGTGAAGCGCATCAGGCTCACCAGCATGAAATCGGGGCGCGCCCATTGGCCGGTGCTGGGGCCGATGCTGGAAATATCCTGCAGCAGGGCCAGCCCGCCTTTGGGCAGGTCGAGATTGCGCACGAAGCTGGTGGCGAGATAGCGCTGCACGGGCTTCATCAGCGCCGCTTCCAAGGCGCTTGATGCGGGGGCAGGAGAGGGCAGGGGCACGTCCGGCTCGGCCGGGGGCGCCTTTAGCAGAAACACTTTGCCGCCCTGGCCGCGCTCGCGCCCCACCCGGCCGCGCTTCAACAGCAGGTCGCGTGCGACGAAGAAGTCTTCGGTGGAAATAGATTGCGCAAGCCGGCGGGACAGCATGGCCCGCAACACCCGATTCAAGACCGGAGCACCGTCCGCGGGCAAAAGGTCCAACATCTGCTCGGCAATACCGGCCGCCGTACGATCTGACACGCGACCTCGCCACGATCTTGACTGCACCCGTAAGTTTCAGACTTCAACAATATCTCGCGCGTAAATGCAAGTATCCCAGGACCGGCGCACTGCCCTCATTTCTTTTTGCGACAAAAGTTTGCCGGCGTTGGGGATCCGCGCGTGCAGGGAGGGGCGGCTGGTCTGCACGGCAGGCCAAGGTTGCACGGTCTGCGCTATGCATCACGGGGCAGGGCCGGCACAGCTTGAGTCTCCTCGCGCGCTGGCGCAAGGATAGGCGATCGGCCCAATCCTGTCGGGATTCGCGCCGCCCGCCGTATTCCGTTCCACTCATCCGGTTGCCATGGAAACCATTGCTTCAGCGCTACTGCCTGTCGCCTGCGTGGTTTGCCTTGGCTGGGTGCTGCGGCGATGGGTCGTACCCGACCCTTCCCATTGGGTGGGCCTCGAGCAGGTGACGTATTACGTCCTGTTTCCGGCCCTGCTTCTCACGTCGGGAATCCGCGCCGATCTCTCTCGCGTGAGCCTGATCGGCACCGTCGGCGCCATGGGATTGGCGCTGGCCGTCCTCTGCATCCTCCTGCTGGCAGTTCGACCGCTGCTCATGCGCCGTCATGGAATCGACGGGCCGGCATTCACGTCGCTCTTCCAAGGCGCGGTGCGGTGGAACACCTATGTCGCCCTCGCGCTTGCGGACGGGCTCTACGGCGCATCGGGCGTGGCCGTGGCGGCGGTGATGCTGGTGTGCCTGATCCCGGCCATCAATGTGGTGGTCGTTGCTGTTCTCGCGCGATACGCGGGCGCCGAGCCGCCGACCGTCGGCCGCATCGTCCGCCAATTGGTGCGGAACCCGCTGATCCTGTCCTGTCTTGCGGGGGCGGTCATCAATCTATCCCACGTGCCGGTGCCGCACCTGCTGCTGGAGGTCGCAGACATCCTCGGCCGCGCCTCGCTCGCCGTGGGGCTGGTGGTGGTAGGAGCCGGCGTGGGGCTCAAGCACCTGACGCGTCCGAGGGCCACGGCTTTCTACAGCATCGTTTTGTGTCTTCTGGCCCGCCCGGCGCTTGCCTTCGGCTTCGGCTGGGCGCTGGGGCTGCGGGGCATGGAACTGGTGGTGGCCACCGCCATCTGCGCCGTGCCTTCATCGCCTGCCGGTTATGTCCTCGCCCGCCAGATGGGGGGCGATGCGCCGCTATTGGCGCAAATCCTCACCCTTCAGCTTATCGCCGCTGGCGCCACCTTGCCGCTGGTGGTTGCCGTGGCGCTGTCGTTCGCAGGGTGAGCGGGGCTTTTTATTCGGAAGCCGTCCTCGTCCGCTTAAGGCAGGAAAAGACGCCCGAAGATGAAAAAGGGCGGCCGAAGCCGCCCCTTGCGCTTGAGCGCTACATGGACCTGGCGTCAGCAAGCGCCCCAATAGCCGTTGCCCCGCGTATCGGTCGGGAACCAGCAGGTGCCGCGAGGCGGGGGAGGTGGGGCATAATAGACCGGCGGCGGCGGAGCATAATAAACTGGCGGGGGAGGGGGAGGCGCGCTCGCCGCTCCGGCGATCGCCGCGGCACCGAGGATGCCGAGCGCGATACCGGCCCCGACCGCTGCCCCGTTGTTGTTATTATTGCGGTAATACCCCCGGCAGTTCCAGCAGCCAGGGCCGCGAGGTCCCCAGTACTGCACCTGGGTCACGTCGGTCGGCAGGGGCTGCGCCAAGGTCGCAGCTCCAGTGCCAATGGCGCCGGCCATGGCCGGTGTGAATGAAATCACGCCAAGGGCCGCAATGAGGCCCAGCGCCGCGACCTTCTTGGTGAGAGCTGCCATGGTAAACATCTCCTGAACGTTACGGCCCCCGAATGTCGAGTCTCAAGCCGCAAATGCCGTTTAGATAAGTATCGGCTTTGATCGAAGCCGAATTGTGTCTTTATCCTCGCATCTTATTACTGCATTGCATCCCGTGAATGCAGTGTGAATGAAAAATGGTCGGCAAATGTCAAATTTCTGTTCGCCATGCCAAACAAGAGACCGGAGAAAGGTGAAGTGGGAGAAAACGCGGCGACGAGAGTGAACCGGACGAATGCCCTGTGGCTCGCGGGCGTTCCGCCCTTGCGGGTGTGCCCCACAGTGGTTAAGCCTGCCGCTTGCCATGCATTCTTCTCCCGCCTTCACTCTTGATCGCCGCGACCTGATCGGCATCGAAGGTCTTTCCGCCGGCGAGATCGTCGGGCTGATGGATCTTGCCGAGGACTTCGTCGATCTCAACCGCCAGATCGAGAAGAAGCGCAGCACCTTACGCGGGCGCACCCAGATCAATTTGTTCTTCGAAGCGTCCACCCGCACGCAGTCGTCCTTCGAGATCGCCGGCAAGCGCCTCGGCGCCGATGTGATGAACATGTCGGTGGGCACTTCGTCGGTAAAAAAGGGCGAGAGCCTCATCGATACGGCGATGACGCTCAATGCCATGCATCCCGACATATTGGTGGTGCGGCACCATGCCTCCGGCGCCGTGGCCCTGCTGGCGCGCAAGGTGGATTGCTGTGTGGTCAATGCCGGCGATGGCGCCCACGAGCATCCCACCCAGGCGCTGCTGGATGCTCTCACCATCCGTCGCAACAAAGGGCGCATCCAGGGGCTCACGGTGGCAATCTGCGGCGATGTGCTACATTCGCGTGTCGCCCGCTCCAACATTCATCTGCTGGCAACCCTCGGCGCCCGGGTGCGGGTGATCGCGCCCTCCACCCTGCTGCCGAGCGGCATCGAGCAGTTCGGCATCGAGGTGCACCGTTCCATGGAGAGCGGGCTTGAGGGTGCCGATATCATCATGATGCTGCGCCTGCAGCGCGAGCGCATGGCCGGATCGTTCATCCCCTCGGTGAAAGAATATTTCCATTATTTCGGTCTCGATCAAGCCAAGCTGCGTCGCGCCAAGCCCGATGCTCTGGTGATGCATCCTGGCCCCATGAATCGCGGGGTCGAAATCGATTCCGCCGTCGCCGACGGACCGCAATCCTTGATCCGGGAACAGGTGGAGATGGGAGTCGCAGTCCGCATGGCGGTGCTGGACGCTCTGGCGCGGAAGCTACCCAATGCGTGACACGCCGCGCCCCTCCGAAACCCGCCCGGTTGTTCTCGCCAACGCACGGATCATCGATCCCTCTCGCGGGTCCGATTTCCACGGCGATGTGCTGATCGTCGACGGCCGTATCGAGGACACCGCGTTCGGCCTCGCCTCCGCTGGCATCCCGGATGGCGCGGAACTGGTGGATTGCCGGGGCGCCATTGTCGCGCCGGGGCTGATCGACATGCGCGCCTTTGTCGGCGAGCCGGGCGCGGAGCACCGCGAAACCCTGGCTTCCGCGAGTCGCGCGGCGGCGGCTGGAGGCGTGACCACCATCGTCTGCCAGCCGGACACGGACCCTGTGGTCGACGATCCCGCGATCGTCGACTTCATCCTGCGTCGGGCGCGCGACACCGCGATCGTGCGCGTGCATCCCATGGCGGCCCTCACCAAAGGCCTGCGTGGCGAGGAAATGACGGAGATCGGCCTGCTGAAGGCGGCCGGCGCAGTTGCCTTCACAAACGGGGTGCACTCGCTCCAGAGCGCGCAGGTGCTGCGACGCTGCCTGGCCTATGCGCGGGATTTCGATGCGCTGATCGTGCATCACACCGAGGACGCGTCCATGTCCCAGGGGGCCATGAACGAGGGGACCTTCGCAACCCGCCTCGGCCTGCCGGGTAATCCTAAATCCGCCGAAACCATCGTGCTGGAGCGTGATCTGCGGCTCGTCGACGACGCGCGCGGTCGCTATCACGCCGCGGCGCTCACCTGCGCGGAATCGCTGGACGTGCTGTCCCGCGCCAAGGAGGCCGGCCTGCCGGTGACAGCGTCCGCGAGCATCAACCACCTGAGCTTCAACGAACTCGACATCGGCCAGTATCGCACCTACTTCAAGTTGAACCCGCCCCTGCGCGGCGAAGACGACCGGCAGGCGCTGGTTCGCGCTCTGGCGTCGGGCCTGATCGACGTGGTGGTTTCCGATCATGTTCCCCAAGACGTGGAAATGAAGCGGCTTCCGTTCTCGGAGGCGGAGCCGGGTGCCATCGGTCTTGAGACCTTGTTGTCGGCCGCGTTGCGATTGGTGCATTCGGACCAGGTGGACATCGTCACGGTGCTGCGGGCGCTTTCGACCCGCCCCGCGGAACTGCTGGGGCTGCCGACCGGCACGCTGCGCCCCGGTGCGCCGGCTGATCTCGTGGTGTTCGATCCCCAGATGCCGTGGCTTGTGGACCCGGCCGATCTCAATTCACGCTCGCGCAATACTCCGTTCGACGAAGCGCGGATGAGCGGGCGAGTGCTACGTACCCTGGTTGCCGGGCGTACGGTATACGAATACGTTTGATTGGCGTCAGCCTTGCCGGCGCGGTAGGACTTTTTGCATGCAGCTTTTCTGGACCTTGGCCTTGCCGTGGACGGCCGCTGCACTGGCGCTCGGCTATCTCCTGGGCTCGATCCCTTTCGGCATCGTCATCACGCGGATGGCCGGAACTCGCGATATTCGCACCATCGGCTCCGGCAATATCGGCGCCACCAACGTGTTGCGCACCGGGCGCAAGGATCTCGCCGCGTTCACCTTGCTCGGGGATGCCCTGAAGGGGACTGCGGCGGTCCTGGTAGCCCGTGCCTGGCTTGGTGAGGATGCCGCGATCGCTGCGGGCCTCGGGGCATTCCTCGGCCATCTGTTTCCGGTGTGGCTGGGTTTCAAGGGCGGCAAGGGCGTAGCCACCTTCCTTGGCGTCGCCCTCGGCCTTTCCTGGCCGTCGGCCCTTGCCTTCGCATTGGTGTGGCTCGCTGTTGCCGGGGTGACCCGCTATTCCTCACTCTCCGCCTTGGTCGCATCCGCCGCTGCGGCAGCGTGCGCCTTTGTTGCGGGCGGGCCGAAGGTCGGCCTGCTGATGGCGGTACTGACGGTGCTGCTATGGGCCAAGCACCACGCGAATATTTCCCGTCTCATCGCCGGCACCGAAGGCCGGATCGGCGCGAAAGGCTGAACCAGCATGAGCCGACGGGGCGTCACCCTTTCGCCCCGGCAGCGCACGGACTGGCTGCGGTTGATCCGGACCGAGCAGGTGGGGCCGCGCACGTTCCGCGCCCTGATAAACCAATTTGGCGGCGCGGCAGCGGCCCTCCAGGCTCTGCCTGACCTTGCACGGAAGGGCGGGCGTCTCATTCCTCCGCGCATCCCGAGCCTCACTGAGGCGGAGGAGGAGATCGCAACCCTCGCGCGCCTCGGCGGACGCCTCGTCGCCATGGGTGAGCAGGATTATCCCCATCCGCTCCAGGAGATCGACGACGCCCCCCCGTTGCTGAGCGTGCGGGGTAAGGGAGAAACCTTGCGCGTGCCCAAGATCGCCATCGTCGGCGCCCGCAATGCCTCTGCAGCCGGGCGAACCCTTGCGGGACGCTTCGCCCGCGATCTTGGCGCGGCTGGCTATTCGGTCGTTTCCGGCCTAGCACGCGGCATCGATGCGGCGGCTCATGAGGCAAGCCTCGAGAGCGGCACAATCGGCGTGTTCGCGGGGGGCCTCTCCCGCCCCTATCCCCCGGAGAATCTTCGTCTCATAGAGCAGGTCGCCGAGCAGGGCGCTCTCGTCTCTGAAATGCCAGTCGGCTGGGAGCCTCGCGCGCGTGACTTCCCCCGCCGCAACCGACTCGTCTCGGGGATGGCGCTCGGCGTGGTCGTCGTCGAGGCTGCCGAGCGTTCGGGGTCCCTGATAACCGCGCGCCTTGCCGCCGAGCAGGGACGGGAAGTGTTTGCGATCCCCGGCTCTCCGCTGGATCCGCGCGCCGGCGGTACCAATGCCCTGCTGAAGCGCGGCGCAACCCTTGTCACCCATGCTGCCGACGTGATCGAAGCCTTGACGCCGCTGATCGCGCATCCCCCCTCGCAGGAGGTCGAGGCGCCACCGACGGTGCGAGTCGATGCCTTCCCGCCCGCGGACCAGATGCGGGCCAGGATCACGGAACTGCTGGGGCCAGTGCCAACAGCCATGGACGATCTGGTGCGATTTTCGGGTGCGAGCGTTTCAGATGTGCAGTGGGTGCTGCTGGAGTTGGACTTGGCGGGTCGGCTGGAACGCCACGGAGGCGGGTTGGTGAGCCTGCGCTGAAGCTTAGCTCGGTGTATCGGTGCCCTCGCCGGATCCTCTGAGGGACGAGGCGCGCGTGATCCCGCGCGCCTCGAGCAGCGTCATTTCCAGAAGATAGGCGAGGGTTGAAAGGTGGTGTCTCCGCGCCAGCCTCGAAAGTTCGGCGGTCAGCGACGAGACGTAAGCCGCGAATTCCGCTGCCTGTTCAAAATCGAAGTCCTTGCGACCCGCCGCCATCTCAAGATCCTTTTCCCGCCGCTTCGGCGCATCCTGCGATTTGGCAACAGTTAGACAAGCTACTCAGGGTTGTATTTACGCGAGTTCCCGGCGGCAGCCTGATCTTGGCGTGCGGATTTGACAGGCACCGCGGCGCACCCCATGTTGCCGCCGCCGCCAGGGGCCGCGGCGTTTTCAAGAGACAGCAGCCGTCATGCAGGTCGTCATCGTCGAATCGCCCGCAAAGGCGAAGACGATCAACAAATATCTGGGTCCGGATTACGAGGTCATCGCCTCCTACGGACATGTCCGCGATCTCCCGTCGAAGGACGGCTCGGTTGATCCCGAGGCCGACTTCCGCATGCTGTGGGAGGTCGATCCGAAATCACAGAAGCGTCTGAGCGACATCGCCAAGGCGGTGAAGGCTGCCGATGGCCTGATCCTCGCCACCGACCCGGATCGCGAGGGCGAGGCGATTTCCTGGCACGTGCTCGAGGTGCTGCGCGAGAAGAAGGCGCTCAAAGGCCAGAAGGTCGAGCGGGTGGTCTTCAATGCCATCACCAAACAGGCGGTGCTTGAGGCGATGAAGGCACCGCGCGCGATCGATATCGCGCTGGTGGATGCCTATCTCGCCCGCCGCGCGCTGGATTATCTCGTCGGGTTCACGCTGTCCCCGGTGCTCTGGCGCAAATTGCCGGGCGCCCGCTCGGCCGGGCGCGTGCAATCCGTGGCTCTGCGCCTGGTCTGCGACCGCGAGCGCGAGATCGAGACCTTCGTCGCACGCGAATATTGGTCCATCGTCGCCCAGCTCGCGACTCCGCGCGGCGACGCCTTTGAAGCCCGCCTGTCCGGCGCCGACGGCAAGAAGATCACCCGCCTGTCGGTCGGCACGGCCGAGGAGGCCGCCGCATTCCGCGCCGACCTGGAGAGTGCTGCGTTCTCGGTGCGCGCTATTGAGGCGAAGCCGGTCAAGCGGCATCCTCAACCGCCGTTCACCACCTCGACCTTGCAGCAAGAGGCAAGCCGCAAGCTCGGCCTCGCCCCGGCGCGCACGATGCAGATCGCCCAGCGCCTCTATGAGGGCGTGGACATCGGCGGCGAGACCGTGGGTCTCATCACTTATATGCGAACCGACGGTGTCGACATGGCGCCGGAAGCGGTGGAGGCGACGCGTAGCGCCATCGCCAAGCAGTTCGGCGATCGCTACCTGCCTGCGGCCCCGCGCAAATACATCACCAAGGCCAAGAATGCCCAGGAGGCCCATGAGGCCATCCGCCCCACCGATTCCCATCGCAGCCCCCGCGACGTCGCGCGCCACCTCGATGCGGAGCAGGCCCGCCTTTATGAACTGATCTGGACCCGCACCGTCGCGAGCCAGATGGAGTCGGCCGCCCTCGAACGCACCACGGCCGATATCGTCGCCCAGGCCGGCGCCCGCGCGTTGGATTTGACCGCCACCGGCACCGTGGTGAAGTTCGACGGCTTCCTCGCCCTCTATCGTGAAGGCAAGGACGACGACGATGAGGACGAGGAGAGCCGTCGGCTCCCCGCCATGTCGGCCGGCGAGAAACTGGACAAGCGGGAGATCGCCACCGCCCAGCATTTCACCGAACCGCCGCCGCGCTTCTCCGAAGCCTCGCTGGTGAAGCGCATGGAGGAACTCGGCATCGGCCGTCCCTCCACGTATGCCGCAGTGCTCGCGGTGTTGCAGGACCGGGAATATGTGAAGCTGGAGAAGAAGCGCCTCGTCGCCGAGGACAAGGGGCGGCTCGTGACTGCCTTCCTGGAGAGCTTCTTCAAGAAATACGTCGAATACGACTTCACCGCCGATTTGGAGGAGAAGCTTGATCGCGTCTCCGCCGACGAGGTGGACTGGAAGCAGGTGCTGCGCGAATTCTGGGCGGATTTCTCGATTGCCGTCGACGCCACCAAGGACCTGCGTGTCTCACAGGTGCTTGATGCGCTTGACGAGATGCTGACCGCGCACATCTTTCCGCCTAAGGCGGACGGCACCGATCCGCGCCTGTGTCCTACCTGCGGCAGCGGCCGGCTGTCTCTCAAGATGGGGAAGTTCGGGGCGTTTATCGGCTGCTCCAATTATCCCGAGTGCCGTCACACCCAGCCCCTGAGCGGCGAAGCGCCGCAAGAGGGTGAGGGCACGCGCAAGCTCGGCGCAGATCCCGAGAGCGGGTTGGAAGTGACCATCCGCGACGGCCGGTTCGGTACCTATCTGCAACTCGGCGAGGCCGTCGAGGGTGCCAAGCCCAAGCGCTCCAGCTTGCCCAAGGGTCTGAAGCCGGCGGATGTGGACCTTGAAACCGCGCTTGCCTTGCTGGCGCTCCCGCGACCGATCGGCACCCACCCCGAAGACGGCGAGACCATCCTTGCCGGAATCGGACGATTTGGGCCCTATGTCCAGCACGGCAAGATCTATGCGAACCTGGAAGAGGGCGACGACATCCTCGCCATCGGCCTCAACCGCGCGGTGACGTTGCTTGCGGAAAAGCAGTCGAAGGGCAGGGGGGCGCGGGGCGGTGCAACCGCCGGCCGCAATCTCGGCGACCATCCGAGCGGCGGAGCGATCACCGTGCGGCCGGGCCGGTTCGGGCCTTACGTCAATCACGGCAAGATCAACGCCACTTTGCCCAAGGCGCTGGACCCGGATCAATTGACCCTAGCGGAGGCCATCACTCTCATTGATGCCAAGGCGGCCACTGCGCCAGCTGCTAAGACGTCGCGCAAGGCGCCGGCGAAGGCCGCCGCCAAGAAGAGTGCCACGCCGAAGAGCGCAACCGAGAAGCCTGCAGCCAAACCAAAGGCCGCCGCCAAGAAGGCGCCAGCGAAGAAGCCGGCGGCAAAGGCAAAGTCCGCGGCTTCGTAGGATCCACGGCTACATCAACCGTCTAGGAACGAGAGATGCCGGCCCGGCAAGCAGGCACATCATTCCGCCAGCGCCGCGACCTCTTCCGCGTCCCGCACGCTGCGGCGGAGCGGGCGTTCCTCCATGGCGATGAGGAAGCCGAGACCGCACAGCATCGCCACTGTCGCGGCAGCGAACACAAGGTGGAAGGCGCGGCTCAGCATCGCCGGATCGGCATTGTGTGCAAGGGCGGCGATGTCACCTTGCTGCGAGATGCCCAATGCCCCGAGCAGGACCGCGCCGAGCATGGCCACGAAGACGGCGGCGCCGAGGGCGCGGAAGAAGTTGGAAGCGCCCGTGGCGGTGCCCAATTGGTGCGGCAGCACGGCATTTTGAATCGCCACGGTGGACACCGGAAGAACAGTGCCGATGCCGATGCCCATGAGCCCGAGCAGAACCAGCAAGAGGGCCGCGGGCGTGTAGTCCGGCAATAGCGCGAACGCCGCGAGGCACGCGCACGAGATGGAAAGCCCGATCATGGCCGGCAGCTTGTAATGGGTGAGGCGGGCCATCGCCCGGCCCGAGATTGTCGCGCCCAGCACCACGCCCGCCGACTGAGGGATGAGCGCAAGGCCCGACTGGCTGGGGGTGAACAGGCGCACCGTTTCGAAATAGAGCGGCACGTTGATCGACAAGGCGATCATGATGCCGGCCACGAAGAACACCGAGCTGACGCTCCTGCTCACCACGCGGTTGGCGAGAACCGACAGCGGAAGAAACGGTTCGGGCGCCATCTTCATGCGCCACACGAAGGCGACAGCCAGCGCGAGCGCGGCCGCGAACAGGCCGATGATGAGCACGGACGCCCAGGGATAACGCACCCCGCCCCAGGTTAGCGCCAGCAGCAGGCTGGTGGTCGCCGAGATCATGAGTACGCCACCCAACACGTCCACCTTGTGGCGCCGCTCGTGGCGGGGCAGGCGGCGCAGGGTCCTGTCGGTCATCAGAAAGGCAGCGAGGCCAAGTGGCAGGTTGATCCAGAAAATGATCGACCAATGGAGGTGATCGGCGATCACGCCCCCAAGGACAGGCCCCGCAATGCTGCTGGCGGCGAACACGCCGGCAATATAGCCCTGGTAGCGGCCCCGTTCCCGCGGCGAGACCACGTCGGCGATAATGGTTTGAGAAAGCGAGATCAGGCCGCCGCCGCCAAGCCCTTGCAGCCCGCGTGCGAGGATCAGCACAAGCATGGTCGGAGCGAGGGCACAGGCCAGCGACCCCAGCATGAACAGGCCGATAGCGAACAACAGCACCACGCGCCGGCCAAGAATGTCGCTCATCTTGCCATAGAGCGGCGTCACAGCCGTGGAACTCAGCAGGTAGGCCGTGACGACCCAGGAGAGATTGACGAAATCATTCAAATCCGAGCCGATGGTGGGCAGAGCGGTGGCGACGATGGTCTGGTCGAGCGCGGCCAGAAGCATGGCCAGCATGATGCCGAAAATGATCGAAAGAACATCCGCATGGGCGAGCGGAGCAGACGTCGAGGAATCGGAGGAGGCGCTCATAAAGATCTCATGGGGAAGGCGTGCCAAAGGCCACGCATCCGGCTTGTGCCGGCCGACGGACAAGCGCCGCACTTTCTGCCTTCGGCGCCCCCGGTTCAATGCCGGAGGTGGTTTCTTCATACCGAAGTTCGAAAACTCGCCGGTTCGTGAATTGACGTTGTGAGATCCGCCGACGCGGAACAGCGTTGCGCACGATCAAACCCGCAAATGCTGGTCGAAGTCGCACCCGTCAGGTAGGTTCGGCCCGATCACTGGACCCTTGCCTTGCCCAAATCAACGACTCCCGCCGGCCGTTCACCAAAACCCCGCCCAAAGGCAGGCGCCAAGACTCGCGCCGGCCGTCGCCTCGCCGCAGTCGAAGCAGAGGCGCGCGCCGCCTTTGTTCCCCCGGCTCGTCAAGGAGAGGTGCCGACGAAGGCTGAATTGACAGCCTTCATCGCCGCGCGGGGAGGCGAGGTGGACAAGCGGGAAATCGCTCGCGCCTATGGCCTCAATTCGGAGCAGAAGATCGAATTGAAGGCGCTGCTGCGCGATCTTGCCGAAGACGGCGCGGTGGAGCGGCGGCGGCGCAAGGTCCACGTGCCCGGTGCGCTCGGCGGCGTGCTGCTCGCCGACATTTCGAGCCGCGATGCCGATGGCGATCTGCTTGCCGTACCGGTGGAATGGGACGAGGAGCAGCATGGCGAACCGCCGCGCATCCGTGTCGTTACGGCGCGACGCGGGCAGGGGCCGACCCCCGGCCTTTCCGACCGTGTGCTGCTGCGAATCTTCGACGACCGCGTGCAGGAAGGCTTGCCCACCGGCCGGGTCATCAAGGTTCTGGAGAAAGCGCGCAAGCAAACCATCGGCATTTTCCGCGCAGCCCCGCACGGGGGCGGCGGCCGAATCATCCCCGTGGACAAGAAGAATCTCGGCCGTGAACTCCAGGTTCCGGCCGGTGCCGAGCAAGAGGCCCAAGACGGCGATCTCGTCTCGGTCGAGCTGATGCGACAGCGCGTATTCGGCCTGCCCATGGCCCGGGTGAAAGAGCGGCTCGGTTCGCTGGCGACGGAGAAGGCGATCTCATTGGTCGCCATCCATGCCCACGGCATCCCGCACGTTTTCCCCCCGTCAGTACTGGAGGAAGCCGCCGCCGCGCGGCCGGTGAAACTGGCTGGCCGGGAGGATTGGCGCAAGCTGCCCCTCGTCACAATCGATCCGCCCGACGCCAAGGACCATGATGACGCGGTCCATGCGGAAGCTGACGAGGATCCCGCCAACAAGGGCGGATTCATCCTTACCGTCGCCATCGCGGACGTGGCCGCCTATATTCCGCCCGGCTCGGCGCTGGACCGCGAGGCGCTGCTGCGGGGCAATTCGGTCTATTTCCCGGACCGTGTCGTCCCCATGCTGCCGGAGCGTATCTCTAACGATCTTTGCTCGCTCCGGCCGCTTGAGGATCGCCCCGCGCTTGCCGTGCGCATGGTCATCGGTGCCGATGGGCGAAAGCGCGGTCACACCTTTCATCGCGTGCTCATGCGCTCCGCCGCCAAGCTTGCCTATGCCCAGGCCCAGGCCGCCATAGACGGGCAGGCGGATGAGATTACCGACCCTTTGCTGGAGCATGTTCTGCGGCCGCTTTATGCCGCCTACGCCTGCCTGAAGATCGCCCGCGAAGCCCGCCAACCGCTGGATCTCGATTTGCCCGAGCGCAAGATCGTGCTCAAGGAAGACGGCACCGTTGACCGGGTGATTGTGCCGCAACGCTTGGATGCACATCGCCTGATCGAGGAATTCATGATCCTCGCGAACGTGGCGGCGGCCGAGACGCTTGAGGAGAAGCGTACCCCCTTAGTCTATCGCGTCCACGACGGCCCGACACTGGAGAAGCTGTCGATCCTGCGCGAGTTCCTGGCTACGCTTGAGATCAAGTTGCCCAAAAGCGATCAGGTCCGCCCGTCCAACTTCAACCATATCCTCGCGCAGGTGGTCGGCAGCGATGTTGCGCCCATGGTCAATCAGGTGGTGCTGCGCAGCCAGTCCCAGGCCGAGTATTCGCCGGAAAATTACGGGCATTTCGGCCTCAACCTGCGCCGCTACGCGCATTTCACCTCGCCCATCCGCCGCTATTCCGACCTCATCGTCCATCGTGGGCTGGTGCGCGCGCACCATTTCGGCAAGGACGGCCTGCCGGACGGTACGACGCCCGAGCAATTGGCGGAGGTTGCCACCTCCATTTCCGGCACCGAGCGCCGGGCCATGGCGGCGGAGCGCGAGACGGTGGACCGCCTGATCGCCCATCATCTCGCCGACCAGATCGGTGCGACCTTCTCAGCCCGCGTCACCGGCGCCACCAAGGCGGGACTGTTCGTCGCACTTGATGAGACCGGAGCCGACGGTTTCATCCCGGCATCGACACTCGGGGCGGATTATTACCGCTTTGACGAGGGCCGGCAGGCCCTGATCGGTGACCGGACCGGCGAAATGCACCGGATCGGCGACAAAGTCGAGGTGAAACTGGTCGAGGCGGCACCGGTCGCGGGGGCACTGCGGTTTGAGCTTCTGTCCGAGGGCGCCTATGTAAGGGGTGCCCGCTCGGGTGGCGGACGCAAGCCGGGTCCGGGACGTCCGGGATTTGGCAAGGCGCGTTCCGCCAAGACGCGTTCTGCCGAAACGGGCGGCGATACCGCCGGCCCGGTGCGCAGAGGTCCTGGCAGCCCATCTGCCGGAAGATCGGGCCACGCCAAATCCGGGCCAGGGAGATCTGGACCATCCAAGTCAGGCCCCTCGGGGGCGGGCAGGGGACGAAAGTGACCATGAGTTCCATCGACCCGTCCGGCCCCGCCTATACCTATGGGCAGACGTCCTCCGTTGCCGGTGCCGAGCGTCCGCTCGGCCGGTCCCTGGCGCGCGGCGCGCTCGGTCGCTGCCCGAATTGCGGCGCAGGACGCATGTTCAGTTCCTATCTCACGGTGCTTGAAGCCTGCCCCGTCTGCGACGAGGAGCTCCATCACCATCGCGCCGACGATGCGCCGCCTTATGCGGTGATCTTCGTCGTTGGCCACATCGTGGTCCCGCTGCTCGTGCTGGTTGAGGAAATCTTCCGCCCGGCGGTCTGGATCCACCTTGTGACGTTTCTGCCGCTCACTCTGGCCTTGAGCTTGGCGCTGCTCCCGGTATTGAAGGGGGCGTTGATCGCGCTGCAATGGTCGAGGCGCATGCATGGCTTCGACCCGAACAGCCCCGAACGCGAACCGCGCCCCTCCGCTCTCCCAACGGCCACCCAATGACTGATCTTGCTGCACGCCTTTCCGCTGTCGAACGCCAGCAGACCAGCCCCAACGTGCGGCCGCGCGATGCGGCCTCGTTGATCCTGCTGGATCGTAGCCGCAAGGAACCGCGTGTGCTTATGGGGCTGCGCCATCCCGGCCATCGCTTCATGCCCAACGTGTTCGTATTTCCTGGCGGTAGCCTGGAGGCCAGCGACCGCGCCATGCCGGTGTTCGGAATGCTCGACAATGAAAGCGAGCGCCGCCTACAGGAGCAGGTGCCACGTGGCAGCGCCCAGCGCAGCCGCGCCCTTGCCGCTGCCGCCATTCGCGAAATGTATGAGGAGACCGGCGTTCTGGTCGGGACCACCGAAGCTGGCGCCCCGGACAGCCCGGCTGAGGGGTGGAACGCCTTCCAGGAGCATGGCGTGTTCCCCAACCTCGAATCTCTGACTTTCGTGCTGCGCGCCATCACCCCGCCGCGCCGGCCCAAGCGCTTCGACACGCGCTTCTTCGCGGCCGACGTCAGCAGCATCGCGAAGACGGTGGAAGGAATGGTGGGGCCGGACTCGGAGTTGATCGAAACGCGCTGGCTCACCTTCAAGGAGACCGAGAAGGCGGAACTTCCCGCCATCACGCGCGTCATCCTCGAAGAGGTGCAGGCTCGTCTCGACGGGGGCTTCCGGCGGGAAGCGCCGGTGCCCTTCTATAGCGTGCGCTACGGCAAGTTCGTCCGCACCCTGCTCGACTAGGCCGCAGCGGCCTCCGGACACTCTGTAGGAACGTCTCAGGAATTCTCATGCATGCCCCTCAGCAGACCGGCGCTCCGATGAGCCGGGCTGCGTCAATCACAGCGGCCATCTCCGCCATATCGGTGGTCGGCATTGGCATCAGCCTGTCGATTCCACTGCTCGCGCTCGAGCTGGAAAGCCGTGGTATCTCGAACAGTTGGATCGGCATCAATACCGCCGTCGCCGGCATAGCGACCATCGCGACCGCCCCGTTCGTGCCGTTGATGGTGCGCAAGGTTGGGGTGCGGGCGCTTCTGACGCTGGCCATTGCGGTGACCGCCCTGAGCCTTCTCGCGTTCAAGTTGATACCGTCGTTCGTCATGTGGTTCCCGCTACGCTTCGCTTTCGGCGGCGCCTTGTGCGTGCTGTTCGCCGTGAGCGAGTATTGGATCAACGCCGTGGCCCCGCCGCACCGGCGCGGACTCATCATGGGCATCTACGCCACCGGCCTCTCGGTGGGGGCGGCTATCGGACCGGCGATTCTGGGCATTCTTGGTACGCGCGGCTGGCCGCCCTATGTGGCGGGCGCCATCATGCTGGCGGCAGGCGCGATTCCGATCCTGATGGCGCGCGGCATGACGCCAAAGATCGCCGACGGCGATCACCACGGCGTGCTGATGTTCGTGCGCCTCTCGCCCGTCGCCACGTTGGCAGCTTTGGTGTTCGGTGCCATCGAAACCGCCGTCATGAGCTTTCTTCCGCTTTACGGTGTGCGGCTCGGCCTGCCGGAGGGCAGCGCCTCTCTCCTGCTTACCATCGCCGTGCTTGGCAACGTGATGTTCCAGATCCCGCTCGGCCTGATCAGCGACCGAATCGATCGGCGCATCCTGCTGCTGGGCTGTGCGCTGTTCGGTACCATCGGCGCTCTGGTGATGGTTCAGATTCCGGTGGACACGCTCGCATTCAAGGTCGCGGTGTTCCTGGCCACCGGCGTCGTGGGCAGCCTCTACACGGTGGGTCTCGCGCATCTCGGAGCGCGATTCCATGGCGCGGATCTCGCGGCCGCCAACGCCGCCTTTGTGATGCTCTACTCTGTGGGGCTGATCGTCGGGCCGCCGCTGGTCGGATTCGGCATGGACATCTACAATCCCTTTGGGTTTGCCTATGTGATGGCGGGAATGCTGGGCCTGTATGTGCTGGTCGTGGCCGCCAACATGCTGGTGGAGAAGCGAGCCCACGCTTGACATTTGGGGCGCAATGGGGGAATTTCCGCGCCCACGTGCCACCAATGAGGCGGCGCGAGCGTAATTCTTTTCCGCGACCGCTTTCGGTTCGCGCGCCGTAGCGGCATCAAGGATAGACCATGGCCAAGGCTGCAACCATCAAGATCAAGCTTCTGTCCAGCGCGGACACGGGCGTGTTCTATGTCACCAAGAAGAACTCCCGCACCAAGACCGACAAGCTGGTGCTGAAGAAGTATGACCCGGTGGCGAAGAAGCACGTCGAATTCCGCGAGACGAAGATCAAGTGATCTGACGCGTTCATCGTGACTGACCAGGGCGCCTTTCGGGGCGCCCTTTTCTTTTTGGAGTTGGGGGCTGTGGGCCCTGCACGTCTAGCTTGCTCCTCTCTGCGCAACCTTCCTCGGTTCCCCCTCCTCACCCCCCAAGCGGGAGAGGGAACTTTGCTGTGTTGGTTAGGGCGGCCTTTTCCAGTCCTAAGCCCAACGCGCTCCCTCTCCCGCTTGCGGGGGAGGGCTGGGGAGGAGGTGCTGGAGAGATATGAGGCGGGTGGCCGACGGCGGGCGCGCGGGGAGGCCACCCACACAGCCCAACCGCCGGCCGAACCCCACGGACCCAGGAGATGCGGCGGACCTGAGCACTCCGTAGGGTATTTCCAAGCCGGACAGCGCAATGCGCGCGGCCTCAAGGCTTGCATTGTCCCGACAGGCCGAAGTTAGCGGAAGCGCGCGTGATGTCAAAGCACCCGATTCGCCGGGCCGCCTCTCATCCCCCGCTATAAAGGCGCACCGTCTCCAGGAATTTAGCCACCGAGATGGGCTTGGAAAGATAGGCTTCGCAGCCGCCCGCGCGGATGCGCTCCTCGTCGCCCTTCATGGCGAACGCGGTGACGGCGACCACTGGAATGCCCTTCAGCTCGGGATCGGCTTTCAGCCAGCCGGTGACCTCAAGGCCTGACACCTCGGGCAGCTGGATGTCCATCAGGATCAGGTCTGGCTTGTGTTCGCGGGCGAGCGGCACAGCCTCCACGCCGGTTCGGGTCTGTATGGTCCGATACCCATTGGCTTCGAGCAGATCGTGGAAGAGCTTCATGTTCAGCTCGTTGTCCTCCACGATCATCACCGTTTTCGGCATACCCCTGTCCCCGCCCAAGAGGCTTGCCTCCGCGCCGGTGGCGCGGCTCCAGCCTCGTGCTGCATGCCGACCGCTTCGCTTTTCGCGCACGGATCAGACATGATGGCCCAAGCTAGAGACCATTCGTTGCGGAAGCGCAAATGCCCATTAAAGATCAAACCAACACGCCGCTGCGGGTGCGGCAGGCCGCCGATGCCGTTGCGGTATCGGCCCTCGGATTTCTCGCCCAGGAGCCGGACCGCATCGGCCGTTTCCTGGCCGAGACCGGGCTCGGCCCGGCGGAACTGCGCGCGGCAGCGCGCGAGCCCCATTTCAATGCCGGGCTGCTGGCCTTCCTGCTGGCCGATGAACCGCTGTTGCTGGAATTCTCCGCCCATGCGGGCCTGAAGCCGCAGGATGTGGCGCGCGCCCACGATGTGCTCAACCCTCCGTTCGACCCCGACGGGCCGGCGGTCCGCGACCGCTGAACGCGCGTGAACGTACCGCTGCCGGGCTTCTGCCGCGACTGTCTCGCCGACGCGGGAAACGGACCGCGTTGTGTCGCCTGCGGTAGCCCGCGCCTGGTGCGCCATGCGCAGATCGATTCGCTCACCGTTGCCCATGTGGATTGCGACGCCTTCTTCGCGGCGGTCGAAAAGCGCGATGATCCGAGCCTCGCGGACGTGCCGCTGATCATCGGGGGTGGCACGCGCGGGGTGGTTTCCACCGCGTGCTATATCGCGCGCATCCATGGGGTGCGCTCCGCCATGCCCATGTTCAAGGCCAAGGCACTGTGCCCGCAGGCGGTCGTCATCAAGCCGAACATGGAAAAATACCGCATCGCCGGGCGGCAGGTGCGGGCGCTGATGCAGGCGCTCACCCCACTCGTGGAGCCGCTCTCCATCGACGAAGCCTTCCTCGACCTCTCGGGCACGGAGCGGTTGCACGGCATGTCGGCGGCCCGTGCGCTCGCACGCTTCGCCCAGCAGGTCGAGCGGGAGGTCGGGATCACCGTCTCCATCGGGCTCGCCAGCAATAAATTCCTGGCGAAGACCGCGTCCGAGCTCGACAAGCCACGCGGCTATTCGGTGCTTGGGCAGGCGGAGGCGCCGGCCTTCTTGGCGCCGCGCCCAATCACCTTCATCTGGGGCGTGGGCCCATCCTTCGGCGCGAAGCTGGGGCGCGATGGGCTGAACCGCATCGCCGACATCCAGCACCTTGGCGAGATCGACATGCTGCGCCGCTATGGCGCCGAAGGGCAGCGCCTGTGGCGCCTGTCCTTCGGCATCGACATGCGCAAAGTGGAGCCGCAGCGGGAGGCCAAGAGCGTCTCCGGCGAAACCACGTTCGACACGGACATCCGAGAGCTACGGCCCTTGGAGCAGATCCTTTACGGCCTGTGCGAGGAGGTATGCGGGCGCCTACGGCGTGCCGAGATCGCCGGCCGGACAGTGACGTTGAAGCTGAAGGGGGCCGATTTTCGCCAGCGCACCCGCTCCCGCACACTCGACACGCCCACGCGCCTTGCGGCCCGCCTCTATGAGGCGGCCCACGATCTTCTGGTGAAAGAAATCGATGGCACGCCCTTTCGCCTCATTGGAGTGGGCTTGTCCGATCTTGTGCCCGGCGCGGACGCCGACCCGGCGGACCTGGTGGATACGAGAACCCCGCGCCTCAAGGCTGCCGAGGATGCGATGGAAACACTCCGCGCCAAATTCGGAGCCGGTGCCGTAGATCGCGGGATTCTGCTGGGCGCTACTCCGCGCCATCGCCGCCCGCCACGTCCGCGTTAGCTCTAGGCTTGAGCTGTACCAATCCGAGACACCCATCTCTGGGCGAGGAGAACGCATCGAGTCTGAAACAGGTCCGAATCGGTGGCGACCCCCTGTTCCTCCTGCGTTCCATAGGCTCCATGCCTATGGGTTTGCCCGGCCTAAAGGACTATTCGGGCAATTCCTCGTCCGGCTCATTTTCCGCCGCGATACGGTCGAGGAAGTCGAGCGCCCCCTGGAGGATGAAGGCGGCGGCGTGCTGGTCGATCACCAGCGCCCGCTTGGCCCGGCTCGCATCCGCCGCGATCAGCGCGCGCTCGACGGCAGCGGTGGACAGGCGCTCATCCCACAGGCCGATGGGCCGCTGGCTGATGCGGGCAAAATTGCGGGCGAAGGTCCGGCTCGCCTGCGCGCGCGGCCCCTCGCTGCCGTCCATGTTGAGCGGAAGACCAAGAATGAAGGCGACCGCATTGCGCTCCTTCGCCAGGGCGACAAGGCGGGCGGCATCGGCGGTAAACTTGGTGCGCCAGACGGTTTCGACCACAGTGGCCAAACGCCGGTCGGGATCACAGCTCGCTACGCCGATGGTCTTGGTGCCGAGATCGAGCCCAATGAGCGTGCCGCGCGGCGGCAAGATGCCAACGAGGGCGGCGAGCGGCAGGATGGGCGCGGGTGGCGAGGGGGCAGGCTGATCCTTGCTCATGCCCTTCGCTAGCATGGGTGCGCCGTGCCCGCCACAGGCCACAGGTGCCGCGGCGATCGCGTTGCTGAAAGGCACGAGTTTGGCGATACTCACCCCAGTTCCGGAGCCTGGGCATCTGGCATTTTTGAAGTGCCGTGAGCATGTACCGGGCCTCAGCGTCCCTGCTCCACGGCTCCGGGTGCAGTATCCGTCCTAGCCGCGGACCGACTCTTTAAGGGCCATTTCATGAAAATCACCTGGTTTGGACACGCCGCCTTTCGCCTGGAATTCGCCAGTAAAGTCGTCCTGATCGATCCTTTTTTCACCGGCAATCCCGCCTTCTCGGCAGGGCGCGCAAATGCGGTACAAGGCGTCACCCACATTCTGCTGACCCACGGTCACGGCGATCACATCGGCGATACGGTCGAAATCGTGAAGGAGGCGGAGGCAAGCCATCGCTCCGTGCCGGTGGTGTGCAATCCGGAGATCGCCGGTTTCCTTGGCGCGCAGGGCCTGACCAACCTCGAAATGATGAATACCGGCGGCACTATCGACCTCGGAGGCTTCACGGTGACCATGGTGCGGGCTGATCATTCCTCGGGTGGCGGCGGTGGAAACCCCACCTATCTCGGTAATCCCACAGGACTGATCGTGAAAGCCGCAGGCCAGCCTACGGTGTGGCACCTCGGGGATACCGATATTTTCTCCGACATGGCCCTGCTGAGCGAGATCCACAAGCCGAAGATCGCCTTTGTTCCGATTGGCGACCGCTTCACCATGGGCCCCGAGACCGCTGCACTGGCGGTAAAGCGCTTCCTGAATGTCGAGAGCGTTGTGCCATGCCACTATGGCTCCTTCCCCGTTCTAGAGAAGGATGCGCATCGCTTCGTTGCGGCGCTGGAAGGGCATTCCACCAAGGTCATCGTGCCGGCCAGTGGCGGCAGCTTCGAGGCCTGAGCAATCGGGGGGCAGGGGCCGCGTTGCCCCTGCCCCCTCCCGCGCTATAAAGGGCCATGTCCGCCGCCCTGCCGCTTGAGTCGCTGAAGGTTCCGGCTTCGTCCAAGGACCCGCGAGAGATCCTGCGTCATGTCTTCGGATATGAGGCGTTTCGCGGGCCGCAGGCGGAGATCGTCGAGCATGTGTGCGCCGGGGGCGATGCCCTCGTGCTCATGCCGACCGGCGGCGGAAAATCCTTGTGCTATCAGGTTCCGGCCCTGGTGCGGCCGGGCACCGGCATCGTCATTTCCCCACTCATCGCCTTGATGCACGATCAGGTTCAGGCGCTGCGCCAATTGGGCGTGAAGGCTGCTGCGCTGAATTCGTCTCTCCCACCGGGCGAGGCGCGCAAGGTTGAACGGGCTCTCGCCATGGGTGAACTCGACCTGCTCTATGTGGCACCCGAGCGCCTCTTGACCGACAGCTTCCTGACCCTGCTGCAGGGCGCGCGTATCGCCTTGTTCGCCATCGACGAAGCCCATTGCGTCTCCCAATGGGGTCATGATTTCCGCCCGGAATATCGCCAGCTAACGCTCTTGCATGAGCGTTTTCCCGGCATTCCCCGCATCGCGCTAACTGCCACGGCGGATGGGCCCACACGGCGCGAAATCGTCGAGCGGCTGGGCCTGGAGGAAGGACGCGTCTTCCTCTCCAGCTTCGACCGCCCGAACATCCGCTATCGCATCGCCGCGAAAGCCAACCCCAAGGCGCAGCTGCGCGCCTTGCTGGATGAGCACGAGGGTGAGGCGGGCATCATCTATTGCATGAGCCGCGCCAAGGTGGAGGCGACCGCCCAGGCCCTGAGCGATGAAGGGCGGACCGCGCTCGCATATCATGCGGGCCTTGATGCCGAGAGCCGCGCGCGCCACCAGGACCGCTTCCTGAAGGAAGACGGGATCGTGATGGTGGCGACGGTGGCGTTCGGCATGGGGATCGACAAGCCCGACGTGCGCTTCGTGGTGCATCTCGATCTGCCGAAAAGCATTGAGGCCTATTACCAGGAGACGGGCCGGGCCGGGCGAGATGGCCTGCCCTCCGAGGCACTGCTGCTGTACGGCGTGGAGGATGTGGCGAAGCTGATCCAGTTCGTCGAAGCCTCCGATGCGCCCGAGGCCCGCAAACGGGTGGAGCGGCAGAAGCTCGATGCGCTGCTCGGCCTGTGCGAGACAGCCAATTGCCGACGCCAGGTTCTGCTGTCCTATTTCGAGGAGCAGCTCGACGAGCCGTGCGGCAATTGTGACACCTGTCTTGAGCCGGTGCGCACCTATGACGGCACCCAGGCGGTGCAGAAGCTCCTCTCCTGCGTCTATCGCACCGGTGAGCGCTTCGGCGCCGGCCATGTCATCGACGTGCTGGTCGGCGCGACCACTGAGAAGATCACAAAATTCGGCCATGAGGCGCTAAGCACCTTCGGCATCGGCAAGGAGACTTCGCGGGACGAGTGGCGCGCCATTGTCCGCCAAGTGGTGGCGCTCGGCCTCTTGCAGGTGGATGTGGAGGGCCATGGCGGCCTGTCATTGTCCGCCGCCTGCCGGCCGGTGCTGCGCGGGGAACGGCGCATCGAGCTGAAGGTGGAAGCTCGCACCCGGGCGGCGCGGGTCACGGGCGGCGCCCGAGCGCCGAAGGCGGCTTTGTCGGATCCGCACGACGAAAAGCTCTATCAGAAGCTGAGAGCACTGCGGCTGGAGCTTGCGCGAGCGCAGGGTGTTCCACCCTATGTTATCTTCCACGATACAACTTTGATGGAAATTGCCCGCATGCGCCCCCGGTCGCTGGCGGCTCTCGGCGACGTGTCAGGCGTCGGCGAAGCCAAGCTGGAGCGTTACGGTACGCAATTCCTGAAGGCGGTGCGGGAAGCTTAACGACACGCAGGCGCGTGAAATCGCGCCGCTTGCCATACCGCCATTGCCTCGCAATTCGCCGGCTTGCTATAGCGGCGGGGAAGCCGGGCGCGGCGATGCGGAAAATTGCAGCGTTCGCGCTCGGAACATGCTTCAACCGCTTGCGGTTGAGCCATTTGTTGGCGTCGCGCGTGGAAACGGGCGCGGTGCGTGCTGGGAGCAGTCCATGTCCGTCGATCAGGCGACCGTCCGAAGGGTTGCGCATCTGGCGCGCATCTCGGTCCGCGAGGAGGAACTCGCGCCGCTTCAGGAGGAGTTGAACGCCATCCTCGCTTTCGTCGAGCAATTATCGGAGCTTGACGTCTCCGGCATCGAGCCGATGAGCGGCGTGATCCCGCTTAATCTGCCTCTGCGCGAGGATGTGGTGACCGACGGGCATTATCCCGAAAAGATCCTGGCCAATGCCCCCGAGGCCGAGGGTGGCTTCTTTACCGTGCCGAAGGTGGTGGAATGACCGCACTCAATCAGCTCACCATCACCGAGGCGCGCGAGAAGCTTGCGCTGCGTGAGTTCACTGCGGTCGAACTGACCCAGTCCTATCTCGATGCCATGGAGAAGGCGCGGGGCCTCAACGCCTATCTGGAAGAGACGGCCGAGAAGGCGCTCGCAATGGCGGCGGCCAGCGATGCCCGCATCTCCAACAGCGAAGGCGGCGCGCTGGAAGGCATGCCCATCGGCGTAAAAGACATGTTCTGCACTGACGGCATCGCCACGACTGCCGGATCGAAAATTCTCGAAAACTTTGTCCCGCCCTATGAATCCACGGTGACCTCGCAGCTCTGGCGCGACGGGGCGGTGATGCTCGGGAAGCTCAACAACGACGAATTCGCCATGGGTTCGTCCAACGAGACCTCGGCGTATGGACCCGTCATCTCGCCGTGGCGCCGCGAGGGCGACACGACCCCCCTGGTGCCGGGCGGCTCCTCCGGCGGCTCGGCGGCGGCGGTGGCGGCGTTCCTGTGCGCCGGGGCGACAGGCACCGATACCGGCGGCTCGATCCGCCAGCCGGCCGCATTTACCGGCACTGTGGGAATCAAGCCCACCTACGGGCGTTGCTCGCGCTGGGGCATCGTTGCCTATGCCTCCTCGCTCGACCAAGCGGGTCCGTTCGCGCGCTCCGTGAACGATGCAGCCCTATTGCTGGGCTCCATGGCCGGTTACGATTCCAAGGATTCCACCAGCGTCGACCTGCGGGTTCCAAATTACGAGGATGCCGTGGGCGCCTCGGTGAAAGGGAAGCGCATCGGCATTCCCCGCGAGTACCGGGTGGAGGGCATGTCGCCGGAGATCATCGAGCTGTGGGAGCAGGGCGCAGACATGCTGCGCGATGCGGGTGCCGAGGTGGTCGATATCTCCTTGCCCCACACCCGCTACGCGTTGCCGGCCTATTATATCGTCGCCCCGGCAGAAGCCTCCTCCAACCTCGCGCGCTATGACGGCGTGCGCTACGGGCTTCGGGTTCCCGGCCGTGATATCGCTGAGATGTACGAGAACACGCGCGCCGCCGGCTTTGGGCCGGAGGTGCGCCGCCGCATCATGATCGGCACCTATGTGCTTTCCGCCGGCTATTATGACGCTTACTACCTCAGGGCGCAGAAAGTACGCAGCCTCATAAAGCGCGACTTCGACGATATCTTCGCGCAGGGAGTCGATGCTGTGCTGACCCCAACTACTCCCTCGCCCGCCTTCGGTATCGGCGAGAAGAGCAAGGCCGATCCGGTCGAGATGTATCTCAACGACGTGTTCACCGTGACGGTGAACCTGGCCGGCCTGCCGGGAATTTCCGTTCCCGCCGGATTCTCCGCCGACGGTTTGCCGCTGGGCCTGCAGATGATCGGCCGCCCGTTCGAGGAGGAGACCTTGTTCTCTCTCGCCCAGGTGATCGAGGACGCGGCAGGCCGCATCCCCGTGGAAGACCTGTGGTGGGCCAAATGAGCGGCGCGCGGCCGCGGGGGCGACCGGGCGTTCCCCTCGCCCTCGCCGACGCGCGCGACGCCATCGATGCCATCGACGACCAGATCGTCGATCTGCTGGTGCAGCGCCTCGCCGTGGTCAAAAATGTGGTGGGCATCAAGGAGCGGGAGGGAATCGCCGCCCTCCTGCCGGACCGCGTGGAAGAAGTGGTGGAGCGCGTGGGCCTGCGCGCTGCTGCCGCCGGACTGCCGCCGGATCTCACCGAACGCTTGTGGCGCGACCTTATCGAGTGGACGGTCGCCTACGAGGACAAACATCTCGGCTGAATTGTGCGGCAACCTTGCATATTTTCTCTTTACGAAACTTTTTATCCCTATAAGACATGAGCTGCACGTTTGGGCGGGTCCGTGCGGATTTGTCTTGAAGGGCGGGCGATATCTGCCCGACAAGGCACCGCATAAAGCCAGGCCGCGTTCGCAGGGGATGATCGTGATCGAGACCAAGCCTATCGATGGAAAGGCATTCGCCGCAGACCTGCGCGCCCGCATCGCCGTCGAGGTCGCGGACCTCCAGTCCCGTACTGGTTTAAAACCGGGTCTCGCCGTCGTGCTGGTGGGGGAAGATCCCGCAAGCCAAGTCTATGTGCGAAACAAGGCCGCCCAGACGGCCGAAGCCGGTATGGCCTCGTTCGAGTTCAAACTGCCGGTCGAGACCTGTGAGGCTGATCTGCTGGGCCTGGTGGCCACGCTCAACGCTGATCCGGCGGTGCACGGCATTCTCGTGCAATTGCCGCTGCCTGCTCATATCGACACCAACAAGGTGCTCTCGACCGTCGATCCTGCCAAAGATGTCGATGGCTTCCACGTGGTGAATGCCGGCCGCCTCGCGGTCGGACTTGACGCATTGGTGCCATGCACGCCTCTTGGCTGCGTCATGCTGCTGAAGCATCATCTCGGGAACCTTTCGGGCCTGAAGGCCGTCGTGGTCGGGCGTTCCAACATCGTCGGCAAGCCGGCGGCGCAATTGCTGCTGCGGGAGGATTGCACGGTCACCATCGCCCACTCCCGCACGCGTGACCTGCCCGGCGAGTGCCGTTCCGCAGATATCCTCGTCGCCGCGGTGGGCCGCCCGGAAATGGTGCGGGGCGACTGGATCAAACCGGGCGCCACGGTCATCGACGTCGGCATCAATCGCGTCCCAAAGGGAGACGGCAAGACCCGCCTCGTAGGGGATGTGGCATATCAGGAGGCGCAGGGCATTGCGGGACTGATCACGCCGGTTCCGGGCGGCGTCGGCCCCATGACTATCGCTTGCCTGCTCCAGAACACGCTGACAGCTGCCAAACGGCAGCACGGCCTGTGAAAGTGAACCGGACCGGGCTTGCGCCCGTGCCGGAAGATGTTAGCTCTATTCCCAAGAATGGACGCATGGCCCGGAACACAACCGGAGCACTGCAACGACAAGCGGGGAACCGCCGCAGCGTCTTGAACGGGATACCCCGCTGAAGGAGGCGCGCGACCATGCCTGTCGATCGCAAGACCATCTATTCTCAAGACGAAATCACGCGCCGCCTCACCGAAGAGCTGCCCCAGTGGCGGCTGGAGGAGGGCTGGATCCGCCGCACCTACCGCACCAATAGCTGGAAGGGCACGCTGATGGTTATCAATACCATCGGCCATCTCGCCGAGGCGGCCTGGCACCATCCCGATCTCACCGCCTCCTATGCCTGGGTCGAGGTACGTCTCATGTCCCACGATGCAAAGGGCATCACCGCCCGTGACTTCGCCTTGGCGAAGAAAATCGAGGACGTGGTGCTGTGGCAGCCGGGGGCCGAAGAGGGTGGGCCGCTCGCGGGCACGCCAAGGGACGACCTGCGCTTCGCTTATGTCAAATATGACTGATCCAGCCATGGAGACGGGAAAAGCGCGCACGGTGAAAGACCTCGTCTGTGGCTTCTGCGGCCTTGGTTGCGATGATCTGGTGGTGAGCGTCGAGGGCCGGGCCGTGCGGCCGCGCAGTGCCTGTCCCGAGGCTGCGGCCCTGCTTCGGCGCTCGGGCGGCATTCCGCCCGTTCCACGTGTTGGTGGCCGTGAGACGGATCTGCACGAGGCATCGGCCGTGGCCGCCGCGCTTCTGTCCGCGAGCAGGTCAGCCGTCTTCTCCGGCCTCGGCGCGGATGTTGACGGGCTGCGCGGCATTTTCAACCTCGCCATGCGCTTCGGCGCAAGCTTCGACCATGCCGCATCAGTCGGCCTGTTCCGCAATCTCGAAACCCTCCAGCGGCGTGGCTGGATCGCAACGACGCTGGCGGAAATTCGCAATCGTTGCGACCTGCTGGTGGTCGTGGGCGACGACCCGACACATGACTTCTCGCGCTTTTTCGAGCGTGCCCTCCCAGCGCGTCCCAGCGAGGCAACCTCCGCTGACGAGGCTCCCTTGTTCATCGCCGGGGCCACTTCGCGCCGTATTGTCTTCCTTGGTGAGCTGGCCGGCCCGATGGCGCGAGCGTCGCTTACGGCGCATGGGGCCTCGCACATTCCCGTACCTGCCGCTTTGCTTGCTGATGCCGTTGCAGCGCTGAACGCCTTCGTGGACGGGCGCCCTGCGACGACCCTGGCCGGTGCGTTCGACGGCGCGTTGGGCGCAGCGCTCAGTGAACTGGCCGGAGCCCTGAAGAGCGCACGCTATGGCGTGCTGACATGGAATGCAGCTCGCCTGGAGCCGGTCGAGGCTGAGCGCACCATTTTCCATGCCGCCGCAATCGTCGCACGGTTGAACCAGACCACCCGTGCCGCGGTCTTCCCGCTCGGCGGGCGGGACAATCTCATCGGGGCCCACCAAGTTGCACTGTGGCGGTTCGGCTATCCGCTGCGCACGCTGGTTGCGGCGGGCGAAGCCCAGCACGAACCAAGCCTTTACGCCACGTCTCAAGCTGCGCGCGATGGCGACCTGCTGCTGCATGTCAGCGCCTTTCGCCCCGATCCGCCAGCCGCGTTCAGCGGCGGCCCGGTGATCGCGCTTTCTCATCCCGAAACCGAGTTCGAGCGAGAACCGGACGTCTTCATCCCCGTGGGCACGCCCGGCATCGACCATGCAGGCCAAGTGTTCCGCATGGACAGCGTGGTGTGTCTGCCGCTGGAAAAGCTCCGAGAGGCCGGCTTGCCGAGCGTGGCGCAAGCGGCCCGGGCGATCCTGCAATCGGGGAGGTCGGCATGAGAGTACGCATCGCCGACGGGCGCATTTTCGACCCCGCATCCGGAAACGTGGACGCGGTTGGCAATCTGTTGATCGACGATGGCCGGATCGTTGCCGACGATCCGCATGTGCGTGCTGACGAAACCCATAATGCCTCAGGCTGCATCGTCATGGCGGGCGGCATCGACCTGCACAGCCACATCGCCGGCGGAAAGGTGAATCTCGCCCGCCTGCTGATGGGCGAGGATCGCCGCGCCAATCCCGAGCCGGTCGGCGCCTTTTGCGGCTGTGGTGGTGGCAATGCGGCGCCAACTACCCATGCCACGGGCTGCCGCTATTCACAGATGGGCTATACCGCCGTTTTCGAGCCGGCCGTGGTGGGCGCCAATGCCCGCCATGCCCATCTTGAGATGGCCGACATCCCGAACATCGACACCGGCGGCTTCCTGGTGCTCGGCAATGACGATTTCCTGCTCCGCCTGATCGCCATGGGAGAAGGCCAGACTGCGATCAACGACTATGTCGCATGGATGCTGGCGGCCACGCAGACGTGCGCAATCAAGATCGTCAACCCCGGCGGCATCTCGGCCTTCAAATTCAACGCCCGAAGCCTGGACCTGGACGAGGTCGGCCCTTTCTACAGCCTGACCCCGCGCCGGGTGCTTCAGACCTTGCAGAGGGCGGTGACGGAACTGGGCATTCCCCATCCCATCCACCTGCATGGCTGCAACCTCGGCGTGCCCGGCAATGTTGCGACCACACTCGCCACGATCGGCGCGACCGAAGGTTTTCCCCTTCACCTCACCCACGTTCAATTCCATGCCTATGGCGCGGAAGGGGATCGCCGCTTTTCCTCCGGGGCGGCGGAAATCGCGGCTGCGGTGAATGCCAATCCCCATATCTCCGTGGATGTGGGGCAGATCATGTTCGGCCAGACGGTCACGGCCTCGGCCGACCTGATGGCGCAGTATCGCAATCACGGGATTGCCGATCCGAAAAAATGGATTGGCATGGATATCGAGTGCGATGCCGCTTGCGGCGTGGTGCCGTTTGCCTATCGCGACAAATCTTTCGTCAATGCCCTGCAATGGGCCATCGGCCTGGAACTCTTCCTGCTGATCGAGGACCCCTGGCGGGTCTTCCTGACCACCGACCATCCCAACGGAGGCCCCTTCACCTCCTATCCGCATCTGATCCGCCTTCTGATGGACCGGGATTTCCGCGACGCGCAACTGGCGCGGATTCACAAGGCGGCACGGGCGCATACCAACCTTGGCCTGTTGAAGCGTGAATACACGCTGGAGGAGATCGCGATCGTCACCCGCGCCGCACCAGCGCGCACGCTCGGCCTGAGGGATCGCGGCCATCTTGCCCCAGGGGCAATCGGGGATGTGGTGCTCTACGAAGATACGGCGGACCGCGAAGCCATGTTTTCGGCGCCCCGCCTGGTGCTGAAGGACGGGCGGACCATCGTGAGGGACGGGGAGATCGTGGAGCTTGTCCAGGGCCGCACTTATGCGGTGAAACCTCAGTTTGACCCGCTCATGGACAAGCGCATGGATCGCTGGTTCGACGAGGCCGTGGGCCTCAAGGCCAAGCATTTCCGCATTTCGGATGGGGAGATTCGGGACGGGCAGGGGCCGAATATCGTGGAGTGCGGCTCGTGAACATCAATGGCGTGGACATCCGCGACGGCTTTGCGGAAGCCTTCCCGATGGCGGGCACGCGACTGGTCATCACCGCCGACACCCCACGTTGGGTGCGCACCGCGGCCGTGTCTCTCACGGGCTTTGCCACGTCCGTGATCGGCTGCGGCTGCGAGGCGGCGATAGAAGGGGAGATCGCACCCGAGGATACGCCGGACGGGCGGCCGGGCGTCTCCGTTTTGATTTTCGCCATGTCACTGAAAGATCTCAAAAAGATCGTGCCGGCTCGGGTTGGCCAATGCGTCCTGACCGCGCCCACATCAGCCTGTTACGCGGGCCTCACGGACGGTGCGCGTGTGCCGCTCGGCCGGGCGTTGCGTTATTTCGGCGATGGACACCAGATTTCCAAGAGCTTCGATGATCGCCGCTTCTGGCGCATCCCGGTCATGGAAGGGGAGTTCGTGTGTGACGATGTCGTCGGCAGCACCGAGGCGGCGGTCGGGGGCGGAAATTTCTTGATTCTCGCGCGTTCGCGCGCGGCCGCGCTCAATGCGGCGGAGCATGCGGTGGAGGCGATGGGTGCGGTCAAAGGCGCCATCCTCCCGTTTCCCGGCGGGGTGGTGCGGTCCGGGTCCAAGATCGGCGGCAAATATGCCGGCATGATCGCCTCAACAAATGATGCCTATTGCCCGACCTTGCGCGCGAGCGTTGAGAGCGCGTTGCCGCCGGATGTCCAGAGCGTGCTGGAAATCGTCATCGACGGATTGTCGTCGGCTGAGGTCGCGGCCTCCATGCGGGCGGGCATCTCTGCCGTGTGCGCGCTCGGCGAGGCGCGTGGCATTGTTGCCATCGATGCCGGAAATTATGGCGGCAATCTCGGCCCATTCCATTTCAAGCTGCGGGAGCTGATGGCATGAGCGGTTATGAGCTGCATTTGCGCGGCCCGCTCGCCGCTCGGCTCAGTCTGGCGGGGCTGACGCCGGACGCTCTGGCCGGCCTCACCTTGGCCGAGGTGGAGCGTCAGCCCCTTGCTTACGGCACGGCGCGAGTTCCGCTGGCGGAGGTGTTCACAGTGTCACCCGCGCCAGACGGCGCGCTTTCGGTTTCCGGTGACCCGCGCCTGGATTTTGTCGGTGCCGACCTGTCGTCCGGGGTGCTCCAGGTGTTTGGCCCCGTCGGAGCCTTCGCAGGGGCGCGGATGACCGGTGGACGTCTGGCAATCTCCGGCGACACGGGCGAGGGACTTGCCAGCGGCATGACTGGCGGACGGATCACGGTGAAGGGCGAAGTGGGAGCGCGTCTCGGCGGTCCCCTGCCGGGTGAGCGCAGAGGCATGACCGGCGGCATCGTTGAGATAGCCGGAGACGTTGGGCCATTGGCCGGCACCCAGATGCGCGGCGGACTGGTGCTGATTTCAGGCCATGCCGGCGACAGCGTGGCGCGCGGAATGATCGCAGGCACCATCGCAGTTTCTGGCACACTCGGCGCGCAGGCCGGTGCCGATATGAAGCGCGGCACGTTGCTGCTGGCACAGGAGCCACACTTGTTGGCGCCCGGCATTGGCGATGCACGCGAACATGACCTCATCGCACTCCAGCTAATCGCCCGCCGGGTGCCGGAGATCGCTGCTCTATTCGGCGGCGCGCTTTCGGGGCGTGCGCGGCGGTATGTGGGCGACCGGCTCGTGGGCGGGCAGGGCGAAATGCTCTGGCTGCTTTGAGGAGATGCCTCAAGCCGCTGGCTTCTTCAGCTCCGCCAGTTCCTTGCGCAGCTTCTTGGTCTCCTCGAAGCGCGCGTTCACATCACGCACGCTGGAGACCATGCCTTCCACCTTCCCGTCGGCATTTTTCAGCAGCACGATGGTGAATTCGATCGAGAAACGCCGTCCGTCCTTGTGCAGGCCGGGCACCGCCAGCAGATCGCCGGCGCCATAGCGACTTTCGCCGCTGGCCACGGTCTGATGATAGCCTTCCCAGTGGCGGGCGCGGAACGGCTCGGGAATGATGATGTCGAGCGATTGCCCGAGCGCTTCCTGCTCGGAGAAACCGAAGATGCGCTCGGCGCCCGGATTCCACAGGATAATTGTCCCTTCCCGATCACTCGCCACGATTGCATCTGCATTGCTGGCGACCAGCGCTTGGGCGATGCGGTCCGGTGTGAGCGTGCCGGACGAGAAGGGGGCGAGCGTGGTCATCCCGGAGGCTTTCGTTTCGGTGGTCGGGTGCGCAACCGGGGCAGGGGTGGCAGAAGGGGCTTCGATTAGCTCTTCGACCGGCCCAAAAAATTCAAAATGGATGCGGTCGTGCGGGACACCCAGCTCTGCCAGTCCGGTCACGAATGTGCGCATGAACGAGAGCGGGCCGCAGATGAAATAATCAGCGTCCTGCAGTGGCGTGTTGTCCGCCAGCCAGTCGATTTCGAGCTGACCGGCACGGTCGAAATCGCGACCCGCAACGTCACTCTCCCGAGGGCGAGAATAGAATGTGGTGACGCGCAGACCGGGACGACGATCCGCAAGCGCCTTCACATGGGGCCCAAAGGCATGGGCCGCGCCATCTTGCGTGACATGAACGAAATGAGCCGGCACGCCCTCGGGCTGCGCGGCGAGCGCCTCCAGCATGCAGACCATGGGGGTGAGGCCGACGCCGCCGGAAAGCAGCACCACGGGCCTCATTTGGTCGGCGGGCAACAGGAAGCTACCGGACGGCGGCATAAGCTTGACCTGCGTGCCGGTCTCCGCCGCGTCATGGAGCCATTTCGAAGCTTGGCCTTGCGGCTCACGTTTCACCGAGACCCGATAGGTCTCGCCGTTCGCCTCGCCCGAGATGGTGTAGTTGCGCTTCATCGGCGCGCCATCGGAGGGTTCGATCAGCAAGGTAAGATGCTGCCCTGGCCTGTGACGGGGCACCCCGTTTCCGTCCACCGGGCGGAAAACGAACGACGTGATGATGTCGCTTTCGCGCGTACGGCTTTCAATGGTGAACGGCCGCCATCCGCTCCAGCTTTCTTCGATGCTACCGGCCTCTGTTGCAAGGTGTGGCATGGCTGGCGTTGCTCCCTTGGGCCTGTTGGTTCTACAGGCGCCGGTCCCGGCATCTGCGGCTTTTGTTCTGGTTTAATGTATGCCACGGACCGCGCCAAGGCGAGGCTGGACCTCTCCCGTCTTCACTTCGCGCGGTGTGACAGCCAACGCTTCAGGAAGGAGCGACGGGTTTTCCGCAGCGCCGAGGCCAGGGCCACGTGGAACGGCGCCTGTGCCTTGCGTACCTGCACCCTCAGCGCATTCAGCTCAGCGGTCCCAGCCCGCGCCCCCTCGACCAGTGAATCCAGGCTCGCAAGGACGCGGCGATAGGGATGAGTGCGCGCAAGATCGAGATAACGCGGCGCCGCGCGCCGGCCCGTGAAAGGCCTTACGGCGACTGGACCTTCCAATTGGGGAATATAGGCCAAAAGCAGTCGGTCCGGCCGCTGGAGCAGAAGGCCTGGCTCGTCCATCAGGGCGCGGGCGCCATCGATATGATGGGAGGCGGTGGACGCTTTATAATCCGGCCTTGCCCGCCAGCGGATGTAGCTGACCATGCATTTTGCCACCAACTGGTTGTCCGATCGCACGGGGAAATGCGCGAGATCGGCGGTAGCAAGAAGGGTCATGGGCTGCTCGGCGTGCCAGCGGCTGATGATATGGTTGCCGTCCGAGATCAGCGTCTCGGGATGGCCGGCGAAAGCGCCGGGGACGATCACCTTGTTGGCGCCCCGCGGCAGATCGAGCACATGGGTCAGGCGCGATAGGGGATTAGGGTCCGCCGCATCGTCGTCCGCATGCGGGAAATAATGGGTGACGGAGAACGCTCCGATGCGCGGCTCAGGAAGAGCGTTCAGCTCGGCTTCCAGCTTCGGGCGGTCGTCAATTGCGATGAACTCATCGGCATCGAGGGGAAAGATGAAGTCCCAGGCTTCGTCCTGCATCGCACGATGCATGAGGCCGGTGGTACGGCGCCCCTGATTGTAGGCAGCATGGTCCCCATCTTCCACCAGAACCACCGGCAGCCCTTCCTCCCCCAGCAGATCGAGAATGCGGCGGGTCGCATCGGTGCTGCCGTCGTCGATAATGTACATGCAATCGACGAAATGGCTGTTGTGGCGAACGAAGACCTCGATGATGTCCGCTTCGTCGCGTGCGAGAGTGACGGACGCCAGACGCATGCTTTTCCCTTCGCGCGATCGAACCGCTTCCGATTTGTCTGCGGCTTAGCACGGGCCGGGAAGGGTGGAAACGCTGGCGCACATATGAAGCTGATGTCTCCGCAATGCTCCCACGGTTGCCAGAGAGCGGCCTGCGGGAGTAGGGACACAGATGACCTGCGGCGCATGCCGCGCGATTTACGAAGGACCGCAATGACCGCTCACGTCCGACCCGCCGATGCAAGGAAGCTCATTCGTGGAGCCACGGGCGATTGGGAGGTGGTGATCGGCATGGAAGTTCATGCTCAGGTGTCTTCGAACGCCAAGCTGTTCTCCGGTGCCTCCACCGAATTCGGCGGCCCACCCAACGACCATGTGTCGCTGGTGGATGCAGCCATGCCGGGTATGCTTCCGGTTATCAACGGCGGCTGCGTCGCGCAGGCCGTGCGTACGGGGCTCGGCCTGAAGGCGCAGATCAATCTGCGCTCGGTATTCGACCGGAAGAATTATTTCTACCCGGACCTGCCGCAGGGCTATCAGATCAGCCAGTTCAAATATCCCGTCGTCGGCGAGGGTAAGGTTATCGTCGACTTGCCAGATGGTGAGAGCATCACGGTCGGCATCGAGCGCCTGCACCTGGAGCAGGACGCGGGAAAGTCGATCCATGATCTTTCTCCGACCCTATCGTTCGTGGACCTGAACCGCTCCGGCGTCGCGCTGATGGAGATCGTCTCCCGGCCCGATCTGCGCTCCTCGGAAGAAGCGCGGGCCTATGTGACCAAGCTACGCTCCATTCTGCGCTATCTCGGCACCTGCGACGGGGACATGGAGAAGGGTAATCTGCGTGCCGACGTGAACGTCTCCGTGCGCCGGCCCGGCGAGCCATTAGGCACGCGCTGCGAGATCAAGAACGTCAATTCCATCCGCTTCATTGGCCAGGCGATCGAGGTCGAGGCCCGCCGGCAGATTGAGATCCTGGAAGATGGGGGCAAGATCGACCAGGAGACGCGCCTGTTCGACCCCAACAAGGGCGAGACTCGGTCCATGCGCTCGAAGGAAGAGGCACATGACTACCGCTACTTCCCGGATCCGGACCTGCTGCCGCTGGTGCTCGACAAGGCCTTCGTCAGTGAACTCGATGCTGCACTGCCCGAACTGCCGGACGAGAAAAAGTCCCGCTTCATTCTCGATTATGGCCTGAGCACTTATGACGCCAGCATCCTGGTGGCGGAAAAGGAGACCGCCGACTATTTCGAGGCCGCTCTGACCGCCGAAGGCATCGTGCCGCGAAATGCCAAAATGGTCGCCAACTGGATCATGGGCGACCTGTCCGCTTACGCGAACACCGTCGGCCTGCCCCTATATCGCGTCCACATCACACCGGCACAGATCGCCGGTATCGTTGACCTGATTTCCGACAGCACCATCTCCGGGAAGATCGCGAAGGATGTGCTCGTCATTCTGCTTGAAGAGAAGAGCACCGAGCATCCGCGGGCGATCGTCGAATTGCGCGGCCTGAAACAGGTCACCGATATGGTGGCGATCGAGAAGGTGGTGGACCACATCATCGCCGCCAATCCCGACAAGGTTGCGCAGGTCCTGGCCAAGCCGACCATGCTCGGCTGGTTCGTTGGCCAGGCGATGAAGCTCTCGGGCGGCAAGGCCAATCCCCAGGCGCTGAACGAAATCCTCAAGAGCAAACTTGGAATCTGAAGCGCGCTGCATTTGGGCGGTGCGTCGGCTGGGGGCGATGACATGCGGTCTGCGGCGATTGCAGGGATTGTGTTGTTTGGGTTTGCGGCACCGGCGTGCGCCGCCGATGCGCCCAATATCATCGGGCTCTGGACGCCAACGGAACATTCTGGTTCCAACCTGACCGTCGCGCCAATGGACCAGATGCGCGTACAAGCCGACATGCCACAATTTCTCAGTGCGCCCGGCAACGAGGCTTGGAGCGTACGTATCGATACACAGAGCGGCCATGCGTTCGGCGGAGCTGTGATTTCCAAGGGCGGCAAGGAACAGATCCTCCTCGGGACCTTCCGCAGCGATGGCAAGCGCATGGTCTATGCGACCGATTTCAGCGTCGGCGACGGCGAGGCCAGCGCGGACCGCATGGAATTGTGCTGGATCGATACCGTGCCGAACTATATCGCGGTCGCCTGTACGGTCTATGGACGCGCCAAGGCGGACGGGACCAAGCCTGAAGGGGCTCAGCCTGCCGCCTCGAATCCGGCGATGGGTAAATAGACCGACGCTTACGGCCCTTCACCGGCCGGGCCACGGTAGCGCTACACCAAACCCTGACCGGGACGGGTCGCGCCAAAGACCTCTTCGAAGGCAACGCGCAGAACGCTGTCCACCTCCGGCAGGCTCGCGAGCTGGCCGAGATCTTCCATGCTGGTCACGCCGTGCTCCCGCACGCCGCACGGCACGATGCCGCCGAAATGGGTGAGGTTGGGAGCAATGTTCAGGGAAATGCCGTGGAAGCTGACCCATTGGCGCACGCGAATGCCTATGGCGGCGATCTTTTCCTCGCGGCCGGGGCGCGCCACCCATACGCCCACCCGGTCCTCGCGGCGCTCCGCCCGGATGTTGAAAGCGGCAAGGGCGGCGATCAGCCAGGTTTCCAGTGCGCTCACATATTGGCGCAAGTCCGCGCTGCGCCGCTTGAGGTCCAGCATCACATAGGCGACCCGCTGCCCGGGGCCATGATAGGTGAATTGCCCGCCGCGCCCGGTCTCGAAGACCGGGAATCGCGCATCGATCAGATCTTCGCGCCGGGCGCTCGTCCCTGCGGTGTAGAGCGGGGGATGCTCCAGCAGCCACACCAGTTCCGGCGCTGTGCCAGCCGCGATGGCCGCGACACGGGCCTCCATGGCCGCCATGGCCTCAGGATAGGGCACCAGGGAATCACTGACGCTCCATTCGACAGGCGGCGCATCGGCGGCACGAGGCAGGAAGGTCGTGGCCAGCGTCGAACGGGGTGCGGGCGCGGAGAGCGGCATGGCAGATGGGGGCGCGATCATGGAGGCTTCATACATCTTCGAAGGCGCGCGGGAGACACGCCATCCACAGGCTACATATAGTTGGCGCACGAACCACTGTTGAGGCCTTGTGGCGCCGGAGTCGATCTGTTAGACGATGGCCCCCGGCGCCACGCACCTTAGGGTTAGCGGGCGCCGAGCCATCTCTGACTGCGGTCGTGGCGGAATTGGTAGACGCGCTAGCTTGAGGTGCTAGTGGGGAGACCCGTGGAGGTTCGAGTCCTCTCGTCCGCACCAGAAGATGGGGCCGCAAAGGCCGACGCAAAACGGCGCCCTCGGGCGCCGTTGTCGTTTCTGGGATGGCGCCCGAGGGCGCCTGCGTCCCTTTAGGGGCAGCGGGCGGCGTGCCTCGCGTCATGCGATTCAAGGAAGCCGTGCGGCGCGCGGGGGTAGACGCCCCCAGCACGTCACTGCGTGGGCCGCATCTCCTTCGGGAGGATGTCGGTCAGGATTCGCGGCCAGGAAAAGCTAAAGGGTTGCTCCACCGGGGCCGCCCGTACCGGCGCCACGGTGGACGGCGCGGGGGCGGGCAGAGGCACATGCGCCGCCGACGTGTTGCTGGTGACAGCCGTGGCGGCCGTCGCCGGACGCGCGGATACGTTCACGGGCTTGGGCTGAGCAGTGGCCGGCTTGACGGCCTCCGCCGCCTGAGGTGCCGCACCAGCGGCAGAAGCAGCTCGTGCTGGCGTCGGCAGGGCCGCGACGGCATCAGGTCCTTGGCCATAGATCATGTGCACCACGCGAAACCCGCGCGCCTTCAGCTCCTTTAACAAGGTCGGCAGCATGACCGCGGTCGAGGGCTGGATGTCGTGCAAGAGCAGGATGCCGGACCCGCGTGCTTCCAGGCGATCAAGCGCGCGCTTGAGCACCTCGTCGGGCTTCAGGTGCATCCAGTCGTCGGCGACCAGATCGACGCTGAACACCGCAATGCCATGCTCCTGGGTGTAGGCCTCGTAGAACTTGGTCCGACCAAGCCCAGGGAACCGGAAGAACGGCACCGTATGCGCGCCAATGGGTGCAAGACCCGCATTGACCGAGGCAAAGCCCTGCTCGATCTCGGCAATACCAGCCGGCTGCTTCAACTTCGGAAAAATCAGGGGGTGTGTCTGGCTGTGGGTGCCGATGGTGTGGCCCGCTTCGTAAACCTGTTGCAGCACGCTCGGATAGGCGTTGGCCATGCGCCCGACGATAAAGAACGTCGCCTTCACACAATTTGCGGCCAGGGTGTCGAGCACGCGATGCGTCATTGGAGGCAGGGGCCCATCGTCAAACGTGAGGATCACCTCACCTTTTTCCAAAGGCACCGTCTGGTGGTACTGGAGGCGACCGAGCAAGGGAGTCTGCTTCGGGTCGATCTTGACGATGCGCGAGGTGCCGAGCGCATCTGGATTGCCCGGGCAGGCTTCCCCCGGCTTAACGGCAGCGGAGAGCGCATAGTTCGGGTGAGTCGTTGCCGCGGCCGACGCGGCAATCGCCGGGACCGGCTTCTTTGGCACTGCGGGAGCTGCCGGAGCTGCGGAGCCTTCGGGAGCAGTCTGCGAGGGGACGGTTGCGGCGGTCGACGCGGGGGAGAAGATCATGTGCGAGGCGGAACCGGCGTCTCCTGTCGGCTGATCGCTGGCGGCCTGCGCCAGCCCCGCCATGGCAACAATGACTCCCGAAAGGAAAATCGACCGCATTCCCATAACTCTCGTGACACCCGGAAGGGTGGATCCCAAGGATCGAAGGTGACGCACCGCCAGTTTCGAGTCGCCACCCGAAGATCCGGTTAACCTCAACGGCCGGAAGATCGTGTCGAAGCCGGGACGATATGCACGATGTGATAGCCGCGCTCGGCTAAAGCCTGCAAGAACGCCGGAATCATGGCTGCGGTGTAAGTTTTCGTATCATGAAACAGAATGATACCGCCGCCAGCCGCATCTAGGCGCCCAAGAATAAGGGCAAGTTCTTGCTCCGGCGTCATTTTGTTCCAGTCGCTTGCCCAAAGATCGGCACCGAAGACAGAAATGCCACGCTTCTCCAAATAAGCGAGAAGTTCCGGCGACGAGGCAAATCCAGGAAAACGGAAAAACGGAACGCGCGGCACAGAATTCGGAGCGCTATTGCCGTAAGCAGCGGCTTCGTCGGCGGAAATTCCGCGCTCGATTTCTGCAACAGCGGCATCGAATGGCAGGCGAGCGAGCGTCGCTTCGGGATGGGTCATGGAGTGATGGGCAATGGTGTGCCCCTCCGCGAGCGCCCGCCGCACCAGTTCAGGCCGGGCCCGCGCATTCTCGCCGATCAGGAAGAAAGTCGCGCGTACGCATTGTGCTTTCAAGGCATCAAGAACCGCTGCCGTGGTCTTTGGCCATGGACCGTCATCGAAAGTCAGCACCACCTCCTTCGGCTTCAGATTGAGGGTCTGGGGAAACGACTTGGTGCCAACCCGCACGCCTTCCGGCACTTCCATCACCCGCGTCGTGCCGAGCGCGGAGGGCCGCCCAGGACAGCCTTGGGCTGCCGCCGCAAGCGGAGTTAAATGCAGAGCCATGGCTCCAATCGCCAAGCCCAAGACGGTACGGATGCTCATGAAATGGATTTTCCTGCAGGAGCGTTTGCGTTCCCGCGCTCGCATGCCTAGAAGCGCGTAGACGGACACCCGGCGACACGCTGCGGCTTCCGCCTTCAACCAATAGCAAGCGAGAAACGGTTGGTCAGGTTGGCGGCAACCTAGGCCGAACCCGTGCCGCTTTCCAGCCATGACGTGGGGTGAACGATGCGCGAGGACGGTTCCGCTGCGACCGACGAAGTCGCCCCCCTTTCCCCGCGCGACGGCGAGGGTGCCATTGCTGCCTCGTTCCTGGCCGGTGTCCGCCATGCCTTAGCAGTTTCCAACGCAGACCAACTACGTGCACTAATCCGCGGCCTGCACGAGGCGGACCTCGGCGACCTCATCGAAGCCCTAGACCAGGACGAGCGCCCGAAGCTGATCGAACTTGCGGGAGGTGAGTTCGACTTCACCGCTCTTACAGAACTGGACGAGACGGTACGCGTCCAGATCCTCCAGGCGCTGCGGCCATGGACGGTCGCCGAAGGCATCCGCGATCTCGATTCGGACGATGCCGTCTATATTCTTGAGGATTTGGAGGAAGACGAGAAGGCGGCGATCCTCCAGCACATTCCCGCGCCCGAGCGGGTCGCGCTGCAACGCTCGCTCGATTATCCGGAGGAGAGCGCCGGCCGGCGCATGCAGACGGAGTTCATCGCGGTCCCGCCCTTCTGGACCGTCGGGCGCACCATCGACCACATGCGCGAGACCGACGACTTGCCCGAGACATTCTACGAGGTCTTCGTCGTCGATCCCGCCTACCGGCTCATCGGCTCCGTGCCCCTGGACCGGCTGCTGCGGACCAAGCGGGCGGTGCTCCTGACTGCCGTGAAGAGCGACCAGCGCCACGTGGTCAAGGCATCCGAGGACCAAGAAGAGGTCGCTCGCATGTTCGAACACTACAATCTCGTCTCAGCGCCGGTCGTAGATGATGCGGGCCGGCTGGTCGGGGTCATGACCATCGACGACGTGGTGGACGTGATCCAGGAAGAGGCGGACGAGGACCTGCGGGCCATGGCCGGCGTCGGCAGCGACGAGGAGCTTTCAGACACGGTGGCCTACACGGCCCGCGGCCGGTTGCCTTGGCTGGTGGTCAATCTTGGGACCGCATTCCTCGCAGCTTTCATCATTGGCCTGTTTTCCGCGACAATTGAGAAGATGGTGGCCTTGGCTGTGCTCATGCCCATCGTTGCATCCATGGGCGGCAATGCGGCCAATCAGACCATGACGGTGGCAGTGCGTGCACTGGCGACCAAGGACATCAGCTCGCACAACGCGCGGCGCGTCGTTCTCCGCGAGGTTTTGGTTGGTTTGGTAAACGGCTCGGTTCTTGCGGTTCTTCTTGGCGTAATCGCCTCCGCCTGGTTTGGGAATATCCAACTCGGCGGCGTCATCGCAAGCGCATTGGTGATCAATATGCTGGCGGCCGGACTGTTCGGAATCCTGGTTCCTCTCGCCATCTACAAGCTCAAATTGGATCCAGCGGTCGCCTCCGGCGTCTTCGTCACCATGGTTACCGACAGCGTTGGCTTTTTCGCGTTTCTCGGCCTCGCGTCACTGTGGTTTGCCGGTACCTGACGGCCAGTCGGCTTCCCCGCTCTTGCACCCCGTCCCAAGGCGTAAGAAAAAGGTCGAGGGCGACATGTGGTCGATATCGCGGCCTTTTTACGGCCTCAGCCGGGAGGTTCATATTCCTAGACGGGCGGGCGCCGCAGCGCGCAGCTTCACTATCGCGACGGTCGCAGCGGTGCTGATGGTCGTGGCTTGCCTTTGCGCCATCTTCGCGTTCGCAACCGCCAACAATGATCTCCGCGCGAGCGCGTTGGAACGGCAGACCGTGCTTGCTGCCCTGAGCGACCATGTCGATCTCATGAAGCGTACAGTGCGCCTCCTGGCCTCCGATCAGGAGATCGAAGCGCGTGTGAGGCAGCAAGACATCCGTTGGCTTCATGAGAAATTCGGTGCCGTTCTCAACAACCAGTTCGGTTACGAACGGACATTCCTTGTCGATGGCGACCAGCGTGTCATCACCGCTTCAACGCTCGGCAAGGAAACCGGTTCGCATCAGTTCGACGGTCTGCGCCCGGCCCTGGAACGCATGATTCACCTTTCCAAAGCGCATTCCGCTGACGCTCTGGGCGAGCCAATTTCGGGTTTTGTATCCACCCCGGACTTCGCGGGTCTCGCGGTGGTCCGGCTCCTTACCGTACCAGGCGGAGGCATGCTGCTTTTTGTCACCGTGGACCTTCTGGACGATTCCTTCCTCGGTGATCTGGCCCAGCGGGTTCAACTCGCTGGCTTCCGGATCTATTCCGGGACGCCGCAGAGCGGGGAGGGGAACTTCATCACACTCGTCAATCTGGTGGACGGCAAGCCGATTGAGCTTGCATGGACGCCGGAGCGACCTGGGGCCAGCGCCCTGCAGCGGATCGCACCGGTGATCGCGGGTCTTTCCTTGGTCTTGCTCGCGATTTGTCTGTTTTTGCTGATCCAGTCCTGGCGTACCAGCGCGGCACTCGCAGCCAGCGAGACCAATGCCAGGAAACTAGCGATGGAGGACTACCTCACGGGCCTCTCCAATCGCGCCGGCTTCTTCGGTCGCCTTGAGAAGCGGCTGGCGGTCCTTGACCCTTCCGAAGTCCTTACCCTCGCCTTTCTCGATCTCGACGGGTTCAAGGATATCAATGATACGCTCGGGCATGGCATCGGCGACAAACTGCTGTGCCTGATCGCTGCCCGGCTGCGCAAGATGCTTGGTGACCGAGGACTTGCTGCCCGGTTCGGCGGAGACGAGTTCGTATTTTATCTTACTTGTGCGAACCGTGGCGAGGCGGACCGGTTCATCGAAAATCTGCTGAATCTGATGCAGCAGCCGCTTTCCACCGAAGGGCATGACTTGCAGATCGGGGCGTCGATCGGCGTCGCCTATGCGCCCGAACACTCCACCGATGCGAGCGAGTTGATGCGACTTGCCGACATTGCGCTCTACCGCGCGAAGGCTGACGGGCGCGGGCTTGCGCGAACATTTGAACCTATGTTGGAGCAGGACATCCGCAACCGGCGCACCGTGGAACTTGAGCTTTCCGAGGCGATCGATCGCGGAGAAATGGCTCTGGTTTTCCAGCCGCAGGTCGATGTGGAGAGCGAACGTATCGTCGGTTTCGAGGCGCTGGTGCGGTGGGATCACCCCAAACGCGGTCGCCTGCTGCCAGAAACCTTCGTGCCCCTCGCGGAAAGCAGCAGGCTGATCTGCCGGCTCGACAATTGGGTCATGCGCCGTGCCTGCGAACTGGGGTGCCAACTCGACGATGTGACGATATCGGTCAACATGTCCCCGGTCAGCCTCCGGCAGGTCCATGTGGCCGACGTCATCCTGGGCATCTTGGCGCAAACTGGCTTCGAGCCCTCCCGCCTCGAGATCGAAATTACGGAAAGTGCGATCATCCGTGCCGACGCCGATGTGAATGCGGCGCTGCTGCACCTGCGCGAAAGCGGTGTCCGGATCGCGCTCGACGATTTTGGGACGGGGCATGCATCGTTGGTCCACATTCGTCGTTTCCCCGTCACGAAGATCAAGATCGATCGCTCGTTCATCTCCAACCTCGGGACCGAGCGCGACGCCGCGGCCATCGTCGAATATGTGGTGCGCCTCGGCCGGTCCCTGGGCATCGTTCTCACGGCGGAAGGCGTCGAGACGCGCGAACAATTGCGGTTTCTACGAGCCTTTGGCGCGCAGCAGGCACAGGGCTTCCTGTTCTCAGGTCCCATTCCCATTGAAGCCGCAGTGGCAATGCTCGCCGCGCAGAACACGCCTGGCGGACGGCCGAGATCACCCGGCAACCGCCGCAACGTCGAGGCGTGAAGCGCGCGATTCCTGTTGAATAAACGGCCATCCGTTTTATTCTGCGAAGGCCTTGCCGGTGCTGCGGCGCGCCGATGGGGCATATGCGTCCATGCCATCGGTTCAGCGCGCGTTCATCAAGAAGGTTACGGCGGCGTAGCCGCACAGAATGATCTTCGACGCGCCCGGGAGGAAAACCATGTTGCCCAACGCCCATCGCGGATTCGACTTCGATCTCGGAGAAACCGCCGACATGCTGCGCGATACCGTGCGCGCCTTCTCCCAGGACAAGATCGCTCCGCGAGCCGATGAGATCGATCGCACCAATCAGTTTCCTCGCGACCTGTGGCCCAAGCTTGGCGAACTCGGCCTGCTGGGCATCACCGTGGAGGAGGAATATGGCGGCTCCGCCCTCGGATATCTGGAACATGTGATCGCCATGGAGGAGATCAGCCGCGCGTCGGCGTCGGTTGGCCTGTCCTATGGGGCGCATTCCAACCTGTGCATCAACCAGATCCGGCGCAATGGCACCGATGCGCAAAAGCGCCGGTATCTGCCGAAGCTCATTTCCGGGGAGCACGTGGGCGCGCTCGCCATGTCTGAGCCGGGCGCCGGTTCCGACGTGGTGTCGATGCGGACCCGCGCGGAGAAGAAAGGCGACCGCTATGTGCTGACCGGCAACAAGATGTGGATCACCAACGGCCCCATTGCCGAGACGCTGGTGGTCTATGCCAAGACCGACCCGGGAGCCGGTGCGCGGGGCATGACGGCGTTTCTCATCGAGAAGGGTTTCAAAGGTTTCACGACGGCGCAGAAGCTCGACAAGCTCGGTATGCGTGGCTCAGACACCTGCGAACTGGTTTTCGAAGCGTGCGAGGTTCCCGAGGAGAATGTGCTCGGCGAGGTCGGGCGGGGCGTGAACGTGCTGATGTCCGGGCTGGATTATGAGCGCGCTGTCCTGGCAGCCGGGCCGCTCGGCATCATGCAGGCATGCATGGACGTGGTTTTGCCTTATGTCCACGAGCGCAAGCAGTTCGGCCAGCCCATCGGCACGTTCCAACTGATGCAGGGCAAAATCGCCGACATGTATGTCACGATGAATGCTGTGCGGGCCTATGTGTATGCCGTAGCGAAGGCTTGCGACCGTGGCGCCACCACCCGCGAGGATGCGGCCGGGGCCATCCTGTTCGCGGCCGAGAAGGCGACCTGGATGGCCCTTGAGGCGATCCAGACCCTGGGCGGCAACGGCTATATCAACGATTACCCCACCGGCCGCCTGTTGCGGGATGCCAAGCTCTACGAAATCGGTGCCGGCACCAGCGAGATCCGCCGCATGCTGATCGGCCGTGAGCTGTTCGAGAAGACCGCCTGAGGCCGGCTTCGCCGCAAAACCGGGGATGCGCGCGCACCGGCCGGAGTGCTTGCGCATCACGACCTTCGCGCTGGGCCAAGACTGCGCTATTGGCTTGGCTGAAGAGGAGCGCACATGGATGATTTTTATACGGTCGCGACGATCCTCGGTTTTTTCGCCTCGCCGTCCAACTTCTTGCTCCTGCTGGCCGTGTTCGGGGGGGTCCTGATGATGACGGGCCTGCGCCGGCCAGCGGGTCTCATTCTCGCTTGTGCCGTGCTCGGCATGCTCGTCACCGGATTCAGCCCGCTCGCCAACTACCTCGTGTCTCCACTGGAGGAACGCTTCCCCCCCTTCGTCCCCGACGGCAAACCGGTCGACGGCATCATCATGCTGGGTGGGGCGGAAGTGGCCGACGTGGCGATGGCACGGGGCGTCGTGGCAGTGAATGACGCGGCCGAGCGGATCATCGTCTTCTCCGCCCTGTCCCGCAAATACCCCGACGCTCGGCTGTTGGTGGCGGCTGGCTCGACCGCGCCCGACAGTATGACCTCGCCTGAAGCCGAGGCGGAGCGGCGGGCGCTCGAAGACGCGGGGGTCGATGTCTCACGCGTGACATTCGAGCAGCGCTCGCGCAATACCATCGAGAATGCACAGTTCAGCCGTGCCCTGGCCAATCCGCAACCTGGCCAGCGCTGGCTGCTGGTGACGTCGGCCTTCCACATGCCCCGCGCGATCGCCTGCTTCCGGGCGGTGGATTTCTCCGTCACCGCTTATCCCGTGGATTATCGCACCGTGCGGCCAGACATGCTGGACGCGCCATTTTCACGCGCGGCCCAGGGCCAGGACCTTACGGATATCGCAACTCGCGAATGGGTCGGTTTGGTAGCTTATTATCTCGCCGGCAAGACCAAGACCCTTTTCCCAGCGCCGTAGGTCCGTTTGCGGCGAAGGGGTGCCGCTCCCACCGTCTTCCAGCGATGGCTAGCAGTCTTCTGGGTCAATCCTCGCGCGGCAGACCGAGGCGGTAGACACCCCGGAAATCCTGCGGGTCAACGGGCTTTCCCTTGCGATAGATCACCAATCGCCCCTCAAGCGCCAAGCGTATCGCAACGCGGCGCACGGCGGGCAGAGCGCGCTGCCATTGGGCCTGCCCCATCAGGGCCACCGCCGCCTCCGCCGGCGCGATGGTCTTGGCTGGGTCCTGAGCGGCCAGCGTGAGGATCGCCCGGCCCACTTCTTCTTCAGAGGGGAGGGCCGCTTCCCCTGCGCCGTCCGGCGCCGTCGAGTTTTGCGCTTGGGTCATGGCCTGCTGTGGCATCGCCGCCAGTTTCACGCAAGCCCATCTTATCAGGCTCGATGGTGGGGGCAGCCATGCGGTTTTCCCGGGTGCGGCGCAGCAAGAGGGGCTTGCTCTTTCGTTAGGAATTTCTTAGGTATTGTGACAAGCAGGTGGCCGGAATGAGCCCTGCCGCTAGGTTCCCAAGCGGAATTCAGTGCTTTCTCTCATCAACCACAGACAGTCATCATGACCGTAAAAAGCGAACGATCCTGCTGGTGCGTCGCACGCACCGCCCTGGGCGTTGTTGTTGCAACCATTGCAGTGGTCTATCTCTTCGGCGGGTTCGATCCCGTCATCGTCGCTTCGATCCGCTGACGGCACGCGGCCCAGTCCCATAGGGTCCTGGGGAAAACAACCGCCATGCCGTTGAAGCTGATCATCGGAAACAAGAATTATTCCTCATGGTCGATGCGGCCGTGGCTTGCCTTGCGCTCCGCCGGCATCGCCTTCGAGGAGCAGCGCATCGCCATTGGAACGGATGCGTTCAAGGCCGCTCTGGCGCCTCTCGGCACCGCCGGCCGGGTTCCGGTTCTGGTGGATGGCGAGATCCCGGTGTGGGATTCCCTCGCCATCATCGCGCATGTGGCCGAAACCCATCCGAGCCGTCCGCTCTGGCCGACGCGTCCCGCCGCGCGGGCCTTCGCCCGGTCCGTCAGCGCCGAGATGCACGCCTCGTTCCACCACCTGCGCCGCCATCTGCCCATGAATCTCTGGCGTCCGGTGGAGCCGCTAGCCCTTGCCGAGGGTGTGGAGCGGGATGTCGCCCGCGTCACCGCCATCTTCCGCGAGGCGCGCCAGCGCTTTGGCGGCGGCGGGGATTTCCTGTTCGGCGCGTTCTGCGCGGCGGACGCGATGTTTGCCCCCGTCGCGACACGCCTGCGCACCTATGCGGTTCCGCTCGACGATGTGAGCGAAGCCTATGTGGCCGCGATCCATGCCCAGCCGGATTTCATCACCTGGAAAGCCGAGGCGCTGCGCGAAAGCGAGGTGCTGGCCGAAGACGAGGTGGATTGGCCGCAGGTCAAGCGGGAACCGGCCGCCACCGCATGAGCGCGAAATCCCCGGCCAAATCCGCAGTCTCCAAATCTCCCGCTGCGAAGGCAAAGGCATCGCCGGCCGCCTCGTCTGGGTCCGCCGTGGCGGCCGCCCAGCCTCTGCACCTCCTCAAGCTGTGCGTCGGCGCCGAATCGATCGAGGATCTGACCGACTGGATCGCCGAGCGCCTGGCCGACAAGGCGGCGCGCGGCCTGCCTGTGGAACACGGGCATATCACCCGCATGGTGCCCACCCGCACCGAGGAATTGCTCGGCGGCGGTTCGCTCTATTGGGTGATCAAGGGGGAGATTTCGTGCCGACAACGGCTGATCGACATCCGCCCGTTCGTCGATGGCGAGGGCATCCGCCGCTGCACCCTGGTGCTGGACCCACAGGTGGTGCGCGTGGCGCCGCGTCCGCACCGCCCGTTCCAGGGCTGGCGTTATCTCAAAGATGCGGATGTGGCCGCCGATCTCGACGCGGCGGGCAAGGGGGCGGCGGGCCTGCCGGCGGAGATGGAGCGCGAATTGCGTTCGCTCGGGCTGCTGTAAGCGGGTCGGACTCCCCTCGCTCTCTTCCCCCTCCCTAACCCTCCCCCGGCAAGCGGGAGAGGGGACAAGGCGGTGTCGCGGGAAAATCCTTGCGTCGCGCAGCGCCATCCGCTCCCTCTCCCGCTTGCCGGGGGAGGGCTGGGGAGGGGGCCTTCCGAGCGAGGGCCGAGCCTTATTCCGGCCCGGTGGCTACCGGCTTGCCGGCGGAAGCCCATTCCGCCCAGGAGCCGTCATAGAGCGCATGCGGGCGCTTGCCGATGCTGTCCAAAGCCAACCACAGGATGGCCGCGGAAACCCCCGAACCGCAGCTCGTGATGACTGGACGGGAGAGATCCACGCCGGCCTCTTCCAAAGCGGCACGCAATGCTGCGGGCTCGGCCAGATGGCCGTCCTTGACGATCTCGCTGAAGGGCAGGTTGAGGCTACCGGGGATATGGCCGGAAGCGATCCCCGCGCGCGGCTCCGGTGCCTCGCCGCGGAAGCGGGCGGCAGGACGCGCATCCAGCACCTGGCTCGTTCCAGCGGTCAGCGCCCGCTCCACCTGTGCGAGGTCGGCGATGATGGAGCGATCAAGCCGGGCCATGAAGGACGCGGGCGGGCGGGCGGAGACACCGCTCTCGGTGTCCCGCCCCTCGGCCATCCATTGCGGCAAGCCGCCATCGAGAATCATCACCTCTGCCGCCCCGAAGGCGCGGAACGTCCACCAAATGCGGGCCGCAGAGAACAGCCCGAGTTGGTCATAGACCACAATCCGCAGCCCATCGCCGATGCCCAGCTTGCCCACCGCCGAGGAGAAGGCGAGGGCGTCCGGCAGCATGTGGGGCAAGTCGCTGGACTGGTCGGAAATCGCGTCGATGTCGAAGAACACGGCGCCGGGAATGTGATGCTCCAGGAACTCCGCCTTGCCGTTGCGCCCGGTCGGCGGCAAGTGCCAGGAGCCGTCCACGATCACCAGATCCGGAGCGCTGAGATTGTCCGCGAGCCATTGAGTCGAGACGAGATACGGCGAGGAGGTCATGAAGGGCGTTCCGCGTTGAGGGAAGGGCGGTGGGATCAGACGAGAACGTTCGGGACCTCAGTCTTGCGCTCCAGCCAGCCCGGTACGGGAAGGTCCTTGGAACGCAGAAACTCGGGGTTGAACAGCTTGGACTGATAGCGCGTGCCGTAGTCGCAGAGAATGGTGACGATGGTGTGCCCTGGGCCCAGGTCCTTCGCGAGGCGGATCGCGCCGGCGACGTTGATGCCTGACGAGCCGCCGAGACACAGGCCCTCGTGCTCCAGCAGGTCGAACACGATCTGCACCGCCTCGGCGTCCGGGATCTGGTAGGCGAAGTCCACCGGGGCGTCCACGAGGTTCGCGGTGATGCGCCCCTGGCCGATGCCCTCGGTTATGGACGAGCCTTCCGCGTGCAGCACGCCGGTGGTGTAATAGGAATAGAGCGCGGCGCCGAACGGATCGGCCAGGGCGATCTTGATGTTGGGATTGCGCGCCTTCAGCGCCGTGCCGATGCCCGCCAGCGTGCCGCCCGTGCCGACCGCGCACACAAAGCCATTCACCTTGCCGTCGGTCTGATCGTAGATTTCAGGCCCGGTGGTGTCGAAATGGGCCTGGCGATTGGCGACATTGTCGAACTGGTTGGCCCAGACAGCGCCGTTCGGCTCAGTCTTGGCGAGCGTTTCGGCGAGCCGCCCCGAGACCTTCACGTAATTGTTCGGGTTGGAATAGGGCACCGCAGGCACCTCCACCAGCGTAGCGCCGGCGAGCCGCAGCATGTCCTTCTTTTCCTGAGACTGGGTCTCGGGAATGACGATCACGGTTTTGAAGCCGAACGGCGCAGCCACCAGCGCCAGCCCGATGCCTGTATTGCCCGCAGTGCCTTCCACGATCACGCCGCCGGGCTGAAGCGTGCCCTTGGCGATGGCATCCTGAATGATGCCGAGCGCGGCCCGGTCTTTCACCGATTGGCCCGGATTGAGGAATTCGGCCTTGCCAAGGATGGTGCACCCGGTCTCCTCGGACGCCTTCTTCAGGCGGATGAGCGGCGTGTGGCCGATGGATTCTACAAGGCCGTTACGTATATGCATGGAATAACCGGGCTCCAGATGGCGGGGCAAACGTTACCGAACGCTCCGGGGAGCGGCAACCGCCAACCCGTCGCATGGTCGTTCAGCCACCTTTGATCTGCGCGAAAGCCTCCAGAGCCCGAGCTCGCGCCAAGACATGATCCACGACAGGATACGGGTAATTGTGACCGAGCCTGACGCCGGCCTTCGCGAGCTCCGCAGGCGGAGCGGTCCAGGGTTTGTGAATCAAGGTTAAAGGCAATTGAGCGAGTTCCGGCACGAAGGTTCGCACATAAAGCGCGTCAGGATCGAATTTCTCACCTTGCAGGACCGGATTGAAAATCCGGAAATAGGGTGCGGCATCTACCCCAGTGCCGGCAACCCATTGCCAGTTGCCCGGATTGCTCGCGGGGTCGGCATCCACAAGCGTGTCCCAGAACCAGCGTTCGCCGTCGCGCCAATCCAGCAGCAGATGCTTCGTGAGAAAGGAAGCGGCGACCATCCGCACGCGATTGTGGATCCACCCTGTCTGCCAGAGCTGACGCATGGCGGCATCGATTATGGGATAGCCGGTCCGTCCCAGTTGCCAGGCTTCAAGGTCTGCCGGCGCTTCACGCCAGGGGAAGCCATCGAACGCAGCCTGCAGGTTTCGCTCGGCAAGATCGGGAGCTTGGTCGAGGATATGGTGATTGAACTCACGCCAATAGAGTTCCGCCTCGAACTTTTCGACATCGCGAAGGGGAATGTCGCTCGCTTCGCCTGCGGAATGGAGCGCCTGAAGCACCTGCCGGGGCGAAATTTCGCCCCAGCGCAGATGGGGGGAAAGGCGCGAGACATGCGCGCGCCCGGGATGGTCCCTCAATTCGCCATAGCCGCGCAGTCCGCTCGCAAGGAATTCCTGCAGCCTTATATGCGCGGCTGCCTCACCAACCTGCCACGTCGCCCTCAGTCCGCCGGCCCAATCGGGATGGCGGGGCTCCAGGCCCCATGCATCCAAGTCATCGCTGGCGACGTCATGCTGAAACGCGACCAGCTTCGATGGAGGAGGGAGAGCGGCCTTCAAGGTGCGCTCCTTGAGGGCCGCACGGTGAAAGGCCGAGAAAGTGCGGGGCAAGCTGCCCATGGCTGTAAGCACCGTCCCGAGCTCGTGCAGCAGGTGGCCGTTAAACAGGCGGGCCTCGCGATCCTGCCTGCGCAACGCGTCAGCAACCGCTTCGTCTATGCCGCGCTCCGCCTTGCCCGTGCGGCTGTTCAGGGCAATGAGGGCGGCTCCAAGCTCCTGCGCAAGGGCGGGAATGATGCGTTCCGCTTTGCCACGACGTAAAATCAAGCGGCTTCCGCTGCGTCGCAATTCGCCATCGAGCGCCTTGATCGACTGCGCGAGCCACCAGCGTGCCGCCCCGCCCAGCGCACGCCCTGCAGGGGGCTGGTCCTCCAGAATATAAACTGCAGCAACCGGCCGGCCGTCGCGGGCGGCGCAGGAGAGTGCGGGATTATCGCTGAGTCGGAGGTCGTCGCGAAACCAGACGAGGGCAGGGGAGGCGGGCATCACGTACCGTACAGAACCTTTTGGAGCGAAGCATGGCTGCCGCGGTGCGGCCGGCTACCCTTCGCGATTGCGAGAGCTATAGTCAGGCGATGTATCGAGGGGGAGGGCCGGGTGGTCGATTTCAAGCCGGACTTGAGACAGGTGGTGGCGGAGATCGCCACAGAGATGGCACGACAGGCCGAGCGTGGGACGGTGGCGAGCTATATTCCGGAGCTTGCGAAGGTGTCGCCCGATCAGTTCGCGATCGCCGTCACCACGGATGATGGGGAGGTGATCTGCGCGGGAGACGCTGAAACCCGCTTTTCCATCCAGAGCATTTCGAAAGTGTTCACCCTCACCCTCGCGTTGGGGCAATTGGGTGACAACCTGTGGAACAGGGTCGGGCGAGAACCCTCCGGCAACGCCTTCAATTCGATCGTCCAGCTCGAATATGAAAAGGGAAAGCCGCGCAATCCCTTCATCAATGCCGGCGCGATCGCCGTTACCGATGTGCTGCTCTCCGGCCATCAGCCGCGCGAGGCCCTCGGCTCCATTCTGCGCTTTATCCGCTTTATCGCTGATGACGAGGATATTGCGATCGACGAGAATGTGGCCCGCTCCGAGAAGCAGACCGGTTTTCTCAATACTGCGCTCGCCAATTACATGCGGGCCTTCAATGTGCTGGAACACCCCGTGGACCACGCGCTCGGGGTCTATTTCCACCATTGCGCCATCACCATGACCACACGCCAGTTGGCCATGGCCGGGCGCTATATCGCCTTCGGCGGGAAGATTCCAACCACCGGCCGGACGGTGGTGACCTCTGAGCGAGCCCGACGCATTGCTGCGCTGATGCTGACGTGTGGGCATTATGACGGCTCGGGCGACTTTGCCTTTCGTGTCGGCCTGCCGGGAAAGAGCGGCGTTGGCGGCGGTATTCTTGCCGTGGCGCCTGGGAAGGCATCGATCGCGGTTTGGTCGCCGGGGCTCGACCGCTTCGGTAATTCGGTCCTCGGATCGATTGCCCTAGAAAAGCTGGCGAAGGCGATGCGCTGGTCTGTCTTCGGCAGCGGCTGATCGGGCGGCAGCGAAGCGCACGACGCACTCGGTTGCGCGCCGCGGCCTGGCTTCGTGGATCAGGCGATCGTGTTGACCAGCCCGCCCTCGGCGCGCAGTGCAGCGCCATTTGTCGCCGACGAACGGGGACTTGCGAGATAGGCGACGAGATTGGCGATCTCCTCAGCCTCGATCATGCGCTGGATGATCGAAGCCGCCCGCGCCTTCGCGAAAAATTCCGCTTCGATTTCCTTGAGCGGCGCGCTTGGATCGCTGGCCTGGCTGCGGAGAAAGGCCTCGATGCCCTCGGAGCGTGTCGGGCCCGGCATGACCGTGTTCACGGTGACGTTGGTGCCGCGGGTCATCTGGGCCAGACCCCTTGAAACCGCGAGCTGGGCGGTTTTGGTCATCCCGTAGTGGATCATGTCGGTCGGGATCGCCAATCCCGATTCGCTGGCAATGAAAATGATTCGGCCGCGGTTGCGCTCGAGCATCCCGGGCAGGTAGGCGCGCGACAGGCGCACGCCGCTCATTACGTTCACTTCGAAGAGGCGGGTCCAGTCGGCGTCAGTAATCTCGCCAAATGCCTTACTCTCGTAGATGCCCAGATTATTGATCAGGATATCGACCGCAGGGATCGCCTGCGCGATCGTCGCCGCGCCCTCGGCAGTGGCGGCGTCCGCGAGCACGCCGATGACATCGCCGCCACCCGAGCCCTTGATGTCGGCGATCGCATCATCGAGCTTGGCTTGGTTGCGACCGGTGATCACGACACGCGCGTTCTCCCGGGCCAAGGTGCGCGCGATTTCAAGGCCGATTCCGGCCGTTCCGCCGGTGACGAGGCCGGTCTGCCCCTTAAGCTGCAAGTCCATGAAGCTGCCTTAAATTTCCAATTCGTGTCCTCGGCAACCTACCGCTTCTCCCAAGCACGCACCATTGCAGCCGCGCGACATGAGGATTGCGCATGCGCGCATAATGCAGCGCAGATCAAAGAACGGGCGGTCGCGATAGAGTTATTGGTCCGTCGGGCGCAGCAAAGAGGCCGGACGAAATGTGGAAACGCTCGCAGTATCAAGCCACTCCTGAGACAGGTGGTGGCTCCCCGGGCCGGATTCGAACCAGCGACCAACCGGTTAACAGCCGGTTGCTCTACCACTGAGCTACCGGGGAACAGGTGCTCACTTGCGAGGCCGGCGATATAGCAACCGTGTGCCGGCTTGTGAAGACATAAACCGAGAGAATTGCGCGGGACAAGCGAAAAGCCTGGGGGTATGTCCCCCAAGCCTTTGATTTTTAACGGCTCACGCCGAGAGAAGGGCAGGGGCCTCTGCGGCCTTGTCCTTGTGCTCGTTCTCGTGGGCGAATTGCATTTGGTAGAAGCTGAAATACCGGCCGCGCTTGGCCATCAGCTCCTCATGACGACCGCTCTCGACCACGCGCCCGCCGTCCACCACGCAAATCTTGTCGGCGCGCACGATGGTCTGGAGACGATGAGCGATGACGATGGTGGTCCGTCGGCTCTGAAGGGCCACCAGGGCCTTCTGAACCTCCGCCTCCGACTCGCTGTCCAGCGCTGCAGTGGCCTCGTCCAGAAGCAGGATGGGCGCATTCTTCAGGAAGGCGCGAGAGATCGCGATACGCTGGCGCTGGCCGCCGGAGAGCTGGGCGCCGTGCTCGCCGACCTGGGTATCGTACCCATGCTCGAAGCCCATGATGAAGTCGTGGGCATGGGCCGCCTTTGCCGCTTCGATGATTTCCTCATCGCTGGCATCGGGTCGCCCGAACCCGATGTTTTCCTTCACCGTCCCGGAGAACAGATAGACGTCCTGGCTGACCAGGGCAGAGGCCGCGCGCACAGATATGCGCTTGAACTTCGTCACATCGTGCCCGTCGATCGAAACGGTGCCGGTTGTGGGAGTGTAGAAGCGCTCGATCAGGCTGATAATAGTGCTTTTTCCACCGCCGGAGGTGCCCACAAGAGCGGTCGTCTGGCCGGGCTCGGCGGCGAGAGAAATGCTGCGCAGAACGGGTTCGCCGGGACGATAGGCGAATTCCACCTCGTTGAAATCCACTCGGCCGGGGCCGACGGGTAGAAGCGGCATGTCCGCCGGCTCCTGCTCGGCACCCGGCGTGTCGAGGATCTCGAACAGCATGTTCGTGCCCACCATCATCCCGGCCAGCTCAACTTGGAACCGGGAGAGCCGCTTGGCGGGTTCGTAGGCCAGCAAGAGAGCGGTGAGCACCGAGAAGAACTCGCCGGGGGTCTTGTTCAGCACCACGACGTTGTAGCCGGCATAAAGAATCACGCCGGCGATGGCGAAGCCGCCCAACGTCTCCATCAGCGGGCTCGACTTGGCCTGGGTCTTCATCAAATTGTTGGAGGCACGCTCCACGTCGTCCACGTAACTGTAGACGCGCCCCCGCATGATTGTTTCCAGCGTATAGGCCTTCACCGTCCGCACGCCCTGGATGAATTCCATGGCGGTGGTGTTGAGCTTGATGCCGCTCGCGAACTCGCGCTTGAAGATGTTCTTTGCCTTCTTCACCAGCTTGCGGGTGCCCATCACCGCGATCGGCATCACAACTAAGGCGACGATGGCGAGGAAGGGGTCCTGGATGATGGCGACCGAAACCAACGCGATCAGCGACAGAAAATCTCTGCCGATGGAGGTGATGACGAGGTTCAGCGCATCCCGCGCCGAATTTGCCCCGATGGAAAAGCGCATCGTGATGTCGGCTGTGTGCCGGGCGGCGTAATAGCTCACGTCCTGATTCAGCAGCCGATCAAAGATCCGCTTCTGATTGTCGGCGACGATTCGATTGCCAACCTTCGCCATGGTCACTGACTGGGCGTAGGCGGACACACCCTTGACGGTCGAAAGCAACATCATGGCAATCGCCACCGCCCACACCGCTTCGGCAGTGGGGGAGACGAAAATGGAATCAACGGCTGATTTCATCAGATAGGCCATGGCGCCAGTTGAAGCCGCCATAAGCCCCATGAAACTGAACGCCGTCGCGTAGCCCTTCCAGTGACGTCGGCCGTCGGAGATGAAAAGGCGATGGATGAGCCGCGAGGTCTCATCTTTTTGCATGTACGCGCCAAGGCGCTTCAGCGGCGAAAAGCTCATCTAAATCTCCGGGCACGAGCCGCGTGCCACGCCCATGCTTCGCCATCATAGCGGCGGTTCAATTTCGTGCATCCTGGCGAGACGGGCATCGCAAAAAGGGCATTGGGCCGCGCACGAAACTGGAGGCCACGCCCGGAATCGAACCGGGGTGCACGGATTTGCAGTCCGCTGCGTAACCACTCCGCCACGTGGCCTCGTAGCGGCGCTAACTAAAGCAGGAAGTCCCGGGGGGCAAGAGGGGCCTGTGGGAAGAGCCCCGGGCCAGGTGTCGTTCTGCGCCTCTCGAACCTCGAAATCGAGCCGGCACGGCGCTGGTGGGCGCGACAAGGAAGCTCAACCGTGGCGCTTGCGCAGGAGCTGACCTTCCGGCAAGCCACCCGCATTCCGTCTCGCGGAAGACGGAAACACCGGGAGACCAAGTCCATGCATATGCGCAAACTCCTCGCCGTCGGCGTGATGGCGCTGTTGCCGACCCTGTCCTTCGCAGCCGACCCGATTCTCACCGTGGCCTTTGTGGTCAAGACCACAGTCGCTGCCAAGGTGTCGGCGGTGGATGCCAAGACCCGAATGATCACTCTGATCGGAGCGGAGGGCAATTGGCTCGCCTTGAAGGCCGGCGATGAGATGCAGAATTTCCCGCAGATCAAGGTCGGAGACACGGTCGTCGCTGGCATGGAGCAGGCGACGGAGATCCAGATCGTGCATCCCAACGATGGAACGCCGGTACCGACCGACGTAAAGACGCTGGACACTGCACCTGCGGGCACACGTCCGGCGGCCGTCGTCACGGATCGACGGGAGATTGCCGCGACCGTAACCGCCGTCGCTCTCGACTCGCGTAGCGTTACCTTGAAGGGTCCGGCCGGCAACAGCGTCTCGATCCAGATCCCCGAGGGCAAGGACGAGTTCAAGAAGATCAAGGTTGGCGACCATGTGATCTTCCGCCAAGTCACGGTTGCCGGGATCGTCGACATCGCGGGAAAATGACCCGCGGCTGGCACGTGACGCACAGTTGAACGCCTGAAGATCAAGCGCGGCTGCCGGGACGGAAGCTCATGGTCGCCCGTCCCGGCGACTTGCAAAAGCGGCAGGTCTGTGGCTCTTGCGTGGAAGGATTAAAGCATCACGGCACCGCTCGGAGGGCCACAGATGATCGATTTCGCCGAACTGCGCCGCGGGATGGTGGACGGGCAGGTCCGTGCCAATGATGTGACCGATCCGCGGATCGTCGCGGCCATGCTTGAGATCCCACGCGAGCGTTTCGTGCCTGCGGCGCTCAGGTCGCTGGCCTACATCGACGACGACCTGGTGGTTCGCGCACCCAGCGTCGGTTCCCCCGCACGCTATCTCATGGAACCTATGGTGCTGGCGAAGCTGCTTCAGCTCGCCGATGTGCAGGCTGACGATCTGGTTCTCGATATTGCCATGGGCACGGGCTATTCCGCAGCCATTCTCGGCCGCCTCGCCGGGCAGGTAGTGGCGGTTGATGACGATGCGGAGTTGATCTCCGAATCAGCCGCGACTCTTGCCGATTTGTCCGTCACGAATGTCGCCGGCTTCCAGGGTTCCCTTACCGGCGGCTGGGCACCCGAGGCTCCTTACGACGTGATCTTCATCAATGGGTCGGTGGAGATCGTGCCCGAGGCGCTGTTCGCTCAGCTCAAGGAAGGCGGACGGCTGGTGACGGTGGTCGGCCGTGGCGGAGCAGGCCGGGCTGCGGTATTCACCAAGGTGAACGGCGCCATCAGCGAGCGGGTCGTCTTCAACGCCGCCGTGCCGCCCGTTGCAGGCTTTGAAGCCCCGCCGCGCTTCACTTTCTGAACAACCTGTGGCGCATCTGCCGCGGTAGGGCGGAAAAGCACTACCGCATCGAACCGGTCGGTTCCCTCCGACCGGACAGGGGGTTAAGGTCGGCTTAAGTTCCGCGCGTCATGTGCCGCACCTTGTCGTCGTGCGGCTTCGCGTTGGTCGGGGAGATATTCATGTCGCTTGCGACACAGGTTCGCCGACGCATCTATGTGCTGGCCGCAGCTTCCGCCCTCAGCGCGGGAGCATGGTCTGGCAGTGCGTCGGCTCAGAGTCTCGAAGCCGCGCTGGCGGCCGCCTACATCAATAATCCGACCTTGAATTCACAACGCGCAGGCACCAGGGCAGTCGACGAGAACGTGCCGCAGGCGCTGTCCGGCTATCGTCCCAACATTTCCGCCGGTGTCAGCGCCGGCAGCGAATACGCACGCTCCAAGTCAGCCGGCGTGAGCACCTCCGGCAGCCTCGTGCCGCGTTCCGCCAACCTGACCGTGACCCAGACGATCTTCAACGGCTTTCTCACTGCCAACACCACGCGCAACGCTGAATCGCAAGTGAAGGGCCAGCGCGAAGTACTGCGCAACACCGAACAGAGTGTGATGCTCAACGGCGTCACCGCGTTCATGGATGTGATCCAGGGCATCGCGCTCCTGGAACTGCAGCAGCAAAACCTTGCCGCCCTCAATCAGGAATTGCGCGCGACCCGTGATCGTTTCAACGTGGGCGAAGTGACCCGCACCGACGTCGCCCAGGCCGAGGCCCGGGTGGCCGGTGCGCAGTCTGAGCTGGCGCAGGCGATCGCGAATCTGTCGTCGTTCCGTGCGGTGTACCGTCAGGTGATCGGCGTCGAGCCGGGGAAACTGGTGCCTCCGTCGACCGCCGTCGAACGTCGCTTACCGGCAAAGCTCTCCGGCGTCCTCGGCGCCGGCCTGACACAAAACCCGGCAATCGTTGCGGCGCAGTTTGCTGTCGATGCCGCGAACTTCAAGGTTCGGATGGCGGAGGGGGGGCTTGCCCCGAACCTGAACGTGCAGGGACAGGTGCTCCAGTCCTACGATCAGAGCCAATCGGTCGACCAATCGTTCGGCGCCGCAGTCACGCTGAACCTGGCGGTGCCAATCTACCAGGGCGGTGCCGAATACTCTGCCGTTCGCCAGGCCAAGGAACTTCTGAGCCAGGCGCGGATCGAGGTCGATGTGAACCGCGATCTGGTGCGCACGCAGGGCGTTCAGTTCTGGGGCGCTCTCGAGGCCGCCAAAGCGCAGATCGAAGCCGCTCAGTCGCAGGTGGCCGCCAACACACTTGCCCTTGAAGGCGTGCGCGAGGAATGGCGGGTGGGCCAGCGCACCACCACCGACGTGCTGAATGCGCAGACCGACCTGACAAATTCGAAGTCGGCCCTGGTTCAGGCGCAGCGCGACCGGGTGGTCGCCGCCTATTCGCTCGTTTCGGTGATCGGAAAGCTGGACGCGGTCTCCCTCGGCCTCAAAGTGCCGGTATATGATCCCAAAGTGCACTATCAGCAGGTGCGTGACAGCTGGGTCGGACTGCGCACTCCTGACGGAAAATGACCTTCTTGCGCCGGCGGACTTGATCGCCGGCGCGCGCCGTGATGCCATATTGAAATATAGGTGCGATTCTGGCGTCCCTGATCAATCGTAGCGTCGCGCGCGGTTTGAAGGACGTCTTCGGCCGAGGTCGAGACATGTCCGCGAACCCCAAGCCGCAAGAACCCTCCATGGATGAGATCCTGGCCTCCATCCGCCGGATCATCTCCGACGATGACGCGCCATCCCGGCGTGAGGCTCCGCCTACCGCCAAGGATGTGCCTCCACGCCGGAGCCTGGGCGACGATACGCGCTTTGCGCCATCTGCCCGTCCCGAGCCGTCGCGCCGCAGCGATTCTGCTCCGCGACAAGAGGCCCAGGTTCGGGAGCCCCCGCGCCAACCGACGTCGCGCCAGGACGGGGGCCGCCCTGCCGCTCATGACGCCGATGGGTTCCGTCCGGCGTCGTCTCGGCAATCCGACCAAGAAGCTGCCGCAGCCCGCCAGACCCCGCCCCGTCCAACTCGCGATCCGTTCGCCGAGCCGGTTGCGCTTGGCCTGGACCGTTACGAAGACCCTGCTGCCGGGTGGGATGAAGTGGGCGGGTCGATAGGCATGCCCTACAGCGAGGACGAGGACATGGCTGATTATCCCGCCCCCGGTGACGTACCGCCGCGGGCACCGGTTTCCCAGCCGGCGACTCAGGCCCAGCCCACCAACTCCCGTGCCGACACCCACGAGCCGGCCGCTTGGCCCGCTGCTTCGCGCACACCTGATACGGCGTCTCGGCCGTTCGGGGATTCGCCCCGGCGCAAGGACCTGCTGTCGCCAGCCGTGGATGCGGCGGTTGCGGCCGCGTTCGAATCCCTGGGAGACATGGCGCTTCCGTCCCACGAGCGCACGGTCGAAGATCTCGTGAAGGAAATCCTGCGCCCGATGTTGAAGGAATGGCTGGACGCCAATCTGCCCGCCATCGTTGAGCGCCTGGTACGGGCCGAAATCGAGAGGGTCTCGCGCACCGCCCGCTGACGTCGTCCTATCATCTGAATCGCCCCCAGTACGGCGGCCCCGTTGACGACGGGGCCGCCGTACGGCTTTAAGGCGACGTCTAGAGAATTCGATGCCGGGCGCATGGTGCCCGTGGAGCTTTGCGCATGCTGGAAAAAGTGTTCGATCCCGCCGCCGTCGAGACGCGCATCTCCGCCGCCTGGGAAGAGGCGCAGGCGTTTCGATGCGGACGGCCCGAGCGCAAGGACGCCCCTGGCTTTTCCATCGTCATCCCGCCGCCGAACGTCACCGGTTCGCTCCACATGGGGCATGCGCTCAACAACACGCTTCAGGACGTGCTCGCGCGTTATGAACGCATGCGCGGCAAGGACGTGCTTTGGCAGCCGGGCATGGACCATGCCGGCATCGCGACGCAGATGGTGGTGGAGCGCCAGCTCACGCAGCGCCAAGAGCCGAGCCGCCGCGAGATGGGCCGCGCCGCCTTCATCGAACGGGTTTGGGCCTGGAAGGAAGAATCCGGCGGCACCATCGTTAACCAGCTAAAGCGCCTCGGTGCCTCCTGCGACTGGTCGCGCGAGCGCTTCACCATGGACGAGGGACTCTCGCGCGCAGTGCTCAAGGTGTTCGTCGAACTCCACCGCGCCGGGCTAATCTACAAGGACAAGCGCCTGGTCAATTGGGACCCGAAGCTCGTCACGGCCATCTCCGACCTGGAAGTCCAGCCGATCGAGATGAAGGGCAACCTCTGGCACCTGCGCTACCCCGTGGAAGGGGAGGACGAACGTTTCATCGTGGTTGCCACCACCCGTCCCGAAACCATGTTGGGCGATACCGCGGTCGCGGTGCACTCGGAAGACGAGCGCTATGCCGACCTGGTCGGCAAGTTCGTGATCCTGCCCTTGGTCGGCCGGCGTATTCCCATCGTCGCCGATGAATATTCCGATCCGGAGAAGGGTTCGGGCGCGGTGAAGATCACCCCGGCGCACGATTTCAACGATTTCGAGGTGGGCCGCCGGCATCATCTCCCAATGATCAACATCCTCGATGCCGAAGCGCGCATAGACGTTACGGGCATCCAGGACGATTTCGCAGCCCGGCGCGACGCCTATGTGGACGATCCAGATTTCGGCGGCGTGCTGACTCTGCTGAACGGCACGGACCGCTTCGTGGCGCGCAAGCAGATCGTCGAGCTGCTGACCAACCTTGAGCTGCTGGAGAAGGTCGAGCCGCATCCCCATGTCGTGCCCCATGGCGACCGCTCGGGCGTGGTCATCGAGCCGTGGCTGACCGACCAATGGTATGTTGACGCGCATACCCTGGCCCAGCCAGCGCTCGCCGCGGTGCGCGAGGGCAAGACCACCTTCGTGCCGAAGAATTGGGAAAAGACCTATTTCGAGTGGCTGGAGAACATTCAGCCCTGGTGTGTCTCCCGCCAGCTGTGGTGGGGCCACCAGATTCCGGCGTGGTACGATCCGTTCGGGAACGTGTTCGTCGAACTGGACGAAGATCAGGCTTTCGAGGCCGCGCTTGCCAAGAATGTGGCCGCTGAAAACCTGACGCCGGAAGAGGCCCAGGCGCTGATCGACGACGAGGAGAAGCGCGCCGCCTTCCTCACCCGCGACGAGGACGTGCTCGACACCTGGTTCTCCTCGGCACTGTGGCCCTTCTCCACCATGGGGTGGCCGGACGAGACGCCGGAACTGGCAAAATTCTATCCGACCTCGGTCCTGGTCACCGGCTTCGACATCATCTTCTTCTGGGTCGCCCGGATGATGATGATGGGCCTCCATTTCATGCCCGACGTGCCGTTCAAGGACGTCTATATCCACGCCCTCGTCCGGGACGAGAAGGGGGCGAAGATGTCGAAGTCCAAGGGCAACGTCATCGACCCTCTCGACCTCATCAACCAATATGGCGCTGACGCGCTGCGGTTCACGCTCGCGGCGATGGCAGCGCAAGGCCGGGACATCAAGCTCGCCACTTCGCGCGTCGAAGGTTACCGCAATTTCGCGACCAAGCTCTGGAATGCGGTGCGTTTCGCCCAGATGAACGGGTGCGAGCGGGTGGAAGGTTTCAACCCCTCGGAGGTGGAAGGCACGCTCAACCGCTGGATCATCGGTGAAGCCGCTCGCACCACGGCGGACCTGAACGCGGCGCTGGCCGCCTATCGCTTCAACGACGCGGCGGGCGCGGTCTATCGCTTCATCTGGAACGTGTTCTGCGACTGGCATCTGGAGCTTGCAAAACCCGTTCTGGCTGGTCCCGATAGCCCGGCGAAAGCGGAAACGCGTGCCACCACAGCCTTCGTGCTGGACGTGGCTTTGAAGCTTCTGCACCCGTTCATGCCTTTCCTCACCGAGGAATTGTGGGCTCGCACCGGCGAGCAAGGGCCAACGCGCAAGGGCCTGCTGGCGCTTGCCCCCTGGCCGGAACTGTCGGGTCTGGAAGCCCTAGACGCCGAGGCGGAGGTCGGCTGGGTGGTCGACCTGATCACCGAGGTGCGCTCCGTTCGAGCCGAGATGAACGTGCCGGCTGGCAGCCAGATTCCACTGGTTCTGGTGGATGCGTCCGCGGCCACGCAATTGCGCGCGGCGGTGTGGGACGACGCCATCCGCCGGCTGGCGCGCCTCTCCGACATCACGCTCGCCGAGCAGATGCCGGGCGAGTCCGTGCAGATGGTGGTGCGCGGGGAGGTGGCAGCCTTGCCGCTTGTCGGCATCGTCGACCTCGCCGAGGAGCTCATCCGCCTGCGTAAGGAGGAAGGCAAGCTCGACCAGGAAGTGGCGCGCATCGACGGCAAGCTGTCCAATGCCTCCTTCGTGGCCCGCGCACCCGAAGAAGTGGTCGAGGCCGAGCGCGAGAAACGCGAGGAATATCTCGCCCGGAAGGAAAAGGTGCTCTCCGCCATCGCGCAATTATCCCGCACCGCTTGAGCGTATCCGGCTCGACACAGTCGGGCCGGGCATGTGTGACAGGCGGGCAACACACGGAAGCATTCAGACTCATCTGGCGACACACGGCGCATTGCGCCGTGAAGCCGCCACAAAACGGCGTGTAATCGGAAGCCTGAACGCGTCGGGTTCGAGTTGCCAGGAAAGTGTTTCCGGCTGCCGCGTCGAGGGTGATCCGGGATGATAGGGCATAAGGCCGGACACGGTCTGTCGATTGCGGCAGCAGAGCGGGGACGCCCAGGAGAATCCTCGGCTTGGCCTTGGCTCGGCCCCGATCTCGCCCCCACCCCATGGCACCTTCCCTCCATCATGGTTAGCAAAAGCCGCTCTCTATTGAAGCGCCGTGCGTCCGATACCGGGCGTGGCCTTGGTGTGCGCCGGATCGCGGCAAAGGGCCCCCGTCGGGAGACTTTCGCGGCGGCGCTGCTGCTATGCGGGGTGCTGGCGACGCCCGCACTCGCATTCGACGGCAATGCGCAGTCGGATCACACCGTCCCCGAGCAATTGACACCTCCGGCCAATGTTCCCGGAAGCCCCGGCGTTCGCCCGGTTGACGAGGCGTTTCGGTCCGGAGCCCAGGCCCTGCGCCTCGGGCAAACCGCCAAGGGCGTGGACGCGCTGCGCTATGCTGCTGAGCAGGGGCATCCCGCCGCCCAATGGAAGCTCGGCCGCATGTATGCCGACGGGGACGGCGTGAAGCGCGACGACATCAAGGCCTTTGAATACTTCAGCCGGGTCGCCAACAGCCACGCCGAGGATTACCCAGGCACAGCCCAGGCTCGCTTTGTCGCGAGCGCGTTCGTAGCGCTCGGTTCCTACTATCTGCAGGGCATTCCCAATTCAGCCGTGCGGCGCGACCCGACGCGCGCCCGGGACATGTATTCCTACGCCGCCTCCTATTTCGGGGATTCGGAAGCGCAGTTTCGCCTGGGCAAGATGTACCTGGACGGTGTCGGCGCGCCGCGTGACCCTCGACAGGCGGCCCGCTGGCTCATTCTGTCGTCGCAAAAGGGCCAGTATGAAGCTCAGGCCTTACTCGGTAATATGCTGTTTCGAGGCGATGACGGCATCAACCGACAGGGCGCGCGCGGTCTCATGTGGCTGACCCTGGCTCGCGATGGAGCCGCCGGGCCGCAGGATAAATGGGTAGTCGAGCTTTACGAGGACGCCTTCTCCGAGGCCACCCCCGAGGAGCGGGCTCAGGCGCTCCAATACCTCGAACAATGGCTGAAAACCGCGCAGCGCTGAGAGCGCACAACGGTCCCTCGTGCCTATGCCGCGATCTTGAGGTCGACCCACACTGGGACATGATCGGACGGCTTTTCCCAGGCGCGCACGTGTTTGTCGATGCCTGCGGCAATCAACTTGTCGGCGGCCTGCGGTGACAGCAGCAGATGGTCGATGCGAATTCCAAGATCGCGCTGGAAAGCGCCAGCCTGATAATCCCAGAAGCTATAGAGCTTGGGAGATTGTGATGTCGCGCGGACCGCATCGACCAGCCCCAGATTGACCAGGGCGCGAAACGCCTCCCGCGTCGGCGGCAGGAACAACGCATCATTCACCCACGCCGCCGGGTCCGCGGCATCCTCAGTGGTGGGGATCACATTGAAATCGCCGCACAGGAGCAGAGGCTCCTCCAGCGTCAGGCGCGCCGCCGCAAAATCGTGCAGGCGCGCCATGAAGTTGAGCTTGTAGGGATATTTTTCCGTGTTGGTCGGATTGCCGTTGGGCAAATAGATGCAGCACACGCGAACCGCGCCGCTCCTGGTTGAGACCACCGCCTCGATGAAGCGGGCCTGAACATCGTCATCATTGCCGGCAAGGCCGTGGGTGACGTCCTCCAAAGGCAGCTTGGACAGGACGGCAACGCCGTTGAATGTCTTCTGCCCATGCACAGTGACGTTATATCCGAGCGCCTCGAACGGCTCGCGGGGAAAGGCCTCGGTCTGGCACTTAATCTCCTGCAGGCAGACCACGTCCGGCTGCGCCTCTGTCAGCCACCGCACGGCATGGTCCAGACGCTGGCGGATGGAATTCACGTTCCAGGTGGCGATACGCATCGGTCACACTCCCGAGAGAAAGTGCAGGATAGTGCAGAGATGCCGCGACGCAAACCAGGATTGAGGCTTGCCTGACAGGCGAAAGGATGCCATCTCGAACTCCTTCCTCGCGACCCTGCTGGCCCGGATCGTATGACCTTCGCATCCATTCAGTTTTTATTCTATTTTCTGCCGCTTTTCCTGCTGCTGTATTTTTCGGCGAAGCAGATAAAGACGAAGAATTTTATCTTTGTAGTCTTCTCTCTTATTTTCTATTCGGTCGGATACACACCGCATCTGCTGTTGCTTCTTTTTTCGATCGTCGTCAATTATTACGTCGCCCTTGCAGTCGACAAAAATGAAGGGCAAAGACGCAAGCGCCTCCTCATTTTGGGCGTGGTTTTTAACGTCCTGATGCTTGGATTTTTCAAGTACACCGGATTTCTTATCGATAATCTTGATTTCCTGCTGCACCCGCTCGGGATCTATCTTGTCAATCCAAACATATCCCTCCCGCTGGGTATTTCGTTTTATTCCTTTCACGCCATTTCCTATATTGCCGATATCTACAAGGGGCGCGTACGTGCCAACCGCAACCCTTGGGAATTCGTCCTCTACATGACCATGTTCCCGCAGCTCGTGGCGGGCCCGATCGTGCGCTACTCCCTGGTGGCGCACCAATTGTCGGACCGGCGCACCACCTGGGGGCGTTTCTCCGCAGGTGCGCGGCTGTTCGCGCTCGGCCTCGCCTGGAAGGTGCTGATCGCCGACGAGGTCGCCCGAATGGTGGATGCCGTGTTCGACGGCACCTCCAATCCGACGCTGCTGGAAGCCTGGACCGGGGTCTATGCCTACGCGATCCAGATCTATTTCGACTTCGGCGGCTATTCCGCCATGGCGGTCGGGCTGGGCGTGATGGTGGGCTTCACCCTGCCGCGCAACTTCCGCATCCCCTACGCCTCGCTCAGCATCACAGAGTTCTGGCGCCGCTGGCACATGAGCCTGTCGTCCTGGCTGCGGGATTACGTCTACATCACGCTGGGCGGCAACCGGCGCGGCGTCGCACGCACCTATGCGAACCTGTGGGCCGTGTTCTTGCTTTGCGGCTTGTGGCACGGAGCGAGTTGGAACTTCGTCATCTGGGGCGCCCATCATGGCGCATTCCTGGTGATCGAGCGGGCCGGGCTCGGTAAGCTACTGAAGCGCATGCCAGCGGGGTTCGCGCATCTCTATACCCTGCTCGCCGTGTTCCTGGGATGGGTCTGGTTCCGCGCCGAGACCTTCGATGGCGCCATCGCCATGTTCAAGGGCCTTTTCGGCTTCAATGGCGTGGGCGGATATAGCGTGGCGTTCGGCTTCGGCCTTTATCCGCTGTCCATCGCCGCGTTGGTCGTCGGGGGAATCATAGGTCTGTGGAAGTGGCCCCGCATCCGCTGGTCGCCCGCAATGAAGCCGCTTCTTGCGGTCGGCGATTATGTGATGATCGCGGTGCTGATGCTTTTCAGCGTGGTGTGGATCGGCGGCGGCATGGGCACGCCCTTCCTCTATTATCGGTTCTGAGGCATGCCGCTGCTGGTCTCCTATCGCCGCCATCTGGGTGCCCTCGTGATGGGCATCCTGACGCTGCTGCTGCTGAGCAATCTCATTCCCGATCCGCTGGGCTTCCACACGTGGCGCGGCCTGCCGCGGGAAGGGGCGGGGTTCTTCGAGCGCTTCCACGGCAATCTGCGCAGCTTCGGCTTTTACCTCCAGGACAATTTCGGCTTTCGCGCCTCCATGCCGGTGGTCCGCCGCACCGTGCGTGATTTCGCGTATTCGCCCGACACGACCACGCTCTATATCGGCCCGAACGGACAGATGTTCTGGTCCGGCGAGCGCGCCCCGGAACAGACGGCGGGCCAGTTGTATCGCGTGCCGGCGGTCGAGCGCTTCGTCGCCCTCATGAAGGCAATGCAGGACCGCCTGCCGCACACCAAGCTCGTGGTGGCCATCCCGCCCAACGCCCAGACGGTCGACGTGCAGGACCTGCCGACCTGGTACCAATATGTGCGTCCGCGCCCCACGGAATATTCGCTCATGCTGGCGGATCTCCGGAAAGACGGAATCACCGCGGTCGATCTGCGCGAAGTGTTGAAAACATCGCCGGAAAGCCGCCGATATTTACCGAACGATACGCATTGGACGCATCTCAGCGCCGCGATCGCCTTCAACGCGACCATGGTTGCCGCAGGTCATCCCGATTGGCAGGTGGACCTCAAGAAAGCGGTCGGACCGATGGAGCCGATCCCGCAGGGAGATCTTGCGCGTCTCCTGCGGATCAAGACTCCGCTGGCGAATGAAAACCAGCGTCTCAATTTCGATCCAGCCTGGGTGAAGCAGCCGCACCCGGCGCTGCGGCTGAAAACCGAATCGCGCCAGTTCACGCCTTATTTCATTCATTTCAGGGAAAAAGGTCCGCGCGTACTGATCGTGGGCGATTCCTACACAGCCACGCAATGGCCGGGCCTGTTTGGCTTCACGCCGGTCGCCGAAGCGGGATGGATGCATTTCAGCCGCTTTTCCAGCGGCGCCTGCGATTTCGACTTCGCCGATATCCGCGACTTCAACCCTGACGTGCTGGTCATCGCCCGTACCGAGCGGCTGTTTCCCTGCCTTAAGAACAAATGGCCCGACAATCTCCCGCGACCACCGGATTGATGTCGTCCAGGCGCGGAAACACTGTTTGCATTCGGAAACAAGAGGAATGTTGATCTTTTGGCAGGTGTGAGCACAAGTGAAGCAAGATTATTTGCATTGGACTCTCAACCGCAGTCGGCATTTTGCTCAGCTAACGTGAGGCACTGGCTTGCTCGTCTCGTATCGCCGCTACTTAGGAATCCTGGTTGTAGGTATCCTGGTAGCACTCTTGTTGAGCAATGTAATACCCGATCCGCTCGGCCGCGGCATCTGGCGCGGCGGCGCGAAGCACGATGCCGATTGGTTCGGCCGCATGCACGGCCAGCTCCAGAGCGCTGGGCTTTATCTTCAGGACAATTTCGGCTTCCGCGCCTCCATGCCTGTTGTCCGGCGCGAGATCCGGAATGCGTTGGATTCCCCGGATACGAAGAACGTCTATTTCGGACGGAACGGCCAAATGTTCTGGTCCGGGCAAAGAGCTCCGGAACAGTCGGCGGGGCAATTGATGCGCACTGAGGCGGTGAATCGCTTCGTGGCCCTCATGGAAAGCCTCAGGTCCCACCTCGGCCCACACGGCGTGAAGATCGTCGTGGCCCTACCTCCCAATGCTCAGTCTGTGGACACGGACGACCTGCCAAAATGGCAGGATAGCGTGCCCGGCCGCACGACCGAGTACACCGTCATGCTCGCCGAACTGCAGAAGGCGGGGATCGCGACGGTGGATCTGCGTAAGGTTTTGAAAGCCTCGCCGGAGCCACGCCGCTATCTGGCCAATGACACGCACTGGAACAATCTCAGTTCGGTCCTGGCTTTTAACGCCACGCTCGTGGCCGCCGGACATCCCGACTGGCAGGTCGACGTGAATAAGGTGATCGGCCCGCTGAAGCCGATGTCTGTTGGCGATCTCGCGCGCACGCTACGTCTCACGCCCCCCCTGCCAGATCTCAACCAGGAGCTGCGTCTTCCGGCGGGAATCAAGAAGGAACCGGACCCGGCCCTGAGGCTCAAGCATGAGGCGCGGGGCTTCAACGGCTACGTAATTCACTTCCGCAAGGAGGGGCCGCGTGTCCTTGTCATCGGCGATTCCTACACCGTGGATACATGGCCGGCGCTGTTTGGATATACCCCGGTGTCAGCGGCAGGGTGGATGCATTTCAGCCGCACCACGTTTGGCGCGTGCGATTTCGACTATGCCGACATCTATAATTTCAAGCCAGATCTCGTGATCATCGCCCGCACCGAACGCATGTTCGCATGCCAGGACAATGATTGGCCTCAGCATTTGCCCCCGCCGCAGTGAACCGGCGGGAGCCTGAGCTGGGAAGGGGAGGTGCCTACCGGATCGGAGCTTCACAAGGAGAAGCTGGTGCCGCAACCGCAAGAGGCTGTGGCCTGGGGATTGTCGATCTTGAAGGCTGACCCGATAAGATCCTCGACGAAATCCAGCCGCGACCCGACGAGATAATCCAGCGAGACCTTGTCCACCAGGATAGTCGCGCCCTCCCGCTCGATCACAAGATCCTCGCTGTCGCGATTCTGCGTTACATCGAAGCGATACTGAAATCCGGAACAGCCCCCGCCTTCGACGCTCACCCGCAGCGCGCTCTCGGGCGCCTCGGCGGAGAGAATTTGGGCGACGCGGCGCGCGGCGCTCTCTGTCACCACGAACGGGCCGGAGGAGGGGACGATGGAAGATGCGGTCTGCGGTGTCACGGCGCTGGACATGGCGGCCTTCGACTGTTGATCACGGTTCAACATGATAGTTAAGTGCGGCCGCGCTTAAATTAAAGGGCACAGGGGTGGTAATGGCGGTTTTGGGATCGACGCCGCGCGTATCCTACGCCAGCGACCCCCTGCATTCGCGGGGTCGGCTTCATGCCGAACCGGAAGGCAGTCGTAACGTGTTCCGCCGCGATTGTGATCGCGTCATCCATTCCACGGCCTTCCGCCGCCTCAAGCACAAGACCCAGGTCTTCGTGTTTCATGAAGGTGATCATTTCCGCACCCGCCTGACCCATACGCTCGAGGTGGTGCAGGTGGCCCGCTCCATCGCCCGCGCCCTCGGCTTGGATGAGGACCTGGCCGAGGTTCTGGGTCTTGCCCATGATCTCGGACACCCCCCGTTCGCCCACGCAGGCGAGCGGGCGCTCGACGCCTGCCTGCGCACCCACGGCGGGTTCGATCACAATGCCCAATCCCTTCGCGTCGTCACGCGCCTGGAGCGTCGCTACGCAGCTTTCGACGGACTCAATCTGACCTGGGAAACCCTGGAGGGGATCGTCAAGCACAATGGTCCCATGACCAGCCGGTCGGGCAGGGGGATCGGCCGCTATGCGGCCGGGGTGCCCCACGCGATCAGAGTCCATTCTGCCGCGCAGGATCTGGAATTGTGGAGCCATGCGGGGCCGGAGGCACAGGTGGCGGCACTTGCGGACGACATCGCCTATGACGTCCACGACATCGATGACGGCCTGCGCGCGGGCCTGTTTGAACTGCAGGATCTCGCGGGGCTGCCATTGGTCGGCGATGCTCTCGCCGAGGTGCGCACCATGTGGCCTGAGCTCGACCAAAACCGCACCGCCTATGAGATGATGCGCCGGATCATCACTCGCCTCATTGAGGATGTCGTAAGCGAGACCGCGAAGCGCGCCCAGGCGGCGGGCGTGTCGGGTGTCGAAGAGGTCCGCGCGCTTGGCCGCCCGCTCGTCGGATTTTCCGCCGAAGTCGAGGCGGCGGAGGCGGCGATCAAGAATTTCCTGTTTCCACGCATGTATCATCATCCCCGCGTGGATCGCATTATGGAGGATGCGGCGCAGGTGGTGCGCGATCTGTTTGCACATTTCCTGAGCGCGCCGAAGGATATGCCCGCCGATTGGCGGGACGACATCGACCTCTCCGATACCCCCCGCTTGATCCGCCGCGTCGCCGACTATATCGCCGGCATGACCGACCGTTACGCGCTCGACCAACATGCGCGCTATTTTGACACGACGCCGGATTTGCGTTAGGCGCCGCGTGCCCTCACCACATTGGATTGTCCCATGAACGTCTACGCGATCTTCGCCGATCACGTGCGAGAAGCCGTCGCCGAACTTGCCCGTCTGGGCCAGTTGGGAGAAGGCCGCACGCCCGAGGGTCTCGACCTGGGGCGCATTGTGGTGGAGCCGCCGCGCGACCCGACCCATGGCCATCTCGCCACCAATGCGGCCATGGTGCTGGCCAAGGATGCGGGCATGAAGCCGCGGGATCTGGCCGAGCGCATTGCGGCGCGGCTGGCCAATGTTCCCCGGGTGGCGAAGGTGGATGTAGCGGGGCCAGGCTTCATCAATCTGACGCTGGATTCTGGCTTTTGGCCGGTCGTGCTCGCCGCAATCCTGCGGTCAAGCGGCAATTACGGCCGCTCAACCCTGGGCGACGGCGCGGCAGTCAATGTGGAATATGTCTCTGCCAATCCCACCGGCCCCATGCATGTGGGCCATTGTCGGGGCGCGGTGTTTGGCGACGCCATGGCGAGCCTGCTGGCCTTCGCCGGCTACAAGGTGACCCGGGAATATTACATCAACGATGCGGGCGCCCAGGTGGACGTCCTCGGCCGCTCGGTCTTCCTGCGCTATCGCGAGGCGGTCACCGGGCAGACGGCGGAAATTCCCGACGGCCTCTATCCCGGCGATTATCTCGTGCCGGTCGGCCGCGAACTCGCGCAGATGCACGGTGCCGCCTTCATCGAGGCTCCGGAAAGCGAGTGGCTTCCGGTGTTCCGCAGCTTCGCCATCGGCGCCATGATGGTCATGATCCGTGCCGATCTCGCGGCGCTCGGCATCGAATTCGACGTGTTCTTCTCGGAGCGCTCGCTGACAGTAGGCGCCGATCGCGTCGGCCTCATGATCGAGCAATTGCGACGCTCGGGTGAGGTCTACGAGGGCCGCTTGCCGCCGCCAAAGGGTGCGCCGATCGAGGATTGGGAGGATCGCGAGCAAAGCCTGTTCCGCTCCACAGCCTTCGGCGACGATGTCGACCGCCCGTTGGTCAAGTCGGACGGCAGCTACACTTATTTTGCCGGCGATATCGCATATCACAAGGACAAATTCGATCGCGGCTTCAACCGCATGATCGACGTGTGGGGGGCGGATCACGGTGGCTACGTCAAGCGGATGCAGGCGGCTGTGAAGGCCGTGACCGGCGGCCAAGCCTCGCTCGACGTTGAACTGTGCCAGTTGGTTCGGCTCTATCGCAACGGGGAACCGGTGCGCATGTCGAAGCGCGCGGGATCCTTCGTGACGCTACGCGACGTCGTGGACGAGGTGGGCCGCGATGCCGTGCGCTTCATGATGCTGTTTCGCAAGAACGACGCACCGCTCGACTTCGACCTTGCCAAAGTGATCGAGCAGTCACGGGAAAATCCCGTGTTCTACGTTCAATATGCGCATGCTCGCGCCCACTCGATCCTGCGCAAAGCCAAAGAACAATTTGCATCCATGCCCGAAACGGCAGAAGTTTATGCCCACGCGCCGCTGGAGCGGCTGGACGATCCGGGTGAGTTGGGGCTTCTTGCGCGTCTCGCTGGTTGGCCGCGGCTGATCGAACAGGCAGCAATCGCCCGCGAACCTCACCGTATCGCCTTCTATTTACACGATTTGGCCAGCGATTTTCACGGGCAGTGGAATCGAGGAAATGAATTGCCACATTTACGCTTCATTATGGAGAATGATCGAGAATTGACCTTAGCACGTCTAGGACTGGTCCATGGCGTGGCTGCGGTGCTCGCCTCGGGCTTGTCCGTACTTGGGGTCGAGGCCGTTCAAGAATTGAAGTGACCGCGTCGTCCGTTCCGACCCGTGTGCCGTATGGTTGGGTTTGGGGGGTGCGGAGTTCCGGTCCTACCAAACATGATTGAGGCCACATGGGCGACGAAAGCAGCTTCCGCTACCGGCGCGATGACGAACATGACAGTCACGCGCCGTCGCCAGCCGCGAACTCAGCTCCCGGCCGCGGGCGCAAAGAGGATGCGCTGGCTGAACTGGCGCGCCTGATCGGCGAACAGGATCCGTTCGCCGACTTCGCAGACATGGGGCAGGAGCAGCCTGCAGCCGCGCCGACGCCCCGCGCCCGGCCCACCCGTACCGAAGCCACGGCGCCCCCTCAGTTCGCCGCGCCGCCAGTTGAGCGCCGGTTCGATGATTGGCAGCCCGGGCGTCGCGGCAGTCGCGAAAACGTTCCTCCAGAACCGACTGGTCGCGCAGTGCCTGGGGACGAGGCGCTCACCCGTGCCAGGCCGCAAGATACCCAGTCGAGCTGGGATGCGCTCGAGCAAGAGGTCGCGGCCGAGCAGAGCCGCAGTTCAGTGCGGCTGGGATACGGCTCGCTATCGCGTCGCGCCGAAACCCGCCAGCCTTTGGACGAATATGATTCCCGCCCTGCCGCCCCGGTGCGGCAGAGTGCGCCTGAGCCATCCGCCCGGCATCCTGAAGATGAGGACGACCCGGAGGCCGGCTATGCCTATGGCGGAGAAGCGCAGGGTGACGGCTACGAGGATTATGACGACACCTACGACCCGGCCTATGGCGAGGAAGGCTATATGCCCCCTCATGCCGAGGAAGTTTATGAAACCGAACCGCGCCAACGCAAAGCACGGACAGCTTTGGTCATCGTCGCCGCAGTGCTCTGTGTCGGCGTCGCGTCGGCCGCAGGCCTATTCGCCTACCGCATGGTGAACAGCGGCAGCGGAGCCTCATCGAACGGCGAACCGCCGCCGGTCATCAAGGCAGATAGCGCCCCGACCAAAGTGGCTGGCCCCGCTCCCAGCACCCCCTCAGCCGATGGGCAGAAGCTGATCTACGACCGCGTTGGAAGCGCTCCCGGCACGGAACGCGTGGTGCCGCGCGAAGAGCAGCCCATGGACGTTAATGCTGCAGCCGCAGCAGCTGCAGCGGGGGCACCGCCCGCGGCCGCGCCTTCCACCGAGCCGAAGCGCGTGAAGACGCTTGCGGTGCGCGCCGATGGCAGCGTGGTGGAGAATGGCGCACCCATTTCCGCGCCGACTGTTGCACAGGCCGGGGTGGCGCCCACGGCCTATGCGCCGATGCAGAATCCGATCCCGACAGGAGCGCCGGCCCCGAAAGCTGTGACCACCACGCCAGCCACCGCTCAGCCGGCCGCAGCACCAGCCACAGCATCGGCCGCTCCCGTGGCGGTCGCCAATGGCTCTTATGTGGTGCAGGTGTCGTCACAGAAGTCCGAGAGTGATGCCCTGGGCTCCTGGAAGGTTCTGCAGGGGCGCTATCCCCAGTTGCTCGGCAGCTATAAGGCGACGGTGCGCCGGGCCGATCTTGGTGAGAAGGGTATTTATTATCGCGCTCAGGTCGGGCCGTTCTCGACCCGCGACGAAGCCAACACTCTCTGCAACGCGCTTCAGGCCCAAGGTGGTACCTGCATCGTCACCCGCAACTGAGCATCGGCTTTCACCTCAAAACAAAAAGGCCGGCCCCTCAGGGTCGGCCTTTTTCGTCCGAAGTTCCTCTTCAAGCCGTGGGCGCCGCGAGCGGTACGCCAAGCCGGCCCGCGAGATCCTGCACGAACTGCCAGGCCGTTCGGCCCGAGCGCGAGCCGCGCGTCGTCGCCCATTCAAGCGCGAGCGGCCGCCACTGATCCTCCCCCATCGGGATGGCATGGTGAGCCACATAGGAGGCGACCATCTCGAGATATTCGTCCTGGCTGCATTTGTGGAAACCGAGCCACAATCCGAACCGGTCGGAAAGCGAGACCTTCTCTTCCACCGCCTCTCCGGGATTGATTGCCGTCGATCTCTCGTTCTCCATCATGTCGCGCGGCAGAAGATGCCGGCGATTGGAAGTCGCGTAGAAGATCACATTCTCCGGACGCCCCTCGATGCCACCTTCCAACACCGCCTTGAGCGATTTGTAAGTGGTGTCGTCGCCGTCGAAGGATAGGTCATCGCAGAACACGATGAAACGGTGATGGGAATTCCGCACCAAGGACATCAGGACAGGCAGTGTCTCTATGTCTTCGCGGTGAATTTCCACAAGCTTCAGTCTGCGGCCGGTGGTGTCTTGCGCGAGAACGGTGCGGTTGATGTGGGCGTGGGACGCTTTCACAAGCGAACTCTTGCCCATGCCGCGCGCGCCCCAAAGCAGCGCATTGTTGGCCGGCAGCGCGCGCGCAAAGCGTTCGGTATTGTCCACAAGTTGGTCGCGCACCCGGTCAATGCCCTGGAGCAATTCCATCTCCACCCGATTGACCCGCTTCACCGGCTCGAAACGGTTCGGCTGGGTATGCCAGACAAATGCGTCGGCGGTCTCGAAATCCGGCGTGAGCACAGATGGCGGAGCCAGCCGTTCCAGTGCGTCAGCGATGCGGAGAAGCAGGGCCTGTGTGGCGTCGGCGGTGATGTCTTTAGGTGGCGTCATCTTGGTCTCCCTGAGGCCGGGGATAAACGCGGGGCCGTCGCGCGGCAAGCGTGCGAAGCGACCGTCCGCGCCGGGAGACATGCGGCGCATGCATGGAGCCACGTTGAGCATATTGCGCTGCGGCAAGATTTCTTTAACCTGCCTCTGACCTACTGGGGATGGGCTGGGGTTTGTGAGGTGAGATGGAAACTGGACGTCCTCGGACGTTTCAGACCGCTCGCATCGACGGAGAGGACATGCCGCAAATCCGTTTGCCCCGTGCCCATTTGCCCCTGCCGCCACATGTTTGGGGACCTCTAGCCCACTCTGCCTGGGCTTGGTTGGGGCGTCCTGTTGCGCCTCTGTGTGTTCCGATACTGCTCGTTGCCGTCGGCGGCGCGCCCGTGGCCGCGCAAGAAGTATCGGGCCACGTTTCGCGCACCGCCAACGCCGACGGGTCATCCTCCGTGACCGCCACTGGCGCGTTGAATTCATGGAGCCTTGCCGAGTTCGGTGTCGATCTCTCGTTACCCGCGGCACAGATTACCACCGTGCAGCCGCGCTCCAATCTGCCTTGGACGTCGAGCGATACGTCGGGTGCCGTGGCCTGGGCCAAGGTGGCCATGCCCGGAGTGTCCAACCTGCTGTTCTGGGACAAGGGGACAGTAAACGTCCGGCTGGATCCCGTTCAAGATCAGAGCCAGCTCGGAACCAGCTTTTCCCGCGAATGGTCTCTCGGAGGCCAGCTGAGCGCGGAACTCAGCGACGCCTACGCGGTGACAGTCGCCCCGACCGGAAGTGAGGGGTGGACCAGCGATAAATCGGTGAGCCTCAACCTGCGGGAAACCGGCACGCGCCTCAGCCTGGGCACTTCGGTGGCCAGCGATCGTCACAGCTGGCTTCCCTCGCTCAGCGCTCAGCAAAACCTGATCGGCCCGCTGGTGGTGACTACCACGGTCGCCGACACCGGAAGTGAGATCAACCGCAGCATCACCGCCGGTTTTCGCAGCACTTGGTAAGGCTGGCCGATCTATCCGACAACGATGGCGATGAGAAACCGCAACGCCATGATGAGGAGAAACAGGCCGAAGCCAATCTCAAGATTCCGGCGCGACAGACGGTGAGCTAGCCGCGCGCCGAAGGGCGCCACAAGGGCGCTCACCGGCGCCATGCAGGCAAACCCCAGCAGCGACACATAGCCGAGTGACAGCGGCGGTAGCTCCGCCGAATGCGACCAGCCTGCGATGGCATAACCGACGATGCCGGGCAGAGGGATCAGCATGCCGATTCCTGCGGACGTGGCGACGGCCGCGTGGATCGGGACGCCGTAGAGTCCGAGAATGATACTGGAAATGCCGCCACCGCTGATACCGATCAGCGACGCGGCGAGCCCGATGGCGAAACCATAGCCCCAGAGGGCCGCGCGGCCAGGCAGTTGTGTTCCAAGACGCCAGTCGGCACGGCCGAACAACGCTTTGATGGCCATCAATGTGGCGATCACCACGAATGCCGCTTGCAGGATCCAACCGTCGAGAAAGGCCGCGATGGCGCTGCCGACGATGATGCCGGCGATCGCCGGCAGGCTCCAGGCCTTCAGCACGCCCTCCATCACCGCCCCGCGCGCCTTATGGGCGCGGTAGGATAAGATCGAGGTCGGCACGATGATCGCAAGCGAGGTGCCGACGCACAACTGCATGCGCACATCCTCGGCAACCCCGATGATACGGAACACCTCATAGAGTACAGGCACGATCACCGCACCGCCGCCGACCCCTAGCAAGCCTGCAAGAAGCCCGGTGACGACCCCACCGGCCACAAGCGCTAGCGACAGATAGGCGAGTTCGCTCCAGGAAATGGAGGAAAGCATGAAAACGGCCTCAAGAGAGATGGACGCGCGAAGCGTTCAAGCGGGGCGGACGGGCGCGCAACCTGCGCCCGAACCGACAGTCCTGTCCAGACGTCAGGCGGCGGCGCGGCGGGGTGCGCGGCGCACATCGTCAAGGGCGGCGCGCAAGACCTCGAGCCCCGCGCCGGGCGCTATTCCGTCGGTGGAGAGTCGGCGGCGGAACGTGCGGGCGCCGGGCTTGCCCGTGAACAGGCCGAGCATGTGGCGGGTAATGTCGTGCAGGCGCCCGCCGGATTCCAGATGGGCCGCGATATAGGGCTCGAAAGATTCCACGGCCTCAAATGCGCTGGAATAGGGCGCCGCGACGCCATGGAACGTCGGATCCACGCCAAGCAGGAGTTCGGGATTCTGATAGGCTGCTCGCCCGAACATCACGCCATCCAGTCCGACCGTCTCCTCCTGCGCCTGCTCCAGAGAGGCAAGACCTCCGTTCAGGGCCACCGGGACATGTGGCACGCGGGCCTTCAGACGACGCACCCGATCATAATCGAGTGGGGGAATATCGCGGTTCTCACGCGGCGATAGGCCTTGGAGCCAAGCCTTGCGCGCATGAACGATGAGCCCATCCACTCCGGCGGCGATGACGGCATCAGCCAGTGCGTCCAATGCGATCTCGGGATCCTGGTCGTCGACGCCGATCCGGCATTTGACGGTCACGGGGGTGGCTACCACGCCTTTTATTGCAGCCACGCAGCGGGCCACCAACTCGGGCTCGCGCATCAAGCAGGCGCCGAAATTACCGCCCTGAACCCGGTCCGAGGGACAGCCGACGTTCAGGTTGATTTCATCATAGCCGAATTCGGCACAAATCAGTGCCGCCTGAGCCAGCTGCGCGGGATCGCTGCCGCCCAGTTGGACCGCAACCGGATGCTCGATTGGCGAAAATCCAAGTAGCCGGGTGCGATCTCCATGGATCACCGCTGACGCCGTGACCATTTCGGTATAGAGCCGGGCGCGGGCTGAAAGGGTGCGGTGAAACGACCGGCAATGCCGATCCGTCCAATCCATCATCGGCGCCACAGAAAATATAAACATTTGATATTTCATGATTTTTTGTAACTTCAGCACATTACGTCGGGTCGTGTTCGCTCAATTTTACGCCACGATACGCCCCGTTTCTCGTTTTTTTCGACATGTCAGCGCATACGGATTGGCCACCTTCACTAAACTAAAATCCGGTTCCTGGAGAGCCCAGAACCATCGGAAGGGGCAGTAGGTCAACGAGACGTTCCTGCGCCGTAGGGATGCGGAGGAATGGCGCTCGACATGGAGCACCGCATCGACCGCCAGGAGCACACCGTCACGCGCAAGTCTCGTGACGCGCAGCTCTTCCGCGATCTCGTAGCGCTCCACCGTCAGGACATGGAAGAAGTAGGTATCAGGATCGGTCGCTCCAAGGACTTCTGTCTCATCTCGCTGACGCGAACGGGCCGAGGGGTGGCAAGACCTGTTCGCCTGCATCGCGGGTTTCTGCAAGCTGAGGCAGTTATGCGAGTCGCCCGGTGAAGGTGGTGGGGCGCTTTTCCATGAAGGCCCTGACTCCTTCGCGATAGTCCGCCGTGCGGCCAGCCTCCCGTTGCAGGTTCCGCTCAAGGTCCAGCTGTGCATCAAGGGTATTGCCCGCGGAGGCATTGAAGGCGGCTTTGATGAGAGCGAGACCTTGCGTGGGCTGGGTCGCGAGATGGGCAGCCAGGGCACGCGCCTGATCCATCAGCGTCGCGTCGTCGACCGCCTTCCAGATGAGGCCCCAGCTTTCGGCCGTCTCCGCGCTCACCGGTTCGCCGAGCATCGCCAGGGCCCGTGCGCGGGCATCGCCGATAAGGCGTGGCAGGAAGAAGGTGCCGCCCGAGTCCGGAATGAGGCCGATGCGGACAAAGGCCTGAATGAATCTGGACGAGCGAGCCGCCAGAACGATGTCACACGCCAAGGCGATATTAGCGCCGGCGCCCGCAGCGACGCCGTTCACTGCGCAGATGACAGGCTTTCGCAGGGCGCGGATGCGCCGAACCAGGGGATTGTAAAAGGCCTCGATCGAGGCTCCAAGGTCGAGCGGACCCGTCGCGGTCGCGCGGGCGCTTAAGTCCTGGCCGGCACAGAAGCCGCGACCTGCGCCGGTCAGAAGGACGGCGCGGCAGGCGTCATCCGCCGCCTCATCAAGGGCGGCGGCCAGAGCGCGGTGCAGATCCTCGTTGAAGGCGTTGAGGCGATCGGGCCGGTTAAGGGTCAACTCGTGCCAGCCGTCGTGTCGCGTGACGAGAAGCGAAGCCTCGGCGCATGCTGCTTCCACCAACGGTGCCATGACGAATCCTCTCCTGGGCGGTCCATGCGGAACCCCCTTGAATTAATAGATTGAACAGTTAGTCTTTAAATTAGAACTGCGCTTGTCAACCGCGATAAGGCAGGCGCGCGGGGTCTGCGCCGCGGCGAGGAGCGCCTCCGGCCGCCTGACACTCACCCCGCTTGATCCCGCTCCGCGGATCGGCGCCGAAGCTCCGGTGCCATATGTCGCCGTCACTGCAGGGGGGGCGGGGAGGCAACGGTCCGCCCTCATCGAACACCCTCATCGAAAAGGTCTGAACCATGGACGCCGTCAGCTCCCCGGTCATTGTCACGCGGCACGGTGCCGTTGCGGTGATCGGCATCGACCACTCGCCGGTGAACGCACTTTCGCAGGCGGTGCGGCAGGGCCTCATGGAGGCCGTGCGCGCGCTCGACGCAGATCCCGGCGTGGCGGCTCTGGTGATTAGCGGCGGCCCGGCGCGCTTCATCGCCGGTGCCGACATCCGCGAGATGAGCCAGCCGCCAAGCGCGCCCTTCCTGCCGGACGTGGTGGCGGCCATCGACGCCTGCGGCAAGCCCGTGGTGGCAGCGATCGCCGGGGCGGCGCTGGGTGGCGGCTGCGAGATCGCCCTGGCCTGCGACCTGCGGCTAGGTGGCCCGAATGCGCTCGTCGGCCTCACCGAGACGCGCCTCGGCATCATCCCCGGCGCGGGCGGCACGCAGCGTCTGCCGCGCCTCATTGGAACGACGCAAGCCATCGCCCTCATCTGCGAAGGGCGCGTGCTGAAGGCGCGGGAGGCCCTCGAAGTAGGCCTCCTCGACGCTGTGGCGGAGGGCGACCTGCTCGCCGCCGCCGTCGACCGCGCGCCGCAGGTGGAAAAGCGCCGCCTGTCCGCTCATCCGGTGCCGCCGAGTGACATCGCTGCGGAGGAGGCAGCGGCCGCCCACGCCCTGAAGGGGGCGAAGGGGAGCCCTGCCATCGTCGAGGCCATCCGGGTCGTCCGCGCCGCGCGGGAGGGGGAGTTCGCCGCCGGCCTTGCCCAGGAGCGCTCGGCCTTCCTCGCCCTGCGCGAGAGCGCCGAGGCGAAGGCGCTGCGCCACCTCTTTCTCGCCGAGCGCGCGGCGCTCAAGGTGCCGGGGCTCGAAGGGGCCGTGGCACGGCCGATTTCCACCGCGGCGGTGATTGGGGCAGGCACCATGGGGGCAGGCATCGCCGTCGCCCTGGCCGATGCCGGCCTGCCGGTGACACTCGTGGAGCGGGACGGGGACGCGGCGCGGGCCGGTCTCGACCGGGCGCAGGGCCTCTATGCGCGGCAGGTGAAGGCCGGTCGGCTGACGCAGGCGCAGATGGCCGAGAGGCTCGCGCGCATCACCCCGGCCGCCGACTGGGATCCGATCGCCGCGGCCGACCTCGTTGTCGAGGCGGCATTCGAGGATCTCGGGGTGAAGATGGACATCTTCCGCCGTCTCGATGCGGTGGCGAAGCCGGGGGCTGTACTCGCCACCAACACCTCCTATCTCGACCTTGACGCCATCGCCGCCGCCACCAGACGGCCGCAGGACGTGGTGGGCCTGCACTTCTTCGCCCCCGCAAACGTCATGAAACTCCTGGAGGTGGTGCGGGCCACTAAGACCGCGCCGGAGGTGCTCGCCACAGTGCTGGCCTTGGCCAAACGGATGGGCAAGCAGCCGGTGGTGGCGGGCAATTGCGACGGCTTTATCGGCAATCGCATCTATGCGGTCTACCGCCGCCACGCCGAATATCTGGTGGAGGACGGAGCCTCTCCCGAGGCGGTGGATGCGGCGCTGGAGACCTACGGCTTCGCCATGGGCATCTTCGCGGTCTCGGATATGTCCGGCCTCGACATCGCCTTTGCCATGCGCCAGCGCCGGGCCGCCACGCGCGATCCGGGGGAGCGCTACGTCTCGATCCCGGACCGGCTGTGCGACATGGGCCGGCTCGGCCGCAAGACGGGCTCCGGCTGGTACGCCTACGATGCGGCGGGCCTAAAATCCGCCGATCCCGCGGTCGCCGAGGTGATCGCGGCAGCGCGGGCGAAAGCGGGCATCGTGCCGCGTGCGTTCGCCCCGGCGGACATCCAGCGCCGGCTTCTCGCGGTGATGGCGAACGAGGGGGCGAAGGCCCTTGCAGAGGGCATCGCCCTGAGGGCCTCCGACATCGATCTGGCCTTCGTCAATGGGTACGGTTTCCCGCGGCTCAAGGGCGGCCCCATGTGGGCCGCCGACCGCTTGGGCCTTGCCGGCGTCCTCGCCGAAATGGAGGCGGCGCACGTGGCCGGCGGCACCGGCTCCGAGCCCGCGGAGCTGCTTGTGGAGCTTGCGAAATCCGGCCGCAGCTTCGCCGATTGGCAGAGCGCATGATCCGGTAAAAAGAAAAGCCCCCACCGGCGGTTCGCACCGCCGGTGGGGGAGTCAACGGGCCGCCACGGTCGGGTCAGGCGGCGCCGATAACGGTGATGGAGCACACATTCTGGGCCGGCGCGCCGCCCAGATTGTGGGTAAGGGCGAGGCTTGGCGCCCCGAGTTGGCGCTCTCCCGCCTGGCCGGTGAGCTGAAGCCAGCACTCGTAGAGCATCCGAAGACCGGAGGCGCCTACCGGGTGACCGAAGCACTTCAGCCCGCCGTCCACCTGGCAGGGCATCTCGCCGTCGGCGTCGAAGGCACCGTCGAGCATGCGCTTCCAGGCGGTGCCCTCGTCGCTCAGCCCAATATCCTCCAGCGTCACGATTTCGGTAATAGAGAAGCAGTCGTGCAACTCCACGAAGCTGAGCTGCGACCGCGGATCGGTGATGCCAGCCTCGGCATAAGCCCGCCGGGCGGCGATGCGCGCCGTGTGCACGTAGGCGCCGTTCCAGTCGCTCTGCTGCATCTCCCAGCCGTTGGAGGTCACCAGCTGGATTGCCTTCACCAGCACGGGCGCAGCCTGTCCGAGGCTGCGGGCGATCTCCGGTGTCGTCACGATGGCGCAGGCCGCTCCGTCGGAAACCGGGCAGCAATCGAACAGGCCGAGCGGATCGGCCACCATGGGCGCATTCAGAGCCTGCTCGATGGTGATGGCCTTGCGCAGGTGGGCGTTCTTGTTCTTCACCGCGTTGAAGTGGCTCTTCATCGAGGTGTGCGCCATGGCGCGTTTCAGGTCCGCGCGGGAAACGCCGTGGTGGGCACCGTAGGCGCGCGCGAGCTGGGAGAAGTTGCCCGGATTGGTGTGGGTGGGCAGATACATGGGCGCGAATGTGCCGCGCGAGGCCGGCGGCAGGCCGGCGAAGCCGGTATCCTTCAGCTTCTCGACGCCCACGGCCAGCGCGACGTCCACAGCGCCTGAGGCGACCGCATAGACCGCGCCGCGGAAAGCCTCGGTGCCGCCGGCGCAGAAATTCTCCACGCGGGTGACGCCGATGGCGGGCAGACGCAGCGCCTGCGCCATGGGCGTTCCGGCTTTTCCGGCACCAATGTCGTCATAGTGGGAGGAATACCACGCCGCCTCGATCATGCCTGGATCGATGCCGGCGCCGCCCAGCGCCTCCAGATAGGCCTCGGCCATCAGCTCTTCCTGGCCGACGTCCCAGCGCTCGCCGAACCGCGAGCAGCCCATGGAGAGAATTGCGACCCTGTCCTTGATACCCGCGGCCATAGTGCGACGCCTTTCTATTGCTCGGCAACAGCCGGCAGCCCGTCCGCAGCCACCGCTTTCCAGAAGTAGCGGCGATACCCGGTGCGCTCATCCAGGTCTTTGATGCGGAAGACGAAATGCACCCGGTCCCCGGACGCGAGACGTGCGGCGTCCGGGTCGGTGAAATCCATCATCAGGCGTCCGCCGCCGGCGATGTCGACGAGGCCGTAGCAGTTGGGCGGATTGCGCGAGAAGGCGAGGCGGTCGGCGGTGGAGGTGGCCACCGTTCCACCGAGGTCGGCCAGCGGCCAGGGCGCCTGCGCCTGCGCGTGGAAGCCGGCCTCCGCGGCCGCGAGGCGCGAGGCGGGGAACTGGACCTGCCCCGTCTCCGGGCTGCGCCCGCCCACGAAGCCCAGCAGAGCCTCGGCGTTGCGGTAGGCAGTTGTCAGCGCCTCGTTCACCGGCAGCCGGCCGCGCAGGCCGCGTTCCCAGGCCAGCAGACCGCGGAAGATCGGCAGCTTGAGATAGCTGGTCTCGGGGATGCCACCCTCAAGCGCCGTAGCGACACCGGGGTCGAAGCCGGCGAGGGCGTCGGTCGCCTCCAGGATCAATGCGGTGGCGCCCTGGCCGAACTGTGCCACCAGCACCCGCTCGCCGGGCCTCATCTGCTCCATGGCGCGGGCTAGCATCACCAGCGCATGGGCTGAGCCGGTGTCACCGCATTCAACATCGAGATTCTCTGCGAGCCGCACTTTCGCCAGGCCCGCGGCCTGGGCGACGGCCTTCGCGCAGCCCGGAATGACGCTCGGCAGCACGAAGTGATGGATGTCCTGGGTGCCGAGCCCGGCCTTGGCGAGGGCGTCGGCTATGGCGCGTGGCACGAGGGAGAGGAAGCCCTGCTCGCGCACCCACCGCTCCTCCCAGTCCGTGGCCAGCGCCCGGTCGGCGGCGCGATAGCGTTCGATGAAGGGAGCCGTGAGGCTGGCGCCTCCGCGATAGGCCAGGAGCGCCGGCCCGCCGCGGACGAGCACCGCCGCCGCGCCATCGCCGAAGCGCGCTTCGGCGACACTGCCGGCCGGGCTCACCGGAGTGTCCGCGGCCACCACGAGGGTCGGCCCGTTTCCTTCCAGCGCCATGTGCAGGGCGATGAGTCCGCAGCGCAGCGTGCCCCCGCTGTCCTGTGCGATGCTCTCCGCCGGAAGACGCAGGGCGGCGTGAACGAGGCTCGCATTCTGCGGTTCGGCGAAGACCGGGGTGGTCGTGGTGAAATTCAGGGTTCGGATTTCGCCGTGCGCCGCATCCGGCAGGTGCGCCAGGCAGGCCCGCGCGGCGGCCACACCCATTGTGATGCTGTCCTCGTCCCAGAAGGCGAGAGTGCGTGCTCCGCGCACATCGGACCGGGGCGAGAGCCAGTCCATGGCGGCGGCCATACTTGCCCGTGAGAGGCGCAGCCGCGGCAAGTGGATTCCGATGGATGTGATGCCCGTCACCGTCGCGTCCTCGACCGTTTATTATTGACTACGGCTGCCTACCGGGCGGGCGGATCCCGCCGGATCCGGATGTGCGCGGCCGGGGTGGCTCCGTCGCCGGCGGAGTGGTTCGAAGAACCCGATTGCAACCCACAAATCGGCAATATAATAGTCAGAACGATTGGTCAACTATTATAGCGGTTTTGAAAGCATGGGCCAGGAGCACATTGTCGTCGTCGGTGCCGGACAGGCTGCCGCATCCCTGATCGTGCGCCTTCGACAAGGTGGATATTCGGGGAAGCTGACCGTATTCGGCGAGGAGCCGCACCTTCCCTACCAGCGGCCGCCATTGTCCAAGGCCTATCTAAAACGAGAATGGTCGATTGATCGGCTTTATCTGCGTCAGGCGTCCTTCTGGTCCGACCTCGGCGTGGATGTGGTCACCGACGTTCCCGTCACCGCCATTGATCCGGTCGAACATACGCTGACGGCGGGCGGAGCGAGGGTCACCTGGACCAGACTCGCCCTCACCACGGGCACACGCCCGCGCCCGCTGCCGGCGGATTTCTCGGGCCTCACGGGCGTGCACGAGTTGCGCAGCCTTGCCGACGCCGACCGACTGCGCGAGGACATCCGCCCCGGCCAGCGCCTGCTGGTCCTGGGCGGCGGCTATGTGGGGCTGGAAACCGCTGCGGTGGCGGTGAAAGCGGGCCTGAGCGTGGTGGTGGTGGAGCGCGCCGCGCGCATCCTTGAACGCGTCGCATGCGAAGACACCTCGTCCATCATCCGCGACCTGCACGCAAGGCATGGGGTCCGTATCCTCGAAGGACGCTCCGTGGCCAGGGTCCTCGTCGAGAACGGGGCCATCGCGGCAGTGGAACTCGATGACGGCGAGCGCATTCCGGTGGACCTCGCCATCGTCGGCATCGGCGTGCTGGCGCGGGACGAACTGGCGCGGGCGGCGGGCATCGCTTGCGACAACGGCATCGTGGTGGACACCTTCGGTCGCACCTTCACACCGGACGTGTGGGCCGCCGGCGATTGCGCCTGCTTCCCCCTCCACGGCGTGCCAACCCGCCTCGAAAGCGTGCAGAATGCTGTGGACCAGGCGGAATGCGTAGCCGACGATATGCTGGGCCGGTCACGCCCCTACGCTCCCGTGCCGTGGTTCTGGTCGGACCAGTATGATGTGAAGCTCCAGATCGTCGGCCTCAACCGCGGCTATGACGCGGTGGTGCGCCGCCGGTCGGATCGCGGCGAGTCGCTCTGGTACTTCCGCCAGGGGTGGCTCATCGCGGTGGATGCGATCAACGATGCCCGCACCTACATGGCCGCCAAGCGGATGCTGGAGGGCGGGCAGGAAATCTCGCTAGCGGAGGTCTCGGCGGCGGATTTCGATCCGGTCGCCCGAATGCGCCAGACGGCTCCGTGCGCGTAACGTCCGGCGGGTCAATCCTTGGCCGGGGCGGTCCGCGGCCGATGCTCGCCCACATGGGCGAAACCATTGACGAACAGATCCACGGTCCGATCCGCCAGATCGCTCGGGGACACGAGCCCGTCGGAGTGGTACCAAGTGTAGGTCCAGTTGATCATGCCGAAAAACAACATGGTATCAACGTGGGCCATGGCGAAGTCCTTGGCGAGGTCCGGCCGCAGTTGCAGCAGGATGTCCCGCACGTAGGCGATCAGCTCCCGCTGCTTGGCGATGAGCACCTTCCGGGTTTCCGGCACCAGGAATTCCGCGCAGGTCAAAAGTACCACATGCCGATCGCGCGAGACGGAATAGACGTCCAGGAACAGGCGGGTCAGCTGGCGAAAGCGCTCTTCGGGGTCCTGGAAGCCATAGAGCGTGTGCCGGCACTTCATGAGCAGCGAGTCCACATGCGATGTCAGCATGTCGGAGAGGATCGTCTCCTTGGAATTGAAGTAGTGATAGAGCCTCGATTTGGAGCACTCGCAGGCATCGGCAATGTCGCCGATCGAAGTCGCGGCATAGCCCCGGCGCGCGAAAACCGATGCCGCCCTGTCGAGTATGGTATCGTGAATGGTGTCATATTCGGCTGAGCGTGTTCGCGCCACGGCACTATACCTGTACGAATGTTCCGATCATTCGGTCTATAGGCGCATAGTCTGTGATTGCCAAGGCCGGGACACCGGCCGGGGGCGTTCCTCACTTTTATATGGACGCGTGGAGAGCCGCGTGGGTTGATACAGATCAAAATCGGCGTTTACATAGACCATTCGTTCGGTCTATTAATTGGAACGTAAATGAGGTGGCCGTCAGAGCTGCCCATGAGTCAACGGTCGGATGGGGAGGACACAGATGCAGCACCCCGAGGTGGAGTCGCTTGATCGCGACGGCATTCGGAAGATCCAGAGGGAAGGGCTCGCCCGGTTGGGCGCGCGGCTCGGTCAGTGCGAGGTGTGGAAGGCCCACTTCGCCGACGCCGGCATGCGGCCGGAAGACCTCGCGTCCGCCGACGGGCTGGAGAGTGCTCCCTTCATGGACAAGTCGCTGCTGCGCGACCATTACCCCTTTCCGTTTCTCACCGTGCCGCTGGAAAGCGTGGAACGCTTCGTCGCCACCTCCGGCACCACCGGCCTGCCGGTGACATTCGGCATGACGAAGAACGACCTGCACCAGTTGCTGCCGTACCAGATGGCGCGCCTGTTGACGGCCGCGGGCGTTCGCGGCGGCTATCGTGCCTACCAAGGCTATGGCTACGGTCTGTGGATCGGCGGCCCGGCGCTGGACGCCGGCTTTTCCGCCGTGGGCTGCACGAACTTTCCCATCGGCCCCGGCCGTGGCGAACTCGCCGCGCGCTGGCTGCGCGATCACCGCTACGATGTGGCGTCCATGTCGCCCCTGTGGCTGATGACGCTGGTGCAGGCGGCCAAGAGCCAGGGCATCGATCCGCGCACCGAATGGGCGCTGAAGGTGGCGATCCTCGGCGGCCAGTCGGTGTCGGCGGAATTCCGCGCCCAGCTTGAGGCCGAGATGCCGGAGGGCTTCATGAGCCACAACATCTACGGCACCACCGAGGCGGGCGGCCCGATCCTCGCGATCTCCACGCCCTACACCCACGCCGACGATGAGCTGCAACTGCTGAACGAGGATAGCGTAATCGTCGAGATCCTCGACCCAAAGACCTTGAAGCCCGTCTCGGAAGGCGAGGTGGGCGAGATCGTCATCACCACCATCTGCAAGGAAGCCTCCCCGGTGGTCCGCTGGCGCACCCGGGACCTCGTGCGTCTGTCCCCCCGCCCCTATGATTGCCCGTCGGGCCGCCGTGGCATGCGCAAGATCGGCCGCATCATCGGGCGCACCGACGACATGATTAAGTTCAAGGGCGTGATCGTCTTCCCGTCGCAGATCGAGGACGTGATCGCGAGCATCAAGGGGCTCGCGAAGGAGGTCTGGCAGATCTACATCGACAAGGATGCCACCACCATCGGCAAGATGACCGTCGCCGTGGAGGCGACCCGCGCCGATCAACGTCCGGAAGATCAGGCCGCCAATGATGTGCGGCGGGAGATCAAGGCGCGCCTCGGCATCAACGTGAACGTCGAATGCCATCCCGAAGGCACCCTGCCACGGTACGAGGCGAAGGCGACGCGGGTTTTGCATCGCTCGGAAGCGCACTGACGATCTTGGTCCGGACCGAGCGGAGGAGGGCCGGAGACTATCCGGCCCTCCTCCGTCACCGTGCTTGACGCGTCCCCACGAGTGACCCTGCCATGAGCGATCCTGATCCCTACGAGCGCGTGCGCACGCGCATCACCTCGGCCACCACCGCCTGGGCGGGCGGCATGACCCTGCCCGAAATCCGCGAGAGCTTTGAAAGCTTTCTGGGCGACGGCGCAGGTGCGCCGGAGGTCCTGCGCACTGCGCTGCGGGTCGCAGGGCTGCCGGCATGCGCTTTCGACCCGCCGGGTGCCGCGCCCGGCCGTACACTACTCTACTGCCACGGCGGCGGCTTCCAGATCGGCTCCATCCGCTCCCACGGCGGCCTCATGGCGCGGCTGGCGCAGGCGAGCGGGGCGAGGGTGCTGGGGTTCGACTACCGCCTCGCCCCGGAGCACCGCTTCCCCGCCGCCGGAGACGATGCCTTCACCGTCTATGCGGAACTGGTGGGGGCGGGCGAGGTCCCCCTCGCCATTGTCGGGGATTCCGCTGGCGGCGCCCTCGTGCTCGTCACGGCGATCCGGGCGCGCAATGCGGGGCTGGCCCTGCCCAGGGCGCTCATCCTGCTCTCACCCTGGCTGGACCTGACCATGAGCGGGGAGAGCTACACCGCGCTTGCGGGTTGCGACATCTTCTCCAGGCCCGCGCAACTTCGAACCATGGCGCGCACCTATCTGGGGCGGGACATTCTGCCCTCGGACCCTGCCGCCTCCCCGGTGCTGGGCGACCTCGCCGGCCTGCCCGCCATTCTCGTCCATGCGGGGGGCCACGACATCACCCTCGACGACACCCGTCTGCTGGCGCGCAACGTGGCGGCGCAGGGCGGCCGCTGCGAGGCGGAGGTGTTCGAGGGGATGCCCCACCACTTCCAGGTATTCGAGGAGTTGCAGGAAGCGGCGGAATCGCTAGGACGCATCGGCACCTTTATCCGCGCTCTCTGAGGTCTGCGACGTCACATCTGCCAACCTTCCTCATTCGAGGGAGGCCGGCATTTCACATCCCTCAAGATGTGCCGAAGTTGGTGGGTTCCGCCATGCCAGGCGCGTGGATGCCCCAGTCCGAAAGGATCTCGCGCGTGTGGGTGCCCGGGGCCACCGGACCATGGGCGACAGTGGAAGCGGTGGCGCTGAAGCGGGGGGCGGGGGCTGGCTGGGTTACGCCGTCCACCATCACGAAGGCCGCGCGCGCCTGCGCCTGAGCTTGCTCCGCCGCCTCGGTCCAGTCGAGGATGGGGGTGACGCAGGCATCACTTGCCTCGAACACCGCGGCCCAGTGGTCGCGGGGCTGTTGGCGGAAGATGTCCGCAAGGCGGGCCCGCAGCCGGGCCCAGGCGGAGGGATCGGCCATATGGGTGAATTCGGAGGGATCGAGTTCCAGCCGCTCCAGCAAGATCTGATGGAACTTCTTCTCCACCGCGGCAACGGCGAGGAACTTGCCGTCCGCGCAGGCGTAGGTTGCGTAGAAGTAGGCGCCTCCGTCCAGGAGGTTGGCTTCCCGCCCGTCGCCCCACAGGCCGCCGGCACGGAAGCCCCAGAACATGGCGGACAGCAGCGAGGCCCCATCGGTCATGGCCGCATCCACCACCTGGCCCTGCCCGGTGGCACGCGCATGGAGCATCGCCGAAACCAGTCCGAAGGCCATCAGCATGCCGCCGCCGCCGAAATCGGCGACAAGGTTAAGCGGCACTGGCGGGGGCGCGCCCGCCGGGCCGATGGCGTTGAGCGCCCCGGTGGCGCCGAGATAGTTCAAGTCATGCCCCGCGGTCTCCGCCAGCGGACCCGTCTGGCCCCATCCGGTCATGCGGCCGTAGACAAGGCGCGGATTGCGCGCGAGGCATACGTCGGGCCCGAGGCCGAGCCGCTCCATGACACCCGGCCGGAACCCCTCCAGAAGGGCGTCCGCGCGGGCGATGAGGCCCTGCATCACCGCCTTGTCCGCCTCCACCTTCAGGTCAAGGGCTATGGACCGGCGGCCGCGCGCCAGCACGTCGAAGCGCGTGTTCATCAGCGGGATTTCGGGTCGCTGGCCCTTCTGATGGACGCGGATCACCTCGGCGCCTGCATCCGCCAGCATCATGGCGGCGAAAGGTGCTGGCCCGAGGCCGACCATCTCCACGATACGAAGTCCCTGCAACGGCCCCGGCATATCCCACTCCAAAATTGTCCCGACATGGGGCCGCTGGTCAGGCGTGGCCTTCGGGGAGATGCACGGTGAGCCCTTCGAGATCCGGGGCCACCTTCACCTGGCAGGAGAGGCGCGATGTCTCGCGCACGCCCTCGGCGAATTCGAGCATGTCGCGCTCCATGCCGGCCGCCTCGCCCAGGATGCCACTCCAGCGCGTATCGATATAGACGTGGCAGGTGGCGCAGGAACAGGCGCCGCCGCATTCGGCGATGATGCCGGGCACATTGGCGCGGCGCGCGCATTCCATCACGCTGAGGCCGTCCTGCGCGTCGATCTCGATGCGCTGGTCATCGGACATGATGAAGACGATCTGGGTCATGGGTGCCCCCTTTGGTGATTGGTTGTTCGTGTGGCCGGAACGCGGCTTTTCGCTCAGGCGCCGCAGCCCATGCCGCCGGATACGCCCAGGACTTCCCCGGTGACGAAGGAGGCCGCTTCCGAGCCGAGAAAGGCAACCGCGGCGGCGACCTCTTCCGGTTCGCCGATCCGGCGCATCAGCGTCAGGGCGGCCATGTCGGCCACCAGCTTCTCGCCCACCTCCGCCACCGCCCGCTCCACCATGGGGGTGCGGATGGGGCCCGGGGCGACGGCGTTTGCCGTGATGTTATACCGGGCGTTCTCTCGCGCGATTGAGCGGGTGAAGCCGATCAAGCCGGCCTTGGCGGCGGCGTAGACCGATCCCCCCTTCGACCCCAGCCGCCCCGCTTCCGAGGCGACGTTCACGATCCGCCCGTAGCGCGCCGCCTGCATGGCGGGCAGGACGAGGCCGGTGAACAGGAAGGCCGTTTCCAGATTGATCGATAGCAGGAAACGCCAGTCCGCGGCGGTGGTGTCGGTGAAGAAGGCGTGCTGGTCCGTGCCGATATTGTTCACCAGAACATCAAACGGGCCGTGCGCGGCGAACAGCGCCTTGCCGGCCGCCGCGTCGGTGCCGTCCATGGGCACGAAGACCGCCCCGGTCTCGGCCGACAAGGCCGCGCCCGCTTCGGCGTCGAGGTCGCAAAAGACCACCGCCAGCCCATCCGCCACCAGGCGGCGGACGGTGGCGGCGCCAATTCCGGCGCCGCCACCGGTGACAAGGGCGCGTCGCCCGGTCGCCGCTCCGCCCATGGTCATCGGCCGTTGAACGCGGGCTTGCGCTTCCCAATCACCGCCGCGAGGCCCTCGCGGGAATCGGCGGTGAACGACAGCTCGGACACGGTCCGCGCCTCCTCGGGCAGAGCCGCCTCGACGTTCAGCGCGTTCCAGAGGAGGCGCTTGGTCGCGGCGAGCGCAAGCGGGGCGCCTCTGGCGTAGAAGGATGCGGCCTTGCGCGCTTCATCCTGCAGGGCAGCATCCGGCACGCACTTTGTAATCAGCCCGATCTGCTGCGCCTCGGTCGCCTCGACGATGCGGTTGGACAGCATGATCTCCGTGGCTCGGCGGAAGCCCACAAGGTGGGGCAGGATCACGGAGGACCCCGCATCCGGCGCCATGCCCACCCGCGTGGCGCCAGCCAGGAAGCGGGCGCCCTCGCCGGCGATGACGATGTCGGAGGCGCAGACGAGGCCGAGGCCCCCGCCGCCTGCGGCGTAGCCGTGGACTTCCGTCACGACGATGGCCTTCAGGCGGATCAGCGCCCCGATGGCCACCTGCAGATAAGCCGTGACCTCACGCAGGAAGTCGCCGAGCGCTTCCCCCTTGGAGGCGAACTCGCGGACGTCGCCGCCGGCGCAGAAGTTTGCTCCGGCGCCCCGCAGATGCACCACTCGCAGCTCCGGCGCCCTATGGCACAGCATGAGCGCCCGGTAGAGCGCCTGCATCATCTCGATGTTCATGCCGTTGGCCGAATTGGGCCGATTCAGCGTCAGGGTGGCGATCCCCTCGGCGTAGGCGAGGAGGACGGGCCCTTCGCCCATCCAGACCTCGGGAGTGGCGAGCTCGGATATTGTGGTCTCGACCGTGTTGTGTGTCATGAACGGCCCTCAGACCAGGAAGGAGAGGGTGAAGATGGGCTTCTCGTTGTTCACGAGTGCGACCTTCTTGCGGACCAGCCGGAAGATCCCGTCGATCATTCGCAGCCGGTATTCGTTGCGCGCGGCCCAGACGGTCTCGCCCCGCAGGTTGTCCTCGTAGATGATGACGTTGGCGCGCACGCCGACCTCGTTGCCGAGGACTTCCGTCAGCTCGACGTTCGAGACGATCCGGGCCAGCGCGGAGCGTGGGGTCTGGGTGTGGCGCCGACCGGTCTTGAGCTGCGCGATCCGCACGCCGATGCGCGAGCGGTTGTCGTAGAGCACCGACATCTGCTTGTCCGGATCGATGTCGTCGCCATTGGCCGGGATCCAGTAGATGGCATCGTCGGTCCACAGCGCCTCCCACGCGTCATAGGCGTGGGTGTCCTGGAGGCGAGCCTCCTTGTAGAGGAACTGGGTTACCTGATGCTGCAGCGCCATCGGTTCGAGCGCGGTGAGATCAGGTGCGGCCGCCCCCGTGAAGGTCTTGGCGAGAGCGGTCATCAGCGGGCCTCCATCATCAGCTTGAGGTAATGGCGCCAGATGCCACGCTGCGGCGTCTCGTCGGTGGCATGGGCGATGCGAAAGCCGTTCTCGTCGAGCCGTTCGCGATGCAGGCCGCGCGTCAGCGTCAGCCATTCGGGATCGCGGATTTTCGCGCCGCGATGGTTGCGCTCGTACATCTCCGTGTCGTCGGCGAGCAGGAACCCCGCCGGCCCCACCGACCCCATGGTCTGCTGGCGCAGGCGCCGGTTGATGTCCGGGGCATCCTTGAATTGCAGCGCCGTCACGTGCTGGATGGTTTCGTCCACCGCCATCGGCTGCAGCACGAACATCTGGATCTCGGCGATGAAGAGGTTGGGGAAGATCATGACGTGCGGTGAGCCGTCGATCATGATCTGGCGGGCGCGCTCCGGGCCGTAGGCGGTGTTCATGGCCGTCGCATAGTCGGGCAGGCGCGCCTCGCTGGTGCCGAACCATTCCATCGGCTTGTCGATCCGACGCCATTCGGGGCGCAGATCGAACTCGGTGTGGCCGTTGCCGTAATCGCGGGTCAGCGCGGTGGACTGCGCAGCGTAGAGATCGCCGATGCCGCTGTTCGTCACCTGGAAGACGGAGCCGTGCACGAAGCCGGGGTGGTACCCGTCGGTCTCGTTCTCCAGCATGAACTTCCAGTTGGCCTTGGTGCGATGTTGCAGGAAGCCAACGGTCAGGTCGAGCTCTCCGGTGGGCGAGTTGTCCAGCAACTGGTCGAGGGACGCCTTGGCGCCACCGAGATGTTCGTCCAGCGAGGGACCGTCCTGCGCCATGGAGCCGAAGACGAAACCGCGATAGATGGCAATGCGCGGCACCTTGCCGAGGTTGAGGCCCTTCTTGTCCTGACCCTCGTAGCCCTCCGGCAAAGCGTAGCCCATGAGGTCGCCGGTATTGCTGAAGGTCCAGGAGTGATACGGGCAGGTGAAGCTCGTGCGATTGCCCTTCTTGTAGGCGCAGAGCTGGTTGCCGCGGTGCGGACACTTGTTGAGCAGGAGACGGACCTCGCCGTCCTTGTCACGCACCAGAAGGACCGGCGTGGGGCCGATCGATTTTGTGACGTAGTCGTTTTTGTTCGGGATCTCGCTGGTGTGGCCCACATAGACCCAGGTGCGGTACCAGATCTTCTCCAGCTCTTCCTGGAAAATATCGGGGTCGTAGTAGAGGCGACTGTTGACGCGCGTCGGTTCGATCAGCGCGCGATAATCACGGGATGCAGCTTCCTCGGACATTGCAGCTTGCAGCATGGCGGTTCCACCCCTGCGTTTCATTACATCTAATATATTAATCGAACGATCGATCTTACTATCGACACGTCGGTGAGGCGTGTCAAGCGACGCGCAGGCGCGATCGACTGCAAAAATGGGCCGGTGGAAATGACCCGCTCACGCGCTTATCCAGTAGAAATGCGCGCATGCGGCCAGAAAAGCGCGACATGCTCGGGGTGTCAGGACGACAGAATTTTTGATGGCAATGCAATTTGATCTGGATTAAAAAGATCGAACGATCTAACAAAAAAGATCGAAAAATGCGTGACGCTCCCTCGCTTCCCTTCGCCGCCTCCGCCAGCGGGCCGCGCGTTGGCAATTGGGATGCGTCACCGAAATTGCCTGGGAGGGAAACATGAAAACATGTCTGACAGGGCTCATCGCGCTCGCGATGATGACCAGCGTGGCCAGCGCCGACATCATGATCGGCGCCGTCATATCGGAGACCGGACCGGCCGCCGCGCTGGGCGACCCGGAAGCCAAGACGCTGCGGCTGATGGTGGATGAACTCAATGCCAAGGGCGGCATCAAGGCCGAAAAAGTCAAGCTCGTGCTCTATGATGACGGCGGCGACCCCAGTAAGGCCAAGACGTTTGCCACCCGGCTGGTCGAGGACGACGGCGTCGTCGCCATCCTCGGTGGCACCACCACCGGGACCTCCATGGCCATCCTCGCCGTGGCCGAGGAGAGCAAGGTGCCCTTCATCTCGCTCGCCGGCGCCCTGGAGATCATCGACCCGGTGAAGCCCTACGTCTTCAAGACGCCGCATACCGACCGGATGGCGTGCCTGAAGATTTTCGAGGACATGAAGAGCCGTGGCCTCACCAAGGTGGGCCTCATCTCGGGCACGGACGGCTTCGGCGCCTCCATGCGGACGCAATGCCTCGCGGTGGCCAAGTCGTCGGGGATCGAGATCGTCGCCGACGAGACCTACGGGCCGAAGGATGCGGACATGACCCCGCAACTGACGAACATCCGCAGCAAGCCCGGCATCCAGGCCGTGCTGAATTCCGGCTTCGGCCAAGGGCCAGCAACCATCACCCGCAACTATGCGCAGCTCGGTATGACCCTGCCGCTCTACCAGTCGCATGGCGTCGCCTCCAACGCCTTCATCGAACTCGCCGGAGCCAAGACCGCGGAAGGGGTGAGGCTGCCCGGCACCGCGCTCCTGGTGGGCGAATTGCTCGACCCGGCGGATCCGCAGAGGCCGGTGGTGCTGGCCTACAAGGCGAGCTTCGAGAAGGCCGCCGGCGCGCCCGTCTCCACCTTCGGCGGCTATGCCCATGACGCCATGCGCATCCTCACCGAGGCCATCGCCCGCACCAGCTCCAACAAGCCCGCCGCGATCCGCGATTCCATCGAGCATACAACCGGTCTGGTGGGAACCACCGGCACCTATACCTTCTCGAAGACCGACCACCTCGGTCTCGACCTTTCCGCCTTCCGCATCCTCGAAATCAGCAATGGCGGCTGGAAGTTTGTGAAGTAGGCTGGGCGATCCGCCTGCTTTTTCCTGAAAGCACAGGTCTTCACGTCGGCCCTGCGGACGCCGCTCACTGGCGACCCTCCTGGTTCGACGGCGGACACCATAGCGAATGCGCTCGTTCGGGCCGGACCAATGCCGCGTTCTGGCCCGAACGAGCGGCGTCCTTCCACGCATCATGAGACGGCTTCGTCCTTCGGCTGGCCTCAGCCGGGCACGCGCCGCCTCGAACCGAACCCCCGGCGGGGACCGAGCAAACCATGTCTGATCTCCTGCAGTTCCTGGCGTCCGGGGTAACGGTTGGCGCGGTCTACGCGCTCGTCGCCCTCGGCTTCACCATCATCTACAACGCGTCCGACGTGGTGAATTTCGCCCAGGGGGAATTCGTCATGCTCGGCGGCATGATCTCGGTCGCCGGCGTCGCAGTCGGGCTGCCGCTGCCGCTGGCGGCGCTCATCGCCATCGTGGTGACGGCGGCCGTCGGCGTCGCTCTCAACGAACTCGCCATAGAGCCGGCGCGCGGCGCCCCGGTGGTGTCGCTCATCATCATTACCATCGGCGCCTCCATCTTCATCCGCGGCGTGACCCAGATCGTGTTCGACAAGGGCCTGCACCGCCTGCCCGCCTTCTCCGGCGACACGCCCCTTCATCTTTTCGGCGCCGCCATCCTGCCGCAGAGCCTGTGGGTGGTGGCCGGCGCCGTGGCCATCTTTATCGGCCTCTGGCTGTTCTTTACCCGGACGCTGACCGGACGCGCGGTGCTCGCCACGTCCAACAACCGACTGGCGGCGCAGCTCGTGGGCATCAACACCAAGTTCGTGATGACCCTGTCGTTCGCCCTCTCCGCCGGCATCGGCGCACTGGCGGGCGTGCTCATCACTCCGATCATGCCCACCAGCTTCGAGGCGGGCATCGCACTCGCGCTGAAGGGCTTCGCCGCGGCCATGCTGGGTGGCATGGGCAACCCCAAGGGGGCCCTCGCGGGCGGGCTTTTGCTGGGTCTTCTGGAGGCGCTCACCGCCGGCTATGTCAGTTCGCACTACAAGGACGCGGTGGCCTTCTTCGTCATCCTCGCCGTGTTGTTCGCGCTTCCGCGCGGTCTCTTCGGCAGCAATCCGACGGAGCGCGTGTGACCATGAGGTTAACGGCGAAGCAGTCCACGCTCCTCGTTCTGGCGATTTTGATGATCGTCAGCCCGTTGTTCTTCCCCTCCAACTATTACTATCGGGTCGGCTCGCTGGTCTTCGTAAACAGCATCGCCGTGGTCGGCATCGTCATCCTCACCGGCTATGCGGGGCAGATCAGCCTCGGCCATGCCGGCTTCGTGGGGATCGGCGCCTATGCCTGTGCGCTGCTGCCGATCCATCTGGGGGTGCCGCCGGGGCTCGCGGTGGTGCTCGGCGCGGTGCTTTCGGGCGTGACGGCCTGGGTGGTCGGCCGGCCGATCCTGCGCCTCAAGGGCTACTATCTCGCGGTGGCGAGCTTGGGCTTTGGCGTCCTCGTGGCCATGGTGCTGTCCAATGAGGGGGCGATCACCGGCGGACCGGACGGCATCAAGGTGCCGGAGCTCGGGTTGCACGCCTGGCTCGGTACGTCGGGCATCGAGCTCACCACACCGCAGTTCTGGTACGGCTTCACCGGCCTGTTCCTGATCCTTGGCGCCTGGCTCGCCCTCAACCTGCACGACAGCCCCACGGGGCGGGCGCTGCGCGCGCTCCACGACTCCGAAATCGCCGCGCGCACGGTGGGCGTGGATGTGGCCCGCGCCAAGCTGAACGCCTTCGTCATCTCGGCGGTCTACGCTTCGGTGTCGGGCTCGCTGCTGGCGTTGCAGAACCGGCTGATTACGCCGGACGTGGCGGGCTACATGCACTCCATCGAGCTGGTGACCATGGCGGTGCTGGGCGGGGCAGGCTCCGTGCTTGGCGCCATCTTCGGCGCGGCGCTCCTCACCATGCTGCCGCAGGTGCTCACGGTGCTTCAGGACTACGAGCACGTGGTGCTGGGGCTGGTGATGATGCTGGTGATGATCTTCATGCCCGCCGGCCTCCTGCCGAGCGTGCAGCGCCTCATGCGCGGGAGGGGCGAATGAGTCTGATTGAAGTGCAGGGCCTCGGAATTTCATTCGGCGGCATCAAGGCGGTGAGCGATGTGTCGTTCGCCTTGAATGCGGGAGAGATCGTCTCGGTCATCGGGCCGAACGGCGCCGGCAAGACCACGCTGTTCAACATGATCTCCGGCGTCTACCTGCCCGACACCGGCAAGGTGATGCTGGACGGCGAAGACGTGACGGGCATGCGTCCGGACCTGCTCGCCAGACGGGGCCTTTCGCGCACCTTCCAGAACCTGCAGATCTTTCAGCGGATGAGCGTGCTTGAGAACGTCATCGTCGGTTTCCACCTGCACGAGCGCGGACCCGTGCTGTCGGATCTGCTGGGGCTAGCGGGCTCGCGCCGGCGGTCCCGTGTGGCGGAGGTCGGGGCGCGGGACCTGCTGGAGCGCGTTGGCCTGTCCCGGGCGGCAGAGTATGCGTCGGGCGCGCTTTCCTACGGCGCGCTGAAGCGGCTGGAGATCGCCCGCGCGCTGGCCGCGTGCCCGCGCGTGCTGCTCCTCGACGAGCCCGCCGCCGGCTGCAATGCCGTCGAGACGGAGGAGATCGACCGACTGATCTGCGAGGTGGCCGCCGGCGGCATCGCCATCCTTCTGGTCGAGCATGACATGAAGCTGGTGATGCGCCTGTCCAACTGCGTCGTCGTGCTCGATCACGGCGAAAAGATCGCCGAGGGCGCCCCGATGACGGTCAGTCGAGACCCCAAGGTGATCGAAGCCTATCTCGGCACCGCGGCCATGGAGGTGACAGATGCTCACGGTTGAGGGCTTGCGGTCGCGCTACGGCCGCATCGAGGTGCTTCACGGCATCGATCTGCTCGTCCGCTCGGGCGAGATCGTCACCGTTGTCGGCGCCAACGGGGCGGGCAAGACGACGCTTCTGCGCTGTCTCTCCGGGGTCCAGCCGGTGTGCGGCGGCACGATCACCTTCCGGGGCGAAGCTCTCACCCCCGTTCCCGCCTACCAGCGGGTTCAGCGCGGGCTCGCTCAGTCCCCCGAAGGGCGGCAGATTTTCACCAACCTCAGCGTGGAGGAGAACCTGCGCCTCGGCGCCTTCATCTTTTCCGACGCGCGGGTGGAGCGGGACATGGCCGATGCCTTCGCCATGTTCCCGATCCTGAAGGAGAAGCGCAACCAGATTGCCGGAGGTCTCTCTGGCGGCCAGCAGCAGATGTTGGCGATCGCCCGCGCGCTCATGGGTCGCCCCGCCTGTCTGCTGTTGGACGAGCCATCGATGGGGCTCGCGCCCATTCTCGTGGCGCAGATCTTCGATGTGGTGAAGAGCCTGAAGTCGCTGGATGTCGCCGTGCTGCTGGTGGAGCAGAACGCATTTGGCGCCCTGTCCATCGCCGATCGCGGCTATGTTATGGAAACCGGTCGCATCACTATGGATGGCAGCGCAGCGAGCTTGATTGCTGATCCGCTTATCCGGGAAGCCTATCTGGGGATTTGAGGGTGCGGGCGCCTTCCACCTGCGTGACATACGGGTCATCGTAATGGATGCGATGGCCGTTGAAGTTCAGCGCCGAATAGCGGAACAGCAGGGGTAGCGAGGGATCGACCGCAAGGCGGAACGCACCTCGGCGGCGGGCACGGGGCATCCGTCGGAATCGATCTCGTGCCGTTTCACTCATAATAGCATCGTGTGAAAGACAGGGCACAATGCTCGGCGCGGGTCCAGCATGATCGCAACTCAGCACACATTCCGTAAGGTGAAGACAAGCGAGGTACCGGTGCGGCAAAGCACAGCTTGATCGTGACAGTAATATCGTCAAGCCTAAGAGCGGTTTTGGAGCGCTCCCCTTGCGGGGAGAGAGGCTCGCGAAGCCGGCGGCAGGAGAAATGATGACGACTGGAACGACCACGCAGATTAGTTGGGCCTGGGGCAAGAACACCGTTCTCGCATTCGATCCCGCAACCGACGTACTGGATTTCGGCTGGTTCCAAGCCGAACAGTTCACCGTGAGCGAGGTAAACGGCTCCGTCGTCATCTCCATCCCGTCGAACAACGAAACCTATACCCTCGCGGGCGTGCCGCTCTCGGCGCTGACGATGTCGAACATCGTCTCCAATGATGCATCCGCCACTGCCGAATGGCTTGCCGCGCTCTCGGATGCCGATGATGCGGGCGGCGACACCGATCCGGACGATTCCGGTTCCGGCGATACCGGATCGGGCGAACCTGATCCGGGCGACACGGGCGAGTCCGATTCCGGCAGCACTGCGGGCGATGGCGTGAGGACCGTCACGACCATCACATGGTCCTGGGGTACCAATGCGGTGCTGGAGTTCGACACGGCGCTCGACGTGCTCGATTTCGGTTGGTTCTCCGCCGACAATTTTCTGATCTCGGAAGTGAATGGCTCCGTCATCGTCGCCATCCCTTCCAACAACCAGACCTATACGCTGACCGGCGTGTCCCTCACGGACCTGACACTCGCGAACATCTCCGCCAATGATACCTCCGCCCTGGCGGAATGGCAGGCCGCGATCGCCGCTGCGTCTGGTGGTGAGACCGGAGGCGAAACCGGCGGAGGCACGGAGGAAGAGGCCGATTATGCCTCCGCATGGTCGGCTTCCACCGTCTATGTGGCAGGCGACCTCGCCAGCGTCGGAAACCTGGTCTACAGTGCCAATTGGTGGACGCAGGGTGATGATCCTTCCACGAACAGCGGCGGCAGCGGACTGGTGTGGAGCTTTGTGGGGTACATGGACACCTCTCCGGTGGTTCCGGACGCCCCGGAGGATCTACGCGCCACCGGCGTCTCCGACGACACCCTCACGCTGCGCTGGGACGCGGCGGACGTGGACGGTGTGGGCACCGTCTCGGGCTATGAGGTGTATCAGGACGGCGAGTTGATTGGCTCCACCGCCAGCACCTATTTCAAGGTCACCGGCCTGGGGGCTGGCACATCCTATTCCTTTACTATCGTCGCCGTGGATGAGGCGGGGGCGTCCGATGTCTCCGAGGCGTTGTCCGTCACCACGGACACGGAGGACACGTCGTCCAACGGTGAAAAGACCTTCTCGCCCTATGTGGACATGTCCCTCACCACAAGCCAGGACCTCGTCCAAATGGTCGAGGACGCGAGTCTCGAAGCGGTTACGCTGGCCTTCATGCTCACGTCGGGTACCAACACAGTCGGATGGGGCGGCGTCGGCACCATCGAGAACGACACCTTGTCCAACGGCACCAGCATCGCCTCCATCATCGAGGAATTGCAGGCCAATGGCGTGGACGTAACCATCTCCTTCGGCGGTGCGAACGGTCAGGAAGCCGCCACCACCTTCACCAGCGTCGCGACTCTGGTCGCCGCCTACCAGTCGGTGATCGACACCTACGGCGTCACCAAACTCGATTTCGACATCGAAGGTGCGGCGTTGGCGGACACGGAAGCAAATGCGATGCGCAACGAGGCGCTCGCCATTCTCCAGCAGAACAATCCGGACCTGGAAGTGTCCTATACCCTTCCAGTCCTGACGGACGGCCTCACCGCCGCCGGTCTCGCGCTGCTTCAGGATGCCGTCGACCACGGCGTCGAGGTCTCCTACGTCAACATCATGGCGATGGACTACGGCGCCTATTACGATTCTGGCGACATGGGCGACGACGCCATTTCCGCCGCCGAGGCGACTCTGGCGCAGCTTGAGGACATCGGACTGGAGGCTAAGCTGGTGATCACGCCGATGATCGGCATCAACGACGTGACCAGCGAAATCTTCACGCTGGAGGATGCGGGCCAACTCGTGGACTATGTGGAGTCGAACGACGACATCGCCGGCATTTCCATGTGGTCGCTCAGCCGCGACAATGGCGATGTGGTGGGCTACGTCTCGCCCGTCGGCAGCGGCCTCGAGCAGACGGACTACGCCTTCAGCGAGGTCTTCGGCTACGTCTGATCCCTCATCCCTGAAGGCCCGCCGCCAGTACGCGGCGGGCCTTTTCGCTCCTCCCCGCCACCGATGGCTCTGGTATAAGGGCGGCCCGGCAAGGAGAGACGAACAATGAAGACAGTTACTCTACCGAGCGGCGAGGTCGTTCCTGCCATCGGCCAGGGCACTTGGTTCATGGGAGAACAGGCCGGACGGCGGGCGCAGGAGATCGAATCCCTGCGCCTCGGAATCGATCTTGGCGCGACCCTTGTGGACACGGCGGAAATGTATGGGGATGGCCGCACCGAGGACATGCTCGGAGAGGCGCTGCAAGGTTACCGGGACAAGGTTTTCCTGGTCTCAAAAGTCTATCCTCACAATGCCAGTCGGCGCGGCGCGGTCGAGGCCTGCGAGCGTAGCCTGAAGCGCATGCGCACCGATCGCATCGACCTCTATCTGCTGCACTGGCGCGGCAGCCATCGCTTCGAGGACACCATCGCCGCATTCGAAGTGCTTCAGAGCGCGGGAAAGATACGCCATTGGGGTGTCAGCAATCTCGACGCCGATGACATGGAGGAACTGCTGGAATGCGGCGGCAGCGCATGTTCGGTCGATCAGGTCCTATACAATCCCTCACGGCGCGGCCCGGAATATGACCTGTTCCCGTTCCTGCAGCAGCACGCAATTCCCGTGATGGCCTACAGCCCCATCGAACAGGCGCGCCTGCCACGCTCGGGCGCGCTCGGGGCGGTCGCCGAAAAGCACGGGGTGGATCCGTTCCAGGTGGCGCTGGCCTGGGTGATCCGCCGGCCGGATGTGATCGCTATCCCGAAGGCGGCTACGCCCGAGCATGTCCGCGCCAACATCTCGGCAGCCGATCTGGTGCTGGACCACGAGGATCTCGCCGCGATAGACGCGGAGTTCCGCCCGCCAACCCACAAGCGCAGCCTCGAGATGCTATGACGCGCCGAGGGGCCGCGCTTCCGACACGGCTCGGGCGATCAGCACCGGGTCGATGTCGGGAATGTCGCGCTTAAGCTGCGCCTCCATGAGGGCGAGCACGCACGAGACCTCACCCATGCTGCGCGCCGGCGAGAAGCCGACCGTAATCTCCACATGGGCGATCCGCCCCGACCGGCGCGTGCGGACGCCGAGCAATGCGTCGTACTGATCGAAGAACGTCGCAAGGGTGCGGTTCACCTTGTGCTGGACCGGTTCGTCGAGGGCGCGATCAAGCAGGTCCGGCAGCGCTTCGCGCACCATGGATACGCCGACCACCGCCATGAACCCTGCGCCGACCATGCCCCCTACGGTATCGGCAATTCGCGCCACCGAAGGGTCACGCGAAAGCGCGTCGATTATGACGCATACCAAAACCGGAAAAGAAGCGACCGCCTTTGCGATATGCGCGCGCAACTGCGCCTGCACGATCATGGAGCCGCCCTCCCGGCTCGCCTTCCACAGGGGGAGGATCGGGCCCGCGTTGACGATGAAATTATATCCGACGAGCAGAATCGCCGCACCGGCCCAAAATGCATCTCGGGGCTCCCCGCCCCCTGCGCTAAATGCCCGCTGGACGATGAACCCCGCCGCCAGCACCAGCAGAATGCCAATCACGCAACTCAGGCCGCGCTCCACCTTGCCGATACCGTATTCATAGCTCGTCACACGGCCGCGATGCAGGTTGCGCAAGGTGAGAAGCGAAGCGCAGGCGACGACCAGGAGCAGGAGGCCGCGCAGAAGCTCCGAAAGCATGGACAGCGAACCGATCACCACTGTCGCCACGCCGTAAGGGACCGCCAAGCTCAGATCCAGCAAAATGGCGATAAGAATGGCACGCTCTGCGCCGCGCTCGGCGGAGGTAAGCTGAGGACCGGGTGAAGGCATCTGCGTCAGCGCCCCACCAGCGGGCCGCGCATCACCAAGCGGTCCCCGCGAATTTCGAAACTGTCGAGCCGCTGGAGAAAGCTCATTCCGAGCAGGCTTGTGCGCAGCACACCGGCAGGCGAGACGAGGGCTGGCACGCGCCGCTCCACGATCGAGCCGATGGTGATTTTATCCAGGACGACGGCAGCCGCCTTTGTGCGCCCGTTGGCGGTGTCCACCGGCACATCATATTTCAGGAAGTCCACCGGCAGGCCGGCGGAACGAGCGGCCTCCAAGGTCAGCACCACGGAGGAGGCGCCGGTGTCCACCAGCATTTGCACCGGCGAATCATTGATCGCCGCCCGCACCGCGAAATCACCGTCATTGCTCCGCGCCACCTCGACGGTGGCTGTCGGGCCCGTGCCGGCGCCCACGTATCCCGGCAAGAGCTGAACCAGCACCTTGTCGGCAACTTGCCGCAGCGGCTCGCGATAGGTGTAGCCCATGGCAAGGACGATCGCGACGATCACCCAGAACAGGGCCGCCATCAGCGCCTCGCCGAGCCGGCCTCGGAACATCGACCACGCAACCGCGCCAACGAAGATCAGGATCGAGAATTTCGCAATCAGACTGGCGAATTGGCCGATGTCGAGCCCAGCCACCTCGCCCTGCTCATGGTGCACCGCGAGCACGACGACACCGCCGAAAAGGCCGATCAACAGCATCCACAGAAAACGGTCCCCGCGCATGGCTCAATCCGCAAAGGCTTCGGGGTGCGACTGGCGCAGGCGTTGGAGCCGCTCAGGCAATTGCGCCATCACCGCAGACCGGCGCGCGGGCGACATGGAAATCCAGCCGCCGATCTCCTGGGTGGTGCGCCCGCATCCCACACAAAGGCTGGAAAGCGGATCGACCTGGCAGAGCTTCACGCACGGTGTCTCGATGGCTGCGGCGCGAGCGGCCGGCGCGGCGGGAAAAGGGGAGGGGAAAACAGGTTTCGCGTCGCTCATCTGCGCTCTTCGGTCCGTCGCGGGCTGCACAGCCGGGGTGGCGAGGTGCCTCAGACGGCCCTGGCGAACATAAGCACCGCCAGCAGGAAGGCAATCTCTGCAACTTGTTGGGTGGCGCCCGCAACATCACCGGTCTGGCCACCGATCAGCCGCGCGGAGAGCCGGCCCACGATCAGAACGGCAAGCGCGGGTGCGATCAGTCCGGCGAAGGTCGCGCCGACACCGAAGCTTGGGACCAGCAGAACCGCGACCACCAGCGCCGCCATAAGCGCGCAGGCCATGGCCGGGTCGGCCCCCGGCTGGCCTGACGCGGCCGAGGCACCATCGGAGCGCGCCGCCGGCAGGACCTGCAGCAACACGATGCCGGCCGCTCGGGAAGCCGCACCGGCCGCTGCCAGGGCCAGAACCGCACGGATCGGGCCGCCGAGCACGAGCAGCGCCTCAAGGGCCGCGACGCGGATCAAAAGCGAGAGAGCAATGGCGCAGGCGCCATATGTGCCAATGCGGCTGTCACGCATGATCTCAAGCCGGCGCGCCTTGTCACGGCCCCCGCCGAAGCCGTCTGCGGTGTCGGCAAGACCATCTTCGTGGAACGCGCCGGTGGCCAGCACCAGGGTTGCGACTGCGAGGCTTGCGGCCAGAAAGGGGGGGAAACCGAGCGCCGTGGCGATCAGCAGGAGCGCCGCTCCAAACAAGCTGATGGCAGCCCCAGCAATGGGAATCACATAGGCGATGCGCGAAAGCGGTGGCGCGCCGAAGGGCATTTCCTCCCCGGCGCGGGCAGGGACCGGCAGGCGGGAAAAGAAACGCAGGGCGACGAACAGGTCCTCGACGAGGCGATTGCGGGTCATACGCCGGTTCCGGTACAGCCGCGCGATCTCGGCGGCAGCTCTTTGGGACCCTTATTTGCGCCCCGGGTCAAGCAGGTGCGCACAAGCTGCCGCTGCGCGTTTGCATTCGGCGGCTTGGCCGGTATAGTCCCGCCGCTTCGCCCGGCACGGCGCCCCTGCGCACCGTCTCGAGCTTTTCTTCAGATAGAACGAGGATGCACATGTTCATTACGCCCGCTTTCGCCCAGGCCGCCACGGGCGCCGCCGGCGGGACCGACATGCTCATTCAGCTTGCCCCGTTCCTGTTGATCTTTGTGGTCATGTATTTCCTGATCCTGCGGCCGCAGCAGAAGCGCGCCAAGGCTCACCAGGAAATGGTGAACTCCTTGCGCCGCGGCGATGTCGTAGTCACGGCAGGCGGTCTGGTTGGCAAGGTTGCGCGTGTGGTCGACGAGGCCGAAGTCGAATTGCAGATCGCCGACAATGTGAAGGTGCGCCAGTTGCGCACGCAGATCACCGTCGTGCGCTCCAAAGCCGAACCCGCTAAGGATGAGGCGGCCTCCTGAGGCCGTAGAATCGCAAGACGATGCTGCACTTTTCCCGGCTAAAGACGACGGCGATTCTCGTCATCACGGCGATCGGTATTCTGTTCGCCCTTCCAAATCTGCTTCCCCCCGCCGCTCTGGCGGTGTTGCCCTCCTGGCTCGCATCGAGCCGGATCACGCTCGGGCTCGACCTGCAGGGTGGTTCCCACCTCCTGCTGGAGGTGGATGGCGCCGCTCTGCGCAAGGAGCGCGCTGAGCAGATCCGGGACGAGGTTCGCAATGTGCTGCGCGAGCAGCGCATCGGCTATAGTGGGCTGACGATCCGCGACACGGCGGTTCAGCTTCGGTTGCGCGATCCCAACGACACGACCAAGGCCGTGACCGAGTTGCGCAAACTCGCCGCGCCGGTCACCAACACGCTGCTCGGCGGTTCCACCGGCGAGATGGATCTGACAGTCGCAAGCCCGAGCGACGGCGCAATTACCGTCACTTTGACCGATGCCGGCATTAATGCCCGTGTGCGCTCGGCGGTCGATCAGTCCATCGAGATCATTCGCCGCCGTATCGATCAGCTCGGCACGGTCGAACCGAATATCCAGCGCCAAGGCGCCGACCGAATCCTGGTGCAGGTGCCGGGGCTGCAGGATCCCCAGCGCTTGAAGGCGCTGCTGGGCCAGACCGCCAAGCTCTCGTTCCGCATGGTGGACCAGTCCATGTCGCCCCAACAGGCGCTGGAAGGTCGGCCCCCGCCGGATTCCGAGGTGCTTCAGGGCCAGGACGGCATTCCCTACCTGGTCGAGAAGCAGGTTCGCGTGTCGGGTGAAGACCTTGTCGATGCACAGCCGGGCTTCGACCAGAACACCCGCCAACCCATCGTCACTTTCCGCTTCAACTCTAACGGCGCCCGACGTTTTGCTGCGACCACCCAGGCCGCAGTCGGACAGCCGTTTGCCATCGTGCTCGACAATCAGGTGATTTCGGCGCCGCGCATCAATGAACCGATCCTCGGCGGTTCCGGGCAGATCTCCGGCTCATTCACGGTGCAGCAGGCCAACGACCTTGCCATTCTGCTGCGGGCCGGCGCATTGCCGGCGCCGCTCAACGTGGTGGAGGAGCGTACCGTCGGGCCAAGCCTCGGGCAGGATTCGATCGAGGCCGGCAAGCTCGCCGCCTTTGTCGCCGCCGGCTTGGTCGCGGTGTTCATGGTCGCAGTTTACGGCCTGTTCGGCATCTTCGCCCTGATTGCCTTGGCGGTGCATGTCACCTTGATGTTCGCCCTTCAGTCGATTCTTGGGGCGACACTGACGCTCCCCGGGATCGCTGGCGTCGTTCTGACCATCGGAATGGCGGTGGATTCCAACGTCGTGATTTTCGAGCGCATCCGCGACGAGGCACGCGAGGGCCGTTCGGCCATTGCCGCCATCGACAAGGGCTTCACCCACGCGCTCGGCACCATCATGGACGCCAACGTGACCTCACTGGCCACGGGATCCATCCTTTTCCTGCTCGGTGGGTCGGGTCCGGTGCGCGGCTTCGCCGTCACCTATATCCTCGGCCTCCTCACCACCGTGTTCACTGCTTACACCCTCACCCGGCTCATGATCGCATGGTGGGTGAAGTGGCAGCGCCCGGCGAAGCTGCCAATCTGAAGGTGCGCCGTAAATGCCTTTGATCGACTATATCCCGGCGCAGACCAAAATCGGCTTCATGCGCCTGCGCCATGTGAGCTTCCCGCTTTCTGCGGCGGCGATGGTGCTTGCTCTCGTTTGCTTCGCCACCTTCGGATTCAATCTCGGTATCGACTTCCGGGGCGGAACGCTGGTGGAGGCGCAGACTAGCCAGCAAAGCGCGGACCTATCCGGCCTGCGCGAGCACCTGAACGACCTCGATCTGGGCGATGTCCAGATCCAGGAATTCGGCTCGCCGCGCGACGTCCTGATCCGCGTCGGCGAGGCAGGAACCTCCGATGCGGCACAGCAGGCCATCGTCGGCAAGATCTCCTCCGCCCTCGGCACCGACTACACGATCCGGCGCGTGGAGACCGTAGGTCCGAGCGTTTCCGCCGAATTGGTGCGCCAGTCCATCATCGCGCTGCTGCTGGGCGCAGTGGCCGTGCTTCTCTATCTCTGGTTCCGCTTCGAATGGCAGTTCGCGGTGGGCGCCATCGCCACCACTGCACACGACATCTTCGTGACGCTCGCCATCTATTCGATCCTGGGCATCGATTTCGACCTCACCTCGATCGCTGCCATCCTCACCATCATGGGCTATTCGCTCAACGACACGGTGGTGGTGTACGATCGCATCCGCGAGATGTTGCGCCGCTACAAGCGCATCCCCCTTCCGGAGATGCTCGACCTGTCGGTGAATGCCACCTTCTCGCGCACCATCATCGTCTCGTTGACGACATTCCTGGCGACCTTGGCGCTGTATTTCTTCGGCGGAGAGGTTCTGCGCGGGTTCTCTCTGGCCATGGCGGTGGGCATCATCGTCGGCACTTATTCCACCATCTTCGTGGCGGCGCCGATGCTGATTCATCTCGGCCTGCGACCGAGCACGGTGGAGGGTGACAAGAAGGCCGACAGCATTCCCGCACGCGTGGACGAAGTCATGGCGCCCCTGACGGAGGAAGCGGAGATTCTTCCCGCCGCTTCTTCCACGTCGAAACCCGCTGCAGCTCCCACCGGTAGCCGCGGCCGCGCGCGCGGCAAGCCGCGCAAATAGCCGGTTCGGGGGTAACAACCATGGTGGAGCAGAGATCAGAGGCGTTCCTGCCCCGCCAGGTTCCCATCGACGGTTATGGCGACCGGTTCTTCCATTTTTCAGGCATGTCCCATTCCGGCTCGATCCTGGCCTTGCCCTCGGGCGTGCGCCCCTGGGCCGTGGAAAGCTTCGCCAAGCTCGATGCAGCGGCCCTCGCGCCCATCATCGCCGAAGCTGATGCATTCGAGCTGCTGTTCCTCGGCACCGGGCGCGACCCCGCCCATCTGGCCGAGCGACTGAAGGAGCGCCTACGCGCTGCGCATCTGCGTTTCGAGCTCATGCCGACTCCTGCGGCCGCTTCCACCTATAATGTTCTGCTGGCAGAAGGCCGGCGCGTGGGCGCTGCGCTGATCGCATTCTGAGCCCGGAGGCGCGCCCTATGAGCGAGGATTCCGCCGCAGCGCCCCCCGATCTGGAGGCGGCATATTCCCATTGCGCCGACCTCATCCGAACGAACGATCGCGACCGCTTCCTCGCCGCCTTGTTCGCCGAATCTGCCTTGCGCAAACATTTGATGGCTCTTTATGCCTTCAATCTGGAAGTGGCGCGCGTGCGTGAGGTGGTGCGCGAAGCTTTGCCCGGCGAGATGCGTCTGCAATGGTGGCGCGAGATCATCGAGGGCCTCGGGCGCGGCGATATCTCCGGCCATCCTGTCGCCGCCGCGGTCCTTGATACAATTTCCGCCTGCGACCTGCCACGCGGCGCCCTGTTGAACCTGATCGATGCGCGCACCTTTGATCTCTACGACGACGCCATGCCCTCGCTCAACGATCTAGAGGGCTATGCCGGAGAGACCTCCTCTGTGCTCATCCAGCTTGGCGCGAGCATTCTGGCAGGTCGGGCCGATCCCGCACTCGCGGACGCCGCGGGCCATGCCGGGGTCGCCATTGCCTTGACCGGGCTGATGCGGGCATTGCCGTTGCATGCAGCGCGCGGGCAGTGCTTCCTGCCCCTGGATGTGCTCCAGCGTCACGGCCTGACACGCGAAGACGTCGTGAAGCGAACGTCAAGTCCGGGCCTCGCCGCTGCGCTTGCTGAATTGCGCACCCGCGCGGCACACCATGTCGCAGCCGCATCTGCCGCCGTGTCGGAGCTTCCGGCGCAAGTAGTTCCGGCTTTCCTTCCGCTGGCCATCGTCCCAGGCGATCTCGGCGCCTTGGAACGTGCGAAAGATCCGTTCGGGCGTATCGTTGGGGTCCCGCCGTTCCTGCGCGCCTGGACGCTTTGGCGTGCCGCTTCAAAGGCCCGTGCCGGCAAGACCTGGATCAGGCCGCCGGCCGCGTGATCCGGTCGGTGAGGTTCAGGCGACCGCGGGCAATCTGATCCACCAGTTCGCGTGTCACCTGCGAGCCGGAGAGGGATTCCAGCATCTCGATCTGATTGCGCGCCACCAGCAGCAGCAAGTCGTCGCGGACCACGCCATTGCCGTCGCGCGGGAGCAAAGGGACGAGCTGCATATGATCGAGGTGCGGCCGATCCGGCAGCATGCTCGCCATGTGGGCTCGCAGCGCATCGGCGGTGATCTCGCCCCGCGTCTCAACAAACGCGTATAGCCCAACCTTGCCGCCGAGTGTCTGGAAGTCCGCCATATGCACATCGCTCACGGCGGGATGGCTCAGCAGCGCTTCGGAAATGCGCGGCCCGACCTGCGTAACGCGGGGTCCACGCCCTTCGGTATCGGAATAGGACATGAGGCTGCGCGTGATGAAGCGGTAGACCCGTTTTCCCGTGGCCATCCAAACACGGGCAAAACCGCTCTTGGTGGCGAGCATCTTCTGCTCGCGGGGTGTCAGCGCATCCGGGCAATAGGTGCGCTTGTGCTTGAGCAGGTGGCGAACATCCTCATAGGCCAGAATGCGACCGAGGCGCGAACGGCGGGATATCGGCAGGGCGAGCTGAAAATCCATCAGCCACGCTTCGCCGTCCGCGCCGCGCAGCCAGTTCTGCTGCTTGGCAAGATCGTTATGGGCGAAGCCGGCAGCATGCAGGGTGCGCAGCGCCGCCTTGGCGGAGCGGAAGAAATCGACGTCGCCATAGGGGCGTGCGATCTGTAGCGGTGCGCCATCGATCCAGCCTCGCACCAGAAAGCGGCGACCCACTGCGAGCAAGGGGGTGGTGACGCCGGTGTGGCTGACATGCTCCAGCGCTTTCACCTCGCCGGCCGCGAGCCGCGCTGCAATGGGAAAGAACCAGACCGATACCGCGTTCCACCGGCGCAGAACCGCGGGATGGGAGACGCCGGACAGGTCGGTCCAGGTGCCGCGCTCGACGGTGGAAAACACGTCGCGCTTGAGGACCGTATCCACCACGAAGCGGCTCAGGTCGGCATCATGCTCGACAGGGGTATAAGGGCGCAGGAGCCTGGGCATGGCGCGTCTTAAGCTGCCTCGGCCGGGCTGTCGAGCCAGGCATCCATGTCCGCGAGGGCGCGTTCGGCAATGGCATGCTTTTTCGCCAAAGTCTTCTCTGTGCCCCGAAGACGTTTGCCATCGGGCCCTTTCGGATTGATCTCAAGCTGTGGAAACAGACCGAAGTTGATGTTCATGGGCTGGAATGAGCGCGGACCGGCATCAATGGTCTCGATGTGGCCGCCGGTAATGTGAGCCAGAAGGGCACCGTGGGCGGTGGTAGCAGGCGGTCGCGACACATCCTCCCCGCGCCGCTCTGCCGCGGCAAAACGACCGGCGAGGAGCCCGATGGCGGCGCTTTCCACATAACCCTCGCAGCCGGTGATCTGACCGGCGAATCGCAGCCGCGGATCGGCCTTCAAGCGGAGCGTGTCATCCAGCAGGAGAGGGGAGTTCAGATAGGTGTTGCGATGGAGCCCGCCGAGCCGCGCGAATTCGGCATTTTCCAGGCCGGGAATAGTGCGGAAGACCCGCACTTGCTCGCCATGCTTCAGCTTGGTCTGGAAGCCGACCATATTATAGAGCGTGCCTAGCTTATTGTCCTGGCGCAGCTGGATGATCGCATGGGCCTTCACGTCGGGCGCGTTGGGATTGGTGAGGCCGACCGGCTTGAGCGGACCGAAGCGCAGGGTTTCTCGACCACGCTCCGCCATCACCTCAATGGGCAGGCAGCCGTCGAAATACGGGGTTTTCGCCTCGAAATCGCGTACCGGCGCCTTCTCGCCTTCCAGCAAGGCATCAATGAAAGATTCGTACTGCTCCTTGTCGAGCGGGCAATTGATATAGTCCGCCCCGGTTCCGCCCGGTCCGACCTTGTCGTAGCGAGACTGGAACCAGGCCTTGCTCATGTCGATGCTGTCGAAATGAACGATCGGGGCAATTGCGTCGAAAAAGGCGAGCGCGGTCTCACCCGTGAGTTCGAGCACCGCCTGCGCCAGGGCCGGAGAGGTGAGGGGGCCAGTAGCCACGATCACGCTGTCCCATTCGGTCGGCGGCAGGCCGGCAATCTCCTCGCGACGAATCTCCACCAGCGGATGCGCTTCCAGCGCCGACGTCACGGCCTCGGCAAAGCCGTCGCGGTCCACCGCAAGCGCTCCACCGGCCGGCACCTGATTGGCGTCGGCACAACGCAGGATCAGCGAGCCGGCACGTCGCATCTCGGCGTGGAGAACCCCGACCGCATTCCCCTTGGGATCGTCGGACCGGAAGGAATTGGAGCAGACGAGTTCCGCCAGAGACTGAGTATGATGGGCCTCGGTGGTGCGCTCCGGGCGCATCTCGTGCAGGATCACCGGCACGCCGCGCGTCGCCAATTGCCAAGCTGCCTCGGAACCGGCAAGGCCGCCACCGATCACATGCACCGCACGTACATCACTCATGAGCCATCCTGATGCCGGGATAAGCATCCCGACTCTGGGCCGCCGAAGGCGCGCCCGGAAAACCGATCTGGCTCAATGCCCGAACATGGCGTCGGCTTCAAGGTCTGCGGGCGGATTGTCCCTAAGTCCGCGTGAAGGTCGGGTGCTTCGTGGTCAAAATGTCCATGTCAGGCTGCCCTTCACGGCATTTTCGCTGACGTCGGACGCGAGCCGGCCTGAATAGAATATGCCAAGCTCCATGTTCGGCCCCATCCACGTGGAAAGGCCGGCGCCAACCAGCAGAGCGTCGCGCGCGAGAGGAGCACCCGAAACCGTGAAAGGAGCAGAGCCGGCATTGAAGGCCATGGTCGCCGTCGGGACCAGATCGCCGAATGCGTGCTGCCAGCCAATCGTTCCGGACAAAGCGAGGGGTGCCATGCCGGGCGGCGGCGGAAGCATCAGAGCGCCCCGCACTCCAAGCGAGGAATCGAAACTATCAAAATTGCCCGCCGCCGCAGTCAGGGCAGCGGCGCCGACGCCTTCCGAAAAACCGTTCGTGGACAAGCCGACGTAGGCGAGCCCGGCGAACGGCTCAAGGGTGACGGTCATGGCGCCAGCGGCGCCCTCGATCCGGTAGCCCAATTCGCCGAAAACTTGGCTGCTGCGGCCCGCGTAGCCGGGGCTGTAGGCCTCAAGCAGACCGGGAAGCACCACCGTGCGATCAACGGAAATATCGTGCCAGGAATAGGCCAGTCCAAGCCGCAGCGCGACGGCACCGCCGCTGCCGGTCGCAAACATGCGCCCAGCGTAGAAGGCAAGATCGTAATTGTCGCTGGACCCCATCGCGTTCTGTTCACCCAGGTTGAAGCTGGATTGGCCGAACCCAGCCGCAAGCCCCAGGCGCCAGTCGGCAACCGCAGCGTCCATTCCAATCAGAAAGCCGCCGATGGAACTGCTCACCGAAGCGGTATCAGCGGAGGCGGAAAATTCTCCCCATCCGCCATAGCCTTGGCCCCAGAGGGCCGTGCCGTGGCCGTCCAACTGCACCACCCGCGGGGCGTCGGTTGCCGAAAATCCGGGCGAGGCACCCTGCCGCATCCGCGCACCGACCGCGTCGCGGACATAAGCCGACTGCATCTGAAGAACACTCTGCGCAGAGGCATAGACTTCACCCGAGAGCGATTCGAAAGCTGCTGGGACGGCGGCAGTATTGAGGCTTGCCAGTGTGATCGTCAGCGGCGCTCCCGACCCGAGGCTGTCCGCCGCAGTTGCCGCCGCCCATTGGTTTGCCGTGCGCGTGAACGCCGTAAAGGGCACCTGGCTGCGTTCCAGAGTAATGGTTGCCTGAGTGCCCGACGTATCGAGAACCGGGGCGATGAAAGGATGAAGCGAAGCCACCGTGCCGAAGGCCGGTGCGTCGAGCGTGAATGTGCCGGTGATGCCGCCGCTCGCAGTCAGGAGAGTGAAGCTCTCACCGAGCATGGGCAAATACCCCGCGACAGGAATGAGGTTCAGCGTGGCGCCATTCAGCACAGCCGCTCCGCCGACCGCGATCAAATCACTGCCGGAGGCGCCGATTTCAGCGCTATAGCCGCTTTCCCGCGTAAACGTGAGATTGCCGCTCACCATGAGCTGGCCGATGGAATGGCCTGGGCTCAGCACGCCGGAATTGACCATCGTGCCCGTGACCGTACCATTGCCTCCGAGGACGCCGGTGTTGGTCACGGTGCCGATAATGGTGCCGTCATGAAACAATAGTCCCGCGTTTTTCACATCGCCTGCGATGCTGCCGACGTCGGAGACGGTCGCACCCGCCGCGATGGTGAGCGGCGCCGTGACATTGCCGACGAAATACACGCTGCCCTCTTTCACCGTAACGCCGGCAGGCAGCGTCACATCGCCGAGCACCGTCACCGCGCCCCCTCCGCCGAAGGCGAGGGCGCCAGGACCCGTGATGTCACCGAGCAGGGCCGCAACGCCGGAGCTTACGATGTCCGTATCATCCCGCACATAGACCGGCAGATTGGTCGTGAAGCCACTCGGCAACGGCAGATGACCCATGGCCGAAAGATAGGGTTCGAAATAGATGCCGGGCGTACTGGGGTCGATCGCCTTCAGGCCTTCGTATCCGTCTACGGCGTCGAAAACATATTCGAACTGAGCAAACGGATGGATCCCAGTATTCACCATGTCGGTCGTATTCAAACGGGAAAACCATGGCGCTGCAGTATTGTTATCTTCGCCGCCGGTCTTGTAGGAATAACCGACATTTGTGTTTCCGCCAATGTAGACTGCAACCTCTGTGCCCTTCGGAGCACACAAGAACTCGCCGTTTGTTCCGCATGAAACCGGATTATTTGCCGCCTTTTCGCCAAGGTCCGACCAGAGGTAGGAAATTCCCGTATCCATCAAGACCGAGTCGATCTTCGTGACCGTCTTGCCGTCCACCACAACGGTTCCCGGTGCGGTGCGCCAGTTCGGACCTATTTCTCCCGCTGGCTTATCCGCCACGAGCTTCACATATGCGAAGCCGGAGCCTGCGTTCTGCGCGGTCAGGCCTGCCTGGATTCCTTGCGGCGTGATGACGTAGCCGGCGCGGACGGTCCCTTCATCCATACCAGCGAGATGCAACAGGGGATTGTTGAGCAGCGAAGGAAGATATGACGGTCCCCAGCCGGAATCAGGACGCCCATAGCCGACCCCCATAAGAAGGGTGCACGCCGCGCCCTGTATCGTGCAGTCGGTTTTCACCTCCTTGCCGTCCACCATGGTGTAGGAGGCGGATTCAACGAGCACAGGCAAGGTGGCAAAAGCTTCATTGCCATTGGCATCCCGACTTCCGGGAAAACGAACGGTTACCGTCGTCCACGTGCCGACCGAGTAATTGCCGCTCGACGAATAAAGGATCTTTTGCTGGTCGGCCGATTGTTGGAAGTTCGGAATCAGATATTGCGGAACCACCATGCCTTGCGAGCCGGTGTCGACTTGGAAGACCAGAGGCGCGCTATCGTTAACGGCGGCCGAAATATAGATGCCCGTCTTGCCGTCCGTGAAGTTCGGCTGAACCCCTGTGCTGTCCGCGTTGGGGTGATCCGGCTGGGCAAATGGGATGAAATAAGAAGTGGTGTACTGGTCGTAGAGGGTCCAACTCGTCGTCTGCGCCTGTGCTTGGCCAACCGCAGAAAGAGCGGCAAATGCCGCCACTGCACGAATTGGAACGCGCAACAGCCCGATCGTTCTCATGCCCATCTCGAAGCCCCCCAGCAACGCTGGTCATTAACATAAGGGCTTCAAGCAAGACAACGAATGGCGGCAGCTGGATAAAGCTCGGATCGAGCTACAAAGAACTCAGATCTGCGATGAACCCGAAAGACAGACACACCTTTTGCGGACCCGCGCGGCCCGGTGCGCGAAACACCGGGGCCAACGGGCCAAAACATGGTCTTTTACCGTATCGCAGCGCAGCGAACGGCGCGACGGTCACGCGGCGAGCGAAGCCTGACGTGCAATCGAGCGGATTTCGGAACGGCTGACATTGATGTCACCGAGAGCGCGGTCATCGAGCTGAGACAGTTCGGCGACCGTGCGATTGTAGGCCTGCCAACGGCGAACCTGGCGGGCAAGAAGACCCCAAAGCAACATGATATCTCTCCTTCAGGCGGACTGCGTTTTCACGCGCCGCAACGTTGAGCGAGAGATAAGCCTGTCCGGAGCCATAGCCAATGCGCATTGCCGCAACGCAGCAATGCAGCCATCGCATATAATTTATACCAGCTGCTAACATTTTCGGCATCCAACGGGCGTGGACTTGCCGATATCATGGGCTTTCTGTGGCAAAGTGGAGACTGGTAGGTCCGCAGACGGTCAGGACGGAGGCAAGTCGGCCTTTTCCGCATCTTGCACCGCATCATGGATCTGCGGTTACCGCCTGATGGGCGCGGGCGCGACGTTGCGTCACGCCTACTCTGCCGCTTGGCGGCGGCCACGCTTTACCTTAGGCGGCAGCGTCGGCACCTTGGCCTTCAGCGGCCGGCGGGCCAGCACCTCGGCAAGGAAGCTGCCGGTGTGGGAGCGCTTGGACTTTGCGATCTCTTCCGGCGGACCCACGGCAACGATCTCGCCGCCGCCGTCGCCGCCTTCCGGCCCGATGTCGATCACCCAGTCGGCCGTCTTGATGACTTCGAGATTGTGCTCGATCACCGCCACCGTATTGCCCTGCTCGACCAACTCGTGGAGCACCTCCAGCAGCTTCGCCACATCGTGGAAGTGCAGGCCGGTGGTGGGTTCGTCTAGAATATAAAGCGTTCGACCCGTGGCCCGCTTGGATAATTCCTTTGCGAGCTTCACCCGTTGCGCCTCACCGCCGGAGAGCGTGTTGGCCTGCTGGCCGACCTTGATATAGCCGAGGCCGACCCGTGACAGCGTCTCCAGTTTCTCGCGCACGCTCGGCACCGCCTTGAAGAACTCGGCGCCTTCATCCACCGTCATGTCGAGAACGTCGGCGATGGACTTGTCCTTGAAGGTGACTTCCAGCGTTTCGCGATTGTAGCGCTTGCCCTTGCAGACGTCGCAGGTGACGTACACGTCGGGCAGGAAGTGCATTTCGATCTTGATGACGCCATCACCCTGGCAGGCCTCGCAGCGCCCGCCCTTTACATTGAAGGAGAAGCGGCCGGGTCCATAGCCTCGAGCCTTCGCCTCCGGCAAGCCGGAGAACCACTCCCGCATGGGGGTGAAGGCACCGGTATAGGTGGCGGGATTGGAACGGGGCGTGCGCCCGATGGGGGATTGGTCGATGTCGATGACCTTGTCCAGATGCTCCAGCCCCTCCAGCTTGTCGAACGGGGCCGGCGCTTCGCTTGCATTGTTCAGACGCCGTGCCACCGCCTTGTACAAGGTATCGATGAGCAGCGTGGACTTCCCGCCGCCCGAAACCCCGGTGACGCAGGTAAACAGGCCCAGCGGAATCTCCGCCCGCACATTCTTCAGATTGTTGCCGCGCGCACCGCTCACCGCGAGCATTTTGCGCGAATTGGGCAGGCGGCGCGTCGGCACGCCCACCGCGAGCGCACCGGTGAGATATTTTCCGGTCAGCGAGTTGGGGTCGGCCATGACCTGCGCCGGCGTGCCCTGGGAGACGATGCGCCCGCCGTGCACCCCGGCACCGGGGCCGACATCCACAACGTAATCGGCAGCGAGAATGGCATCCTCGTCGTGCTCCACCACGATCACAGTGTTGCCGAGTTCTCGCAGACGCTTCAGCGTCTCCAGCAAGCGCGCATTGTCCCGCTGGTGAAGGCCGATCGAGGGCTCGTCCAGCACATAAAGGACCCCCGAAAGGCCGGAACCGATCTGGGAGGCGAGACGGATGCGCTGGCTCTCGCCGCCCGAGAGCGTGCCGGAGGCGCGCGACAGCGTGAGATACTCCAGCCCCACATCCATGAGGAAGCGCAGGCGGTCGCGGATCTCCTTGAGGATGCGCGCCGCGATTTCGTTCTGCTTCGGTGTCAGCAGGGCCGGCAGGGCCTCGAACCAGGCACTCGCCGCACGCACCGAGAGTGTTCCGGCCTCGCCGATATGCATGCCGCCGACCTTCACCGCCAGCGCCTCCGGCTTGAGACGGTAGCCGTGGCAGACCGCGCACGGAACGGTCGAAAAATATTTCGAAATCTCCTCGCGTGCCCAGTCGCTTTCGGTCTCCTTCCAGCGACGGTCGAGATTGCGCACGATGCCTTCGAAGGTCTTGTGGGTCTCATAGGCCCGCAGCCCGTCGTCATAGGCAAACGCGATCTGCTCCTCGCCCGAGCCGTAGAGGATCACGTCGCGCGCCTTTTCCGGCAGGTCCGCAAACGGTACCGTCAGCTTGAACTTGTAATGCTTGGCGAGCGCTTCCAGCGTCTGCCCGTAGTACGGCGAGGTGGATTTCGCCCAGGGAGCGATGGCGCCCTGTTTCAAGGTGCGTGACTTGTCCGGCACCACAAGGTCGGCATCGATGGTCTGTTCCACGCCGAGACCGTCGCAGGCCGGACAGGCGCCGAAGGGATTATTGAATGAGAATAGCCGTGGCTCGATCTCCGAAATGGTGAAGCCGGAGACCGGGCAGGCGAACTTCTCCGAGAACATGATGCGCCTCGGCGAGCCGTCATCATCCTTTTCGTCGGCGAATTCCACCACAGCGATGCCGTCCGCAAGGGCGAGCGCGGTCTCGAAGCTGTCGGCGAGGCGGGTCGCGATGTCTGCGCGGACCACCAGGCGATCCACCACCACGTCGATATCGTGCTTGAACTTCTTGTCGAGGGCAGGGGCCTCGGCAATCTCGAGGAAGGTGCCGTCCAGCTTCACGCGCTGGAAACCCTTCTTGAGGAATTCCGCCAATTCCTTGCGGTATTCCCCCTTGCGTCCACGCACCACCGGGGCAAGAAGATAGAGCCGCGCCCCTTCCGACAAGGCGAGCACCCGGTCGACCATCTGAGAGACGGTCTGGCTCTCGATCGGCAGTCCGGTCGCGGGAGAATACGGAATTCCGGCGCGGGCCCACATCAGGCGCATATAGTCGTAGATCTCGGTGACCGTGCCCACCGTGGAGCGCGGATTCTTCGAGGTGGTCTTCTGCTCGATGGAGATGGCAGGCGACAGACCATCGATCTGGTCCACGTCCGGCTTCTGCATCATCTCCAGGAACTGGCGCGCGTAGGCCGAAAGGCTTTCCACATAGCGTCGCTGGCCTTCCGCATAGATCGTGTCGAATGCGAGCGAGGATTTCCCCGAGCCCGAAAGGCCGGTGAACACCACCAGACTGTCGCGCGGAATATCGAGGTCCACGTTCTTGAGATTATGCTCCCGCGCCCCGCGCACGGAGAGCAGACGCGCATCGCGGCGCTGCGACAGAGAGGAGGGCATGGGGGTAGGAAGCGCGCGATCGGTCATGGGGCTCGGGCTTAAGCTATGCGGGGGCGGAGACCGGCGTGCGGCCAAAGGTGCGGTGCGCCATACGGCCTGCCGTCTGCATTATTTAGGGCGCTGTGTGCGCTGCGATAGAGAACGGATGACGAACATAGGTGTCGGACCCGAAAAAAGGAATGGGCGAGTGAAGACTCATCTTGCAGCCAGTGTGCGCGATTGCTAGAACAGATCAAGAACATTCATGCCCTACGCTAACCTGCCCAGACCTTATTGGTGGAAAAGGCCGCGGTGCCCCTCGCATCGCGAAGGCGGGACGCTAGGGTGCAGATCGGATTTGGCCGGCATTTTCCGGCCTGCAGGATTATGGAGCGGACGATGGCCGGCAGCGTCAATAAGGTGATCCTGATCGGCAATCTCGGGCGCGACCCGGAAATCCGTTCGTTTCAGAACGGCGGCAGGGTTGCGAGCTTCAGTATTGCCACCTCTGAGACATGGCGCGACAAGGCCTCCGGCGAGCGCAAGGAACGCACGGAGTGGCACCGCATCTCCGTTCTCAATGAGAACCTGGTGGGCGTTGTCGAGCGTTTCGTGAAGAAAGGCTCCAAGGTCTATATCGAAGGCCAGCTTGAAACCCGGAAATACGAGAAGGACGGGCGCGAGCAATACACGACGGAAGTCGTCCTGCGCCCCTATCGTGGCGAACTCACACTGCTCGATGGTCGTAGCGGTGGATCCAGCGAGGGCGGGGGCGACGAATATGGCGGCGGCTCCGATTTCGGTTCCTCCAGCCCCATGGGTGGCGGAGGTGGATCGTTCGGTGGGGGAAGCGGAGCACGTCGCTCCGGCGGCGGTCCCGGCAGCACGGGCGGTGCTGGTGGGAGCCGGCCCTCCGACGATATGGACGACGAAATTCCGTTCTGAGGAGAACAGACGACGACTTGGGCCGGCATGCGGCCCTTTGGCCTGCTGCAGCCGTTCCAGCAAGGCCTTGCGCCGCGCGTTTTTCGGGCCGCTTTTCGGCGGGGCAGGGCGGCACTGATCGGGCAACAGCGTCACAAGATCAGGCCCTTTTGCGTAAACTATTGAAAAAACAAATGTATTTATCTCCGCGCCAGGGGGCTTTCGCTGGCGTGGCAGCTATGAATCGGCTAAAAGAAAGAGCTTATAAGCTCTTCAAGAGAGACCCATCTTTTGGCTGACAACGACACGCCGCGTCAGGGAGGTGATTTACCTTCCGACATCCGGCCAGTATCCATCACCGAGGAATTGTCCCGCTCTTATCTCGATTACGCCATGAGCGTGATCGTGGCGCGGGCGCTGCCTGACGTGCGGGACGGCTTGAAACCGGTTCATCGCCGTATTCTCTTCTCGATGCACGAGAACGGTTACGAGTGGAACAAGTCCTACCGCAAATCGGCCCGCGTGGTCGGCGACGTCATCGGTAAATACCATCCTCACGGCGACCAGTCAGTCTATGACGCTCTGGTGCGCATGGCGCAGCCCTTCTCGATGCGGCTGCCCCTGGTGGATGGGCAAGGCAATTTCGGCTCCGTGGATGGCGATCCGCCCGCGGCCATGCGCTACACCGAGGTGCGCCTGGAGAAGGTGTCCAACGCCTTGTTGGACGATCTCGACAAGGACACCGTCGACTACCAAGAAAACTACGACAACAGCGAGCGCGAGCCGACGGTCCTTCCCGCCAAGTTCCCGAATCTGCTGGTGAACGGCGCGGGCGGTATCGCGGTGGGCATGGCCACCAACATCCCTCCGCACAATCTCAGCGAAATGATCGACGCGGTGCTGGCGCTGATCGACGACCCTCTACTGGATCCTGAGGCGCTGCTCGACATCGTGCCTGGCCCGGATTTTCCGACCGGTGCGCTGATCCTCGGCCGCTCCGGCATCCGCCAAGCCTATTTGACCGGCCGCGGCTCCATCATGATGCGGGCGAAAGTTTCGATCGAAACCGTCCGCAAGGACCGCGAAGCACTCATCGTCACCGAGATTCCCTATCAGGTGAACAAGGCGACGATGATCGAGAAGATTGCCGAATTGGTGCGGGACAAGCGCCTGGAAGGCATCTCCGAGATCCGCGACGAGTCCGACCGCGACGGCATGCGCGTCTACATCGAAATCAAGCGCGATTCCCAGGCCGACGTCGTCCTGAACAATCTCTATCGCATGACGCCGTTACAGACGTCTTTTGGCGTCAACATGGTTGCCCTCTCCGGCGGGCGACCCTCTGTGATGACCTTGCATGACATGCTCACTGCCTTCATCTCGTTCCGAGAAGAGGTCGTGAGCCGGCGCACAAAATTTCTGCTGCGCAAGGCACGAGATCGCGCCCACGTGTTGGTCGGCCTCGCCATTGCGGTCGCGAACATCGATGAAGTTATACGCTTAATTCGATCCGCACCCGATCCCGCCAGCGCGCGAGAAGCGCTGATGGATCGTGATTGGCCGGCTAAGGATATGGCCCCGCTGATCGAGTTGATCGCCGATCCGAGGCACACCCTTGCGGCCGACGGCACGTATCGCCTTTCGCTTGAGCAGGCTCGTGCCATCCTCGATCTGCGCCTGCAGCGCCTCACCGCGCTCGGCCGTGATGAGGTCGCGGACGAACTCAATAAACTTGCCATCGAAATCGCTGATTACCTCGAAATTCTTGCGAGTAGAGCACGTGTTCAGCAGATTGTTCGCGACGAGCTGAATGCCATCAAGGCCGAGTTCGGCACGCCTCGCCGCACCGAGATCGTCGAAGGCTTCGGCGATCTCGACGACGAGGATCTGATCCAGCGCGAGGAGATGGTCGTCACGGTCTCGCACGCGGGCTATGTGAAGCGCGTACCCCTTTCCACCTATCGCGCCCAGCGGCGCGGCGGGAAGGGCCGTTCGGCCATGCAGACGCGCGACGAGGATTTCGTCACCCGCCTGTTCGTCGCCTCCACCCACGCTCCGGTGCTGTTCTTCTCCTCCAAGGGGCAGGTCTATAAGCTCAAGGTCTGGCGCCTTCCGGCCGCAGCTCCGCAGGCGCGGGGCAAGGCGCTGATCAACATCCTGCCGCTGGATCCTGACGAGCGCATCACCTCCATCGTGCCTCTGCCGGAGGAGAGCGAGGAGCACGGCCGCTGGCAGATCATGTTCGCTACCACCGGCGGAACGGTGCGGCGGAACGAACTTGCCGATTTCAGCCAGGTGAACCGCAACGGTAAGATCGCCATGAAGCTGGAAGAGGGCGAGTCGATCGCCTCGGTTCAGCTCTGTACCGAGCAGGACGACGTGCTCCTGACCACGGCCAACGGCGCCTGCATCCGCTTCCCCGTCACGGACGTGCGCGTCTTCAAGGGGCGCGATTCGGTAGGTGTTCGCGGCATCAGGCTGGAGAACGACGACAAGATCATCTCCATGGCGATCATCTTCCATTCGGACGCGACGCCGGAGCAACGGGCCGCCTATCTGCGCATGGCCAATGCCGAGCGGCGCGCGTTGAGCGGAGCCCCCGGTACAGCAGCCGAGGAACCGCCGGTCATCGAGGCCGATGCCGAAGAGGGTGGGGCCGAGGGCGCGCAAGGCGAAGGCCCGCTGGACGAAGCCAAGCGCATTCAGATGACGGCGCTGGAGCAATTCATCCTGACCTTGTCCGAGAACGGCTACGGCAAGCGGACCTCGTCCTACGAATATCGCGTTACCGGCCGCGGCGGCAAAGGCATCGTCGCCATGGCGGTGAACGAGCGCAACGGCAAGCTCGTCGCCTCCTTCCCGGTGAAGGACCCGGACCAGATCATGCTGGTGACCAACGGCGGCCAGTTGATCCGCTGCCCGGTGGAAGGCATCCGCATCGTCGGCCGCTCAAGCCAGGGTGTCATCGTGTTCAACACCGCCGCCGACGAGCATGTGGTCTCGGTGGAGCATATCAGCGAGGACGACGAGGCCACCGGTCTTTCGGCTGAAGGGCCGGCGGACGACATCGATCCCGATGCCGCCGGACCCGCGGAAGACGGTGACGCCTGATGGCAGTTGGCGGGCTCATCTCGGCCGAAAACCTGGCCCTTTTCGTGCTCGCCAGCATTGCCCTCGGCGCGACGCCTGGACCCAACGTGGCGTTGATCGTCGGCACCAGCCTCAAGCATGGCCGCAGGGCGGGCCTGCTCACCACCGCCGGCGTCAATGTGGGGCTAGTCCTTCAGCTTGCTGTGGTGGCGGCGGGCCTGACCTGGCTGGTCGAGGCGTTCTCCCGTAATTTCGATCTCGTGCGCTATATCGGCGCTGCCTATCTCGCTTGGCTTGCGGTGCTGCAATGGCGCAACGCCGGAAAGGGCGGCGCCGCGGCGCCGCCGTCCGGCCGGGCCGCATTCGCGCGCGGCCTTGCGGTCGCTTTTGCCAACCCCAAGACCCTGCTGTTTCACGCGGCCTTCCTGCCGCAATTTGTTACCGATACCGCCCACCCGGCGCTCCAGATCGCCTTTCTGGCTGCCACCTTCGCGATCATCGCGCTCATCGGCGACATCATCTGGGCTCTGGCGGCAGATCGGCTGCGGGCGGCGGTTGCAGGCCGCTTTGCGCGTCTGGCGGACAAGGTCTCGGCGGGAATCCTCGCCGGCGGTGCCATGGTCTTGCTCGCGGCTGGACGGCGCTGAGCCTGCACATCTCCAATTACATAGCAAAGCGCCGGTGCCCATTGCGCCTTTTCGCGCCAGCAGCTAACCCTTCGCGTCCATGAGCGCTCTTCAAGCCCACACCACCCGCGCCGCCATCTATGCCGGCTCGTTCGATCCGCCCACCAACGGGCATCTCGATGTGGTGCGCTCTGCGTGCCGCCTGGCGGACCGGCTGGTCCTGGCAGTGGGCATCCACCCCGGCAAGGCCCCGCTGTTCACGGCCACCGAACGCCTCGACATGCTGCGCGAGGTTTGCGAGCCGGTGGCGGCGGAGGAGGGGGCGACCCTCGAAGTCATCACCTTCGACAATCTGGTGGTGAACGTGGCACAGCGCACGGGCGCTGGCCTGCTGATCCGTGGCCTGCGGGACGGCACCGACCTTGATTACGAAATGCAGATGGCCGGCATGAACGGCACGCTGGCACCCGACATCCAGACCGTATTCCTGCCGGCTTCCCCGCGGGTGCGCCCCATCACCGCCACCTTGGTGCGGCAGATCGCGTCCATGGGCGGCGATATTTCCGCCTTCGTGCCGCCTGCCGTGCTTGCAAGGCTGCAGGCGAAGTTTCCCAAACGCTGACGTTCCGATAGCTGATCGGTCTCAAGGAGAAACCCATGCACCGCTTTCTCGGCCGCGTCCTGGCCGGCCTTGCCATCGCGCTGATGTTCGCGCTTCCGGCCGCCGCGCAGAGCAAGATCGACCCCCAGAACACGCTTTATCTCGACACCACCTATGGCCGCGTGGTGATTGCGCTGCGCCCGGACATCGCGCCGAAGCATGCGGAGCGGCTGAAGCTGCTCGCCCGCGAAGGCTTCTACGATGGGGTGCCGTTCCATCGGGTCATTGACGGCTTCATGGCGCAGACCGGCGACGGCCAGTATGGCAACGGCACCGGCGGCTCCAAATATCCCAACCTGCCGGCGGAATTCTCCAAGGTGCCGTTCGAGCGCGGCACGGTGGGCATGGCCCGCTCTTCCTCGCCGGACAGCGCCAATTCGCAGTTCTTCATCAATTTCGATGCCACCCCTTCGCTGAACGGCCAATATACCGTGGTCGGCAAGGTGGTTTCGGGCATGGAGTTCGTGGACAAGATCAAGAAGGGTCCGGCCAGCCAGAATGGCGCGGTCGCGAACCCCGACAAGATCATCAAGATGCAGGTGGCTGCGGACGCCAAGTAAGGGCGCCCTCTCACGCAACCGCTTTGTAGCGCGCGGCGCCGAGGCGTCGTGCCACCATCGACCAACCAAGGAGACTGGCTATGGCCGACGAGGTTATCGTTCTCGAAACCACCAAGGGTGAGGTGGTGATTGCCCTGCGTCCCGATCTGGCCCCGGGCCATGTGGCGCGCATCAAGGAACTGGTGGCAGAAGGCTTTTATAACGGCACGCCGTTCCACCGCGTCATCGACGGCTTCATGGCGCAGACCGGCGATCCGACCGGAACCGGCATGGGCGGCTCCGGCAAGAAGCTGAAGGCCGAGTTCAATACCGAGCCGCACAAGCGCGGCACCGTCTCCATGGCTCGCGCCCAGAGCCCGGATTCCGGCGACAGTCAGTTCTTCATCTGCTTCGGCGATGCAGGCTTCCTCGACCGCCAGTATACGGTGTGGGGTCAGGTGATCTCCGGCATGGAGAATGTGGACAAGATCAAGCGCGGCGAGCCCGTGAAGGATCCCGACAAGATCGTGTCCGCCAAGCTCCAGCCCGCCGCGGCCTGAGCCTTTTTCTTCGCGTGAAACGCAGAACGCCGGCAGCGATGCCGGCGTTTTTTCATGTCGGGGAATGCAGCGGGAAGGATCAGCCCTGCCCGTTCTCGCCGCGCCGTCCATGCTTGAGATAGGGCGGGCGGGGGATCGAGGTGTGGGCGGACCGCAGGGCAGCGGACCAGCGCTCCCGCAGGTCGTGAAAATAGGGTTCGCCAGGCTCGATGCGGTAGGAGAGATCGGATTCCAGCGTATCGGGGCAAAGCACCATGACGTCGATAGGCAACCCGACGCCCAGGTTCGACCGCATGGTGGAATCCATCGAGATCAGGCTGGTTTTCAGGGCGTCGGCGATGTCCATGTCATAGGTCACGGCGCGGTCGAGGACCGGCTTGCCGTACTTGTGCTCGCCGATCTGCAGGAACGGCGTATCGGTGGTGCATTCGATGAAATTGCCCGCCGAATAGATCATGAACAGCCGCAAGGGCCCGCCGATGATCTGTCCCCCGAGCAGAAACGAGACGTCGAAGCTGACGTTGCTCTGCTCCAGCGCATTGCCATCGACGGTATGGACCTGACGGATGGCGCGGCCGACCAGTTGGGCGGCCTGGAACATGGTGCGGGCGTCACGCAATTGCTGGCGCTCGCCGGCTTCGTGGTCCTCAACGCCCTCGTGCAGCAGGCTCAATACGGATTGCGAGACCGAGAGATTTCCGGCCGAGGCGATGGCGAGAACGTGGTGGCCCGGCTCCTCGAACACATGGAGCTTGCGGAAGGTGGAGATGTTGTCGAGGCCGGCATTGGTGCGCGTGTCCGCGATCATCACCAGACCGTCCCGAACCAGCACGCCACAACAATAGGTCATCACCTTCCCCCACCACAGGCCGGGAGTTATAGCGAGCCTACCCCAGGCGCGGCAATCAGCGTTATGCGCATCGCATCAATTCTCCCGGCTTTCGACCGGTTTAGCGCTATTTCGGTGGTCGAGGGAGGTGGCAGCCTTTCCGCTGCGGGGCGGAAATGTTTCATGTGAAGCACAGGCTTGGCGAAGAAGAACCGCACGGACATCACCCTGTTCAGGGCGTGTTCGTCGGATTAATCCTGCTTTTCCGTCGAACTTCTGCACGCGGCCTCCCGCGAGCCGATCCTAGTCGACCTCGGGGGCCCCGCCTCGGCGGAACGGGCCGAGTTCGGTCAGCTCCTCGCCCATCTCCGCCACATGGGCGCGTTCGCGATCAAGATAATGCGCGACGCCGCGCCGCAGGGCGGAATCGGCGATCCAATGGGCGGAGTAGGTGGGGGCGGGCAGATAGCCGCGCGCCAGCTTGTGCTCGCCCTGCGCGCCCGCCTCCACCACCTTGAGCTTGTGGGCGATGGCATAGTCGACCGCCTGATGGTAGCAGACCTCGAAATGCAGGAAGGGGTGCTCCTCGATGGCGCCCCAATAGCGGCCGTACAGGGTCTCGGCGCCGATCAGGTTGAGCGCCCCGGCGATGAAGCGGCCCTCGCGCTTGGCCATCACCAGCAGCACCTGGTCGGCCATGCGCGCGCCCAGCAGGGAGAAGAATTGGCGGTTGAGATAGGGCCGGCCCCATTTGCGCGAACCGGTATCCATGTAGAAGGCGAAGAAGGCATCCCATGCGGCCTCGGTCAAGTCGCCACCCGTGAGCCAGACAATCTCGATGCCGCCGGCGAGCGCCTCGCGCCGTTCCCGGCGCAGCGCCTTGCGCTTGCGGGAGGCGAGGGCTTCCAGAAATTCTTCATAGGTGGCGTAGCCGGCATTGGTCCAATGGAACTGCTGGTCGGTGCGCTGGAGGAAGCCAAGCGCCGCCAGCTTCTCCCATTCCTCCTTGCTGGCGAACGTCACATGGACCGAGGAGGTCTTGTGGAGGCGGGCGAGTTGCACCAGGCCGGCGCCGAGCAGGTCGGCATTGCCATCGGCAAGTGGCCCGGCGCGCGTCAGCAGGCGGCGCCCGGCGACGGGAGAGAACGGCACGCTGACCTGGAGCTTGGGATAATAGCGCCCGCCGGCCTGCTCATAAGCATCGGCCCAGCCCTGGTCGAAGACATATTCGCCACGCGAATGGGATTTCAGATAGGCCGGCACCACGCCCGCCGCGCTCCCGTCGGGCCCTTCCAGCAGCAAATGCTGCGGCAGCCAGCCGGTGCGGGCGCCGACGCAGCCGGCCTCTTCCAGCGCCTGGAGGAACGCATGGGACACGAACGGCTCGGGCCGCGCAGCGTCCCCGGCCGCGCAGGCATCCCATTCGGCGGCGCTGATCTCCGTCAGTGCGGAGAGAACGCGGATGCGGGCCTCGGTGATGTTATCGCCCATGCCTCCAACTTGGCGGCATGGTGCGGTGCAATCAAGGGGTGGGCTCGGGCTTCAGGATCAAAATGGAGAGGTCTTCCGTTGGGAAATAATTGGTGGCATTGACCTCGAAAGTGGTGGGCCCGGTCTTCTTGACCCCGTTGGCGCAGAAACTGACCAGGTTCTCCGGCGCGCCCTTGTCCACCACCAGCTTGAACTTGCCGATGCCGCCGGACCAGTTGGCCCCCGTGGTCAGAATGTAGCTGAGGCGCTCCTCGCTGAAGGCGATCGCATATTTCTTCACCTTCTTCTGGCCCGCCTGCGCTGCGGCCAGGAACGCGCGGTCCAGGCAGTATTTCTGCGTGTAGCGCCGCAGTTCGCGCGGGATGTAAGGATCATCGCCCGCCGGCATGCCGATGCTCGTGCTGACGGATCCCCCGACGCTCGGCTTGTAACTGTGCTCGATGATGGTATCGGCCTTCGGCGCGAAGGTCTGGGTCCAATAGAAAGTGGTCCTGAGGGTCCATTGCGGCTCAAGATGCTGCGTCATCCCCTTGCCGAAATCATATTCATCAATCCGCGCGAGGCCAATCTTCGCCCATTCGTCCCACAGCGGGCGGGGCAGAGCGTCCAGCACCGCGCGTGTGGATTGAAGGTGCGGGGCGAGCGGCACCTTGTGTTCGGTCAGCAAAGCGGTTCGGTCGATGCCGAGCACAGACACCTTCTGCTCCACATCGGTGCGCACCGGCGTGCCGTTCACGCGGGTCTTGAAGTCCAGGATGTTGACCGGATCCTCGGTGGGGAGGGAGATGTTCTCCTCGCTGGCCGTGATATCGGGCATGGGGAAGGCGATCAGCGCAGTCACCGGCTTGTCGGTCACGTTGCGGAAGACATAGCGCACCCGCACTTCCTTGGTGGAGATGTAGAGCTCTTCCGAAGCCATCTCCACTTCCAGGTTGCGAATGAAGACCAGACCGCCGGCCGCCAGCTCGGCGCTGGAATCATTGGCCCTGGCCGCGCCCGCGGGAAAGAGCGCGGTGGCCAAGGCGAGGCACAGGGCTGGCAAAGCGAGGGGGGGAAGGGCGAGGGCGGGCAGGGCGAGGCGAAGCTGCGGCACGGGGCGTTCCTGCGATGGCGGAGCGGGTTCGCGCTGCTGAGGGAAAGCGACGCGGCGGCCGGTCCTTCGGTGCATCCCCATCCTAACCCAAGGGCCGGCGAGGCATAGCAGCGAATGCGCCGCAGGACCGAAAGTCTCGGCCTCAGGCGGCGTCCGACTCTGGGCGAAAGCCCTCGAAAATCATCTGGTCGGCAAACCTTTGCGCCACATCGCGATCCGACTGGCGACGCACCGTCCAGGCGAGAACCGGCATGCCGCAGGCGCGCGCCAACCGGGTCGCCGGGGCTGGAAGGTCCCCGACCTGGTAGGCAACGAACTGAAAGCGGCTCTTCGGCCAGTGCAGCAAATTGCCGAGCATGAATTTGCGCCGCGCCGAGACGTCGCTCCATTCGGAATGGGCATATCGCCGCTCCGCGACGATGCCGCGCGTGATATTGGGCGCAGCATCGCGCACGGCGGCGACCATCTCGGGGTCGAACGACATCAGCGCCGCCTGTCCGGCATATCGGCTCAGATGGCCGGCGGCCCGCAGCGCGAGGCGGATGTCACCGCTGAACGCGCTCTTGATCTCGATCAGAAGGGGCGCGCGTCCGTCCACGCGCCGGAGCAGCTCCGGCAGGCTCATCATGCAATCGCGGGTGCCGCGGAAGACGACCTGCCGAAGCTGGGCGCTGGAATGCTCCGCCAGGAGCCCCGTGCCCTCGGTTAACCGATCCAGGGCGAAATCATGGAACACCATGGCCTCGCCATCGCGGGCCATCTGGACGTCCACCTCGACCGCGAATCCACCGGCGATCGCCGCATCCACGGCGCTCGGCGTGTTTTCGATCACCCCGCGCGCCGCATCATGCAGCCCGCGATGGGCGACAGGTCGTTGGACCAGCCAGGACAGATCGCCCATCGGGATGCCGGATCAGACGGTTTCGACTTCGACCACGGCCTCAACCTCGACCGCCGCGTCGAACGGCAGCGCGGCGATGCCCACCGCCGAGCGCGCGTGACGGCCCTTGTCGCCGAGCACTTCCACCAGAAGGTCGGAACAGCCGTTCATCACTTTGGGTTGATCAACGAAATCGGGCGTGGAGTTCACGAAGCCAACCAGCTTCACCACCCGGACGACCTTTTCGAGATCGCCGACGGAGGCCTTCACCTGGGCAAGGATGTTGATGGCGCACTGGCGCGCGGCCGCGCGGCCGGTCTCGATCTCGACGCCGCTGCCGAGTTTGCCGGTGGTGATCTTGCCGGCCGCGTCGATGGAGACCTGGCCGGAGACGAACAGCAGGTTGCCGGTGCGCACCACAGGCACATAATTGGCGAGCGGGGCGGTCGGCGTCGGGAGCGTGATTCCCAGTTCCGCCAGTTTCTGCTCGATGGTTTGCGACATTTTCGTCTCCTGCCACACCTTACGCGTAAATGTGCGCCTTCTTCGCCGAAGCCGGGGCGGGGCGCAAGCCGTCCAGACGACTATGAGGAGACCGGAATGGTGGTTCGCTCGCGCCTGATCGCAACGCTGGCCCTGACGGCGGGGCTGGCCGCGGCCCCGCTCGGCCTCGCGCTGGCGGATCCGCTCCTGGCGCACCGCACGAGCTATGCCCTCTCCCTCGACGGCAGCAAGACGTCACAGAAGCTGGAGGGTGCGGACGGGCGCATCGATTACGAGATGCGCGGCGACGCCTGCGAGGGCTATGCCGTGAAGTTGCGCCAGACCAACCGGCTCGATACCGGCGAGGGCGCCCCCGTGAACAGCGACATGCTCTCAACGAGTTGGGAGGACGGCACTGCCGCGACATATCGCTTCAAGACCTTGAGCCGGCAGCAGGGCGACGTGAAATCGGACGTGGACGCCACCGCCAACCGCACCGACACCGGGCTCAGCGTCAAGATCGCCAAGCCCCGGCCGGCCACGGTCGAGCTGACCGGCAAGATCCTGCTGCCCACCGAGCATGTGCTGAGGGTGGTTGCCGCCGCCAAGGCCGGTGAAAGCGTGCTGGAGGCGCGCGTGTTCGACGGCTCGGACGACGGGGTGAAGGTGTTCGACACGCTGGCGGTGATCGGCAAGCCCTCGAAAGACGAACCGGACCTGCCGGACGCGGCCAAGGCCGCGCTCGCGGGGCACACCTTCTATCCGACCACCGTGAGCTATTTCGAGCCGGGCGGCGGGGACGAGACGCCCGAATATGTCATGAGCTTCTCGCTCTACGACAATGGCGTCATCGGCGCCCTGAAGATCGATTATAACGACTTCGTTCTGCGCGGCCGCATGGAGCAGTTCGAAGCGCTTCCGTCCAGCAGGCCGTGCGACAAATGACTTCGGACACGGCCGAGACACCCGTGAAGGTGGTCCACCTCATCGTCGAGGGGCGCGTGCAGGGGGTGGGTTATCGCGCCTGGTGCGCCGAGGGCGCGCAGGGACGCGGCCTTTCCGGCTGGGTCCGCAACCGCGCCAGCGGCTCGGTCGAGGCGGTGTTGGCCGGTCCCGCCGAAGCCGTGGACGAGATGGCCGCCGCATCCCGCACGGGACCAGCGGGCGCGCGGGTCGACACGCTGCGATTGTACGATGCCGCCGATACCGCCCTCGCTGCGAGCGGCGGGTGGGGGCGGTTCGTGGTGCTGCCCACCCTGTAACATTCCCGCTACAGCGTCGCACGCAATGCATCGCGCGGCGCCGACATGATGGTCAGGACCTGGAACGGCAGGTATAGAAAATGTCCTGATACGACTGCGGAGTGGCCCTGTGTCCGCGACAGTTTCGGCGGATCCGAGTGCCGGCCGCCATGATTCGACCCCGTCCCGATTCGGCCCCTATGATCCCGTGGACTCCGCCCCCTGGTGGGCCCGCCCGTCCGGGGTCGTGCTGATCGTTGCGAGCTGGGCCATCCTCCATGCCCTGATCGCGGTGGTGTTCGAAAGTGCGATCAATGTGGACGACGCCATCGAGAGCTATCTCGTGCAGTCGTTCGAGATCAGCTATGTCGCGCGCAATCCGCCGGTGTTCGACTGGCTGCTCTACGGCATCCAGAAGATCACCGGGCCCGGCGCGCTCTCGTTCGCGATCCTGCGCTACAGCCTGCTGTTCGCCTGCGCCATGCTGGTCTACCGCGTCGCCGTGCGGGCGATCGCCGATCCGCGCCTGCAGGCGCTCTCGGTGTTCTCGCTCTCGGCGCTGTGGGTGATCGGCTATCACAGCCACCGCATCCTGACCCATTCCAACGCCATGATCGTCGCCATCGCGGGAACGATGGTGACGCTGATCGCCCTGCGCGCGGCGCCGACGCGCTGGCTCTATGCCGCGCTTGGCGGCTGGCTTGCGCTCGGCGTGCTCAGCAAGTTCGGCTATGTCGCCTTCTTTGTCGCTGTCCTCCTGGCGTGCCTGCTGGAGCAGAGCTTCCGCCGGGTCTGGCTCGACAAGCGCATCGCCATCACCCTGTTCGTCGCCGCGGTGCCGATGATCCTGTTCTCCATCGTGCTGGTGGTGATGAAGCAGGACGTGTTCTTCGCCACCGCCGACGTGGTGGCCGCCAATTCGGCCTCCAAATGGACCAATGTGCTGGACGTCTTCGCCGGCGCCTGGATCGGCTATCTGATGCCCATGGTCGGCATCGTTGCGCTGGTGTTTCTGCCGCTGAACCGGGGCGAGGGCGGGCGCGCGAGCACCCAGGAGCGGGCCGCCATCCGCCATCTGCTGCGCTCCATGATCATCATCGGCACGGTGGTGACGCTGGTGGGCGTGCTGGCGGTGGGCTCGGTGAGCTTGCGCGACCGCTATTTCCACGTGTTCTTCCTGTTCGCCCCGGTCTACGTGTTCGCCGAGCTGGAGCGCCTCGGCGGCTGGCAGCCGCGCGTGAAGATCTATCTCGGCCTTCTTGCTGCGATCGCCATCGGCGTCATGGCGGTGCGCGTCGCCGTCACGGTCTACCCAGACCCGCGCCTGTGTGGGCGCTGCGTCTCGGCCGAGCCGCTGGCCAAGCTTCGGCCCGTGGTGCTGGCGCAGCTCGGCTCCGCACCGACCCTGATCGCCGCCGACCGCATGTCGGCCGGGCGCATCCGCGCCGCCGTGCCCGAGGCGCGGGTGGTGATCGTGCGGGAATTCGGCTATCGCCCACCGCCGCGCGCCGCCACCGGCTGCGGCCAGGTGACCGGCGTCGCCAATGGCTTCGGCGTCTATGCGCCGGCGCGCATGGAAGGCACCGCCATCGACATCTTCGCCAAATGGTGGTCGCCCTGGTTCAAGCCCCGGCGCGAAAGCTTCTGGCAGATCACGCCGCTGCCGGCGGACAGCGAATTGTGCCGCTGATCCCAAGCGGTGAGAACGGCCCCCGCCGGCAGGCGGGGGCTGCGCTTCCAAGGCGGATCGCGCTCTAACTTATTGAATATGGGCAGATCCGGCTCTAGAGCGACAAAGGCTGTCCCTTTTCCAGCCGGGCGAGACGTTCGCCAAGGCCGAGCGCGACGAACGCATGGGCAAGTTCGTCCTCGTCCTCGCTGAAATGGCCCCAGCCCTCGTTGTGAACCGCGACGATCCGCGCGCCGGCGAAGGCGTGCGCCGCCTCCAGCGCGTCATTGGCATCCATGGTCAGATGGAACGCGCCGCGCGGCTTGGCCGCCCCGGTGAAGAGCACCGCGATGCGCGGGGAGAATCGCCGCGCGATCTCCGCCACGCCCTCGTACCAGACCGTATCGCCCGAGATATAGAGCGCGTCGCCCGGCGCATCGAGGCCGAGGGCGAAGCCGATCACCTCGCCGGCGATGGGTTCGATCCCCGGCGGGCCGTGGCGCGCGGGCACGGCGGTGACGAACAGGCGGGCGCCGTTCGGGCCGGTCAATTCCCGCGTCTCCCACGGCGCCATCCCCTCGCCGAGACCCAGCCGCTCGGCGCCGATCCGCGTGGTGAAGGTGGTGCCCGCCTTCGGCAGGAACGCGCGACCGCCCGGGTCCAGATTGTCGGAATGCTGGTCGTGGCTGAGCAACACGGCATCGACGGCGCCGATCTCGTCGGCGGAGAGGGCCGGGCCGGTAACCTTGTGCAGGACGATGGTGCCGGAGGGATAATCGCCCGGCACGTCGAAGGTGGGATCGGTCAACAGGCGAAAGCCGGCGATCTCGATCAACAGGGTCGGCCCGCCGATCAGGGTGAGGCGAATGGGAGGGGAAATAGGCATGGGTTCGACTTTCCACTGTCGCTCCGGCATGGACCGGCTTCGCCCGCATCGATAAGCCCTGGCCATCTGCGCGAAAATTCCCGAAAACTGCGCAATGGCCGCTCATTCTCGCACAGATCTCGATTGGGACCAGCTCCGCATCTTCGCCGCTTTGGCCCGCCACGGCAGCCTCTCGGCGGCGGCGCGTGTGCTGGGGGTCAATCACAGCACGGTCTCGCGCAACGTCGCGGGGCTGGAATCCGCCATGGGAACGCCCCTGCTGGCGCGCAATGCCACCGGCTACGCCCTCACCGAGGCAGGCCGGCGGGCGCTCGCCGTCGCGGCGCAGATGGAGCATGCGGCGCTCGCGCTGCAGGAGGTGCCGGCGGGCGATGCCTTGACCGGGCGGGTGCGCGTCACCGCCACGGCGAGCCTCGCGGAGGTGTTCCTCCTGCCGCATCTGGCAGCGCTCCAGGCGCGCCACCCCGCGCTCGATCTGGAATTGATCGCCGACCGGCGCACCGTGAGCCTGCAACGCCACGAGGCCGACATCGCCCTGCGGCTCTCGCGCCCGCAGGACGGCGACCTTCTCGCCCGACGCGCCTGCGGCATCGGCTTCGCCTTCTACGCCACCGCCGAGCGGCGCGAGCGCTGGATTGCCGGGGAGGCGCCTTGCTTCATCGGTTTCGACGAAGCGGCTGCGAATTTGCCGGAAGCGCTCTGGCTTGCCCGCGCCTTTCCGCGCGCAAGGGTCGCTTTCCGCACCAACAGCCAAGCCGCGCAGGCGCAGGCGGCCGCGGCCGGGTGCGGCATCGCCCTATTGCCACGCTTTCTCGCCGCGCCCCATGCGGCCCTGGTTGCGGTGGAGATGGGCGAGCGGCCGCCGGCCCGCGAATTGTGGGTGCTCACGCGCCCCGACGCGCGGGACGAGCCGCGCTTCGCTCTGGTGGCGGATGCGTTGTTCAACCTGTTCCGCAGCGAACGGGCCCTGTTCGAGGGACCGGGATAGAGTTTCCTTATCGCCGACCGTCTCCCGCTTCCGGGGAGGGCTGGGGAAGGGGAAATCCCTGCCGGGCGAGGAAAGGCGCGCCTTCCCCCTTGATCGTTCGCGCGAACGAAAAAGGGCGCGGCTTGCGCCGCGCCCCTTTCCTGATCCGATCGCTGGAAGCGATCAGTAATCCATGCCGCCGCCGGGCATCTGGGGCATCGCAGCCCCGCCCTTCTTGGGCACTTCGGCGATCAGCGCCTCGGTGGTGATGAGCAGCGAGGCCACCGAAGCGGCATCCTGCAGGGCGGTGCGCACGACCTTGGTGGGGTCGATGATACCGGCCTTCACCATGTCGACATATTCGCCGGTCTGGGCGTTGTAGCCGAAGGAATAATCCGGGTTTTCCAGGATCTTGCCGACCACGACCGAACCATCGTCGCCCGCGTTCTGGACGATCTGGCGCGCCGGGGTCTGGATCGCGCGGCGCACGATCTCGATGCCGGTCTTCTGATCGGCATTCTCGACCGTGATGCCGGCCAGCACCGCGATGGAGCGCAGCAGCGCCACGCCGCCGCCGGGAACGATGCCTTCTTCCACGGCAGCGCGGGTGGCGTGCAGGGCGTCGTCGACGCGATCCTTCTTTTCCTTCACTTCCACTTCCGTGGAGCCGCCGACGCGGATCACCGCGACGCCACCGGCCAGCTTGGCCAGACGCTCCTGGAGCTTCTCACGATCGTAGTCCGAGGTGGTCTCCTCGATCTGCGCCTTGATCTGCGCCACGCGGGCTTCGATGTCGGCCTTCTCGCCGGCGCCGTCCACGATGGTGGTGTTTTCCTTCTCGATCACGACCTTCTTGGCGCGGCCGAGCATGGAGAGGTCGACGCTGTCGAGCTTGATGCCGAGGTCTTCCGAGATCGCCTGGCCGCCGGTCAGGATGGCGATATCCTGCAGCATGGCCTTGCGGCGATCACCGAAGCCGGGGGCCTTCACGGCTGCGACCTTGAGGCCGCCGCGCAGCTTGTTCACGACGAGGGTGGCGAGGGCTTCGCCTTCCACGTCTTCCGCGATGATCACGAGCGGCTTGCCGGACTGCACGACCGCTTCGAGAACCGGCAGCAGTTCCTGGAGGCCCGAGAGCTTCTTCTCGTTGATGAGGATGTAGGGATCCTCGAACTCAACGCGCATCTTCTCGGCATTGGTGACGAAGTAGGGGGAGAGATAGCCGCGGTCGAACTGCATGCCTTCGACGACATCGAGCTCGCTCTCGGCGGTCTTGGCTTCCTCGACCGTGATCACGCCTTCGTTGCCGACGCGCTCCATGGCCTCGGCCAGGAACTTGCCGACTTCGGCGTCGCCGTTGGCGGAGATGGTGCCGACCTGGGCGATCTCGGCGTTCGAGGTCACCTTCTTGGACTTGGCGGCCAGATCCTTCACGATGGCGTCGACCGCAAGGTCGATGCCGCGCTTCAGGTCCATCGGGTTCATGCCGGCGGCAACCGACTTGGCGCCTTCGCGGACGATCGCCTGGGCGAGCACGGTGGCGGTGGTGGTGCCGTCGCCGGCGAGATCGTTGGTCTTGGAGGCGACTTCACGCAGAAGCTGCGCGCCGAGGTTCTCGAACTTGTCTTCCAGTTCGATTTCCTTGGCGACGGTGACGCCGTCCTTGGTGATGCGGGGGGCGCCGTAGGACTTTTCGATCACCACGTTGCGGCCCTTGGGACCAAGGGTGACCTTCACGGCGTTGGCGAGAATGTCGACGCCGCGCAGCAAACGATCGCGCGCATCAACGGAGAATTTTACTTCTTTGGCAGCCATGTGCCGTCTCCTGAAATTCGAGGAACGTAAAAAGGAAGGCGAACCGTCAGGCGATCACGCCGAGGATGTCGCTTTCCTTCATGATGAGCAGATCCTGGCCGTCCACCTTCACTTCGGAGCCGGACCACTTGCCGAACAGCACGCGGTCTCCGGCCTTCACGTCGAGGGCGACAACCTTGCCGGAATCGTCGCGGATGCCAGGACCCACCGAGACCACTTCGCCCTCCTGGGGCTTTTCCTTGGCGGTGTCGGGGATGATGATGCCGCCAGCAGTCTTCTGCTCCGCTTCGATGCGCTTCACGACCACACGGTCATGTAAAGGGCGGAAACCCATTGGGAACCTCCGGTTCAATGTATGATCTTTTTCACAAGCACGGCATAAACGCCGCGGCTGAGGCTGATCTAGGAGAGTGTGCCTCCACCCGCAAGGGGCCAGCGGGCGCTTTTTAGCACTCTTCTATCGGGAGTGCTAGCCGCGTCTCACTCCGGTGCCGAAGCAAGGATCTCCGGTGCTTGCGTAGGCGTGGGATGAATGCGGACCAGATTGCGACCGTCGCGCTTCGCGGTGTAGAGCGCCGCATCGGCCCGCGCCAACATGCTCTCGAACGTCGCATCCGTCGGGCAGAGCCCGGCGACGCCGACACTTACGGTCAGACTGATCAGGGCGTCACGCGGGCCGGGCAGCCGCAGGCTTTCGATGCGGGCGCGGATATCCTCGCACGCCAGCGCCGCGTCGCTCTCCTCCAGGCCTTGAAACAACAGCGCGAATTCCTCCCCGCCCATGCGCGCGAACACCACGCCGCCGCCGATCATCTCGCCCACCGCAAAGGCCACGGCGCGCAGCACGTCGTCGCCCGCAGCGTGGCCATGGCTGTCGTTGATCCCCTTGAAATGGTCCACGTCCATGATGGCAACCGAAAGCGCGTCTCCCGAGGCACGGACGCGGGCGAACGCCTCGCCCGCAAGTTCCAGGAACCGGCGGCGGTTGCATGTCTGCGTCAGGTCGTCGGTCGCGGCGAGCCAGGACAGACGGCTTTCCAGGCGCCGGCTGAGTTCCATCTCGTGCCGGAGCTTGCGGTTGAGCCGGTAGAAGCGCTGCGCCAGAAACGCCGCCACCGCCACCAGCACCGCCGCCGCCCCGAGCGAGAGATAGAGCCAGCGCAGGCTCGGCTTCGGCGCCTCGAAAATGAAACCGGCCAGCGGGAAATCGGCCGGCATCATGTTCGCCGCAGCAAACTGGTCGGCGATCCGCCGCCAACGCGCCTCGCTCTGATAGCCGATGTCCACCACGTCGGCGATGATCAGCGGGCGCATGGCGTCGGCCTCGAATTCCAGCGGCCGGCTATCGACGTCGGTCGCATAATCGCGCCGGATCAGATCGATGATCTCCTGCGGGTGGTCGAGCGCATATTGCCAGCCGCGCAACGTCGCGGCGCGCACCGCGCGCGCAAGGTCCGGCCGGTCACGTGCAATGTCCGAGGTGGTGAACAGGGTGTCGCCGTAGAAATCGATGCCCAGTTCGCGCGGGTTGAAGGTCTGATAGGGCACGCCCTTGCGCAGCAGGATGAAAGGCTCGGTGGTGCTGTAGGCGCTGATGGCGGCGATGTCGCCCTGCGCCAACACCATCGGATCGCCGCCATAAGGCAACATCTGCAGCTTGCCCGGCCACAGCCCGAGCGCATGGAAATAGGCCAGCACCTCGGCGGAATGCTCCTCGATCATCACCTTGCGTCCGGCCAGATCGGCGGGACCGTCGATGCCATCGCCGCGCCGGGCGAGCACGACGAACGGGGAATGCTGGAAAATCGCCGCCAGCGACACCAGAGGACGGCCGTGCGCCCGATCCAGGAGCAAGGAGGAGTTTCCCACCCCGAAGGCGGCCGCCCCGGAAAGCACGACCGTGACCGGATCGATGGCCGGGCCGCCCTCGAGCAGCGACACGTCGAGCCCCGCGTCGCGGTAGAAGCCACGCGAAAGGGCGGCGTAGAAGCCCGCGAACTGAAACTGGTGCGACCATTTCAGTTGAATGACGACGGGTTCGAGCGCCTGGCCTTGAGCGGCCGCGTCGGTTGCCTGCGCATAAGCCGGAGGCGCGGACAAGCCTTGCGATATCGCGGCGCCGGCGATCAGCGAGAGGGTCAGGCACACCGCAAGGAATCGCGGCATCTTTGGTGTCCAAGGCAAGGTACCCGAACGTTAACCGCCCACCACGCTTACGTCCATGACATCCAGGAGCACAACCATGCGGTGCGCGTTATCAGCAGTCTTCGCGCTTCGCTGCTAACGCCTTGTATTTGAACGGATATACCAAAATTTAGTCTGGTTCGCGCGAGATGGAGAGCCGACACTTAATTTGCCCGGACGCGATGGGCGCACCGCACGGAGGTGTCAAAGATGGTTTCGGACGGTTTCGTGAAGCAGCTTGCCGGCTACGGCCTGGCGACGGCGCATATTCTGTATCGCATGCCGGATCACCCGGCCTTTTTGCAGAGCTTCATCTGGCAAGAGTATGATCTGTGCCCCAAATTTCCCGAGCTGAAGAAGTTTCTCGATTTCTGGGACCGCGAGCTTGACGGCAAGCTTCATTCGGTCGAGGTCACCCATCAGCAATTGATCAAGCCCGCCGAGCTACGCGCCGTCAGCGGAATGTTCGTGCTCCACTGAGACTGGGGCGCGTGATCCACGGGCAGCGCATGGGCGAGAGGGCGTGGCCACCGTTTGCGCCCTGACACCGCCGCTTTCTCGGTGTTATGAGAAAGGCTCGAAGGACCGAGGGCCCCGTGGATCACCGAACACCGCGTACATCTGAACTGCTCGCCGCCGTACTCTCCGCCCAGGAGGGACAGCGTGTCGCTATTGGCGATCTGATCAACGCGCTGCGCAACCGCGCCTTCGGCATCACCTTCCTGCTGTTCGGCATTCCCAATTGCATTCCCATGCCGCCGGGCATTCCCGTCATCTGCGGCATCGTGCTGGGCCTGATCGGCCTGCAGATGGCCATGGGCCGGCAGGAATTGTGGCTGCCCGAGCGGATCGCCCGCCAGACCTTCTCGCGCAGCATGCTGGAATCCATCATTACCCGCTCGCGCCCCACCATCGAATGGTTCGAGCGCTGGTCGCGGCCGCGCCTGGAGCAGTTCGCCGGCCCGACGGCGCGCCGGGTGGTGGGCGCCGTGGTGGTGCTGCTCGGCTTCATCCTGCTGCTGCCGATCCCGTTCCTCGGCAATCTGCCGCCGGGGTTCGCCGTGTGCATCTTCGGCCTCGGCCTCGTGGAGCGCGATGGCGCCGTGATTCTCGCCGGCTTCTTCGCCACCGTGCTCGGCATCCTCATCACGGCCGCCATGAGCTGGGCCATCTGGCAGGGCGCCGTCGCCATTTTCTGACGACTTGCGGCGGCACCGTAATATTGCTCTCCTGTGCAGTCGTCGGGGGGCGGATCAATATGTGCACGTGCCAGAGCCACAGCGGGTTCTCCATTTCACGCCGAAGCATGATGCTGGGTGGCGCCGCGTTGATCGGGGCAGCCACCTTTCGCGCCACCAAGCTTCGCGCGGAGGCCGCACCAGCGAACGGACCGAACGCGATCAGCGGGGATGAAGCGCTGTCGCGCCTGATGGCCGGCAATGCCCGCTATATCGCCGATCAGCCGGGCCCCAATTGCCTCAGCACTTGCCGTGCCGGCCTCACGAAGGCGCAATATCCCATCGCCGCTATCCTCGGCTGCTCGGACAGCCGGGTCGCACCGGAACTGGTGTTCGATCAGGACGGAGGACAGATCTTCGTGGTCCGCGTCGCTGGGAACATTGTCGATCCAAATGGCATCGCGAGCCTGGAATATGCCGTCAAGGAGCTGAATGTCCCCCTTGTGCTGGTGATGGGCCATTCGAAATGCGGCGCTGTGAGCGCAGCGGTCAATGTGGTGCGCGACAAGGCCGTGGTGCCGGGCCATCTCACCAGCCTCGTCAAACAGATCCGCCCCGCTGTGGAGGCGGCCGAGCACATGCCGGGAGACCTGCTGACCCATGCGATCACCCTCAACGCCCAGATGGCGGCGAAGACGATCGCCGCCTCGGCGCCCATTCTCGGGCCGGCGATCACTGCGGGGCGGGTCAAGCTCGCGACGGGCGTCTATGATCTTGCAAGCGGCGCCGTCACGTTGGTGTAGGGAACCCCTTGGCGGCGCTTTGGCGGTTTCCCTTCCGGCCAAACCGAATTAGGAAGGCGCTCCCGCCGCACGGATCGCGGCCCATGTGGGTTTCATGCGCGTCGACGCCTTCGATTTCGAACTCCCCTCCGAGCTGATCGCGCTCCGCCCCGCCGAGCCGCGCGCCGCCGCGCGCCTGCTGGTGGTGCGGCCCGGCGCAGGTGCCGAGCTGGAGGACGCCCATATCGGCGACCTGCCGGGCTTCCTGCGGCCGGGTGATGCGCTTGTCATCAACGACACCAAGGTCATCCCCGCGCGCCTCGACGGCACCCGCACCCGCGAGGGCGGCTCGACCGTGCGCATTGAGGCGACCTTGGTGAAGCGCCTTTCGCCCGAAAGCTGGCGCGCCTTCGTGCGGCCCGCAAAGCGCCTCGCGCCGGGGGATAGGGTGCGCTTCGGCGGCTCGGGCGAGACCTGTACCCTCGGCACTTTGGATGCGACCGTGCTCGCGAAGGGCGAGGAGGGCGATGTGGATTTCGCCTTCGACCTTTCCGGCCCGGCCCTCGATGGCGCCATCGATGCGGTCGGCCACATGCCCCTGCCGCCTTATATCGCCGCCCGCCGGGCAGAGGATGCGCAGGACCGCACCGACTACCAGCCGATCTTCGCGCAAGTGGAAGGCTCGGTTGCCGCGCCCACCGCGAGCCTGCATTTCACGCCTGAGCTGATGGACCAGATTCGCGCCGCCGGCGCTTCGTTCCACAAGGTTACTCTGCATGTGGGGCCGGGCACCTTCCTGCCGGTGAAGGCGGACGACACCTCCGGCCATCGCATGCATGCCGAATGGGGCGAGGTGAGCGAAGAGGCCGCCGCCGCCCTCAATGCCGTGCGCGCGGCGGGCGGACGGATCATCACCGTGGGCTCCACCGCGACCCGCCTGATCGAGAGCGCCGCCGCGCCCGACGGGACTCTTTCCGCCTATCGCGGCGAGACTGACATCTTCATCACGCCCGGCTATGCGTTTCGCGCCGTGGACGCGATGCTGACCAATTTCCATTTGCCGCGCTCGACCCTGGTGATGCTGGTGGCCGCCTTGATCGGCCACGATCTCCAGAAGCGCGCCTATGCCCATGCCATCGCGGCCGGCTATCGCTTCTATTCCTATGGCGATGCCTGCCTGCTTCTGCCCGAGCGCTCACCCTCATGACCGACGCCTTTTCCTTCGCCCTCCATGCCAAAGACGGCGCCGCGCGCACGGGCGAAATCTCGACCCCGCGCGGAAACATCCGCACCCCCGCTTTCATGCCGGTGGGCACGGCGGCGACCGTGAAGGGCGTCTATCCCGAGCAGGTGCGCGCCACCGGTGCCGATATCCTTTTGGGCAACACCTATCACCTCATGCTGCGCCCCGGCGCCGAGCGGATCGCCCGGCTCGGCGGGCTGCATCATTTCATGCGCTGGGAGCGGCCGATCCTCACCGATTCCGGCGGCTTCCAGGTCATGTCGCTCTCCGCCTTGCGCAAATTGAGCGAGGACGGTGTGACTTTCCGGTCGCACATCGACGGGGCGGTGCACGAACTGACGCCGGAACGGGCGGTGGAGATCCAGGGCCTGCTCGGCTCGGACATCCAGATGCAGCTGGATGAATGCGTGCGCCTGCCGTGCGAGGATGCCGAGGCCGAGCGCGCCATGCGCCTGTCGCTGCGCTGGGCGGAGCGCTCCAAGCGCGCGTTCGAGGCCCAACCGAGAGGGCGGGCGCTGTTCGGCATCGTCCAGGGTGGTGCGGTCGAGAGTTTGCGCATCGAATCCGCCCGCGCCTTGGCGGATATGGATTTTCCCGGCTATTCCATCGGCGGCCTCGCGGTGGGCGAGCCGCAGGACGTCATGCTGCGCATGATCGAGACGGTGGAGCCCCATCTCCCCTCAACCAAGCCGCGCTATCTCATGGGCGTTGGAACGCCCGACGATCTGCTGGAGGCGGTGGGGCGCGGCATCGACATGTTCGATTGCGTCATGCCCACCCGTTCGGGCCGGCACGCGCTCGCCTTCACCCGCTTCGGCAAGATCAATCTGAAGAACTCCCGCCACGCGGAAGATCCCCGCCCGCTGGACGAGGAGAGCGCTTGCCCGGCCCTGCGGGATTATTCGCGCGCCTATCTCCATCATCTCATCCGCTGCGGCGAGATGCTGGGGCCCATGCTGCTGTCCTGGGCGAACCTGCATTATTATCAGGATTTGATGGCCGGCATGCGCCAGGCCATCGCCGAAGGGCGGTTCGAAGACTTCCGCGCGCAGACCAAGGCCGGCTGGGCTGCGGGCGATATTCCCGAGCGCCTTTAGGACGCAAGGTCCACGGAACACGCGTCCATCGCGGCGCGCACCCGCGCCAGGGCGGCGGGATCGAGCGCATCCGTGCGCGCACCGCCGCACAGCGCCCCGCGAAAGCCGAGATAATCCGGGGAAAGTGCCTTGAGCACGGCGATATCGCCAAGCCGCAGCGATCCCGCAAGTCCGGTCAGAAGCCCGAGCGCATGGGCCTGCGCCACGAAGTCCCGCAGGCGGGGCAGGGGAAGATGGTCGGTGAGGCGGCCCGCGCCCTTGTCCGCCGTATCCAGCATGGCGCCATGAAAACCGGCGGCTTTCAGCGCCGGCAGGAGGGAAAAATCCGGCGCCCGGTCGGCGAACAGAACCGCGATCAGCCGATGCTCCCGCGCCAGTGGCGCGAGGGCGGCGAGGCAAGACTCCATCGCGCTGAAGTCCGCATCGGCAAAGAACCCGATCTTCACCAGCGGGACGCCGGTGCCCGCCACGCTGCGCACCGCCTGTGCCAGCACGTCGGGCACCATCGGATGGTCGCCCACGGTGGCACTGAGCGGCGGGCGGCCTTCCGGCAAGGCGCGCCAGTGCGCCACGGCCGCTTCAAGATCATGCACCGCCCAGGCGCCGAGCGCGCCCTTGGCCGGATCCTTCAAGTCCAGGATGTCAGCCCCGCCCCGGCGCGCAAGCTCCATCTCGGAAAGCGTGGCAACGCTCGCCAGCAGGCCAGGAATGGGGGAAATTGCCGCCGTCACGCGCTCTTACTCCCCGACGAACCAGCCCGGAATTCGCGCACCGCCTCGCACAGCCAGCGCCACGCCTCGCGCTCCTGCGGCCCGCCGGTCTTCTCGACCGCGATGGCAAGATAAGCCATCTCGCGGTCCACTTTCTCAGGCTCCAGCAGAGACAGGCGCGAGACCAGCACCGCCCCTTCCACCACCGCCGCCAGGGCACGGTTCAGGCCGGGAAAGGCCCCATGGGCGGCGCGATGGACCACGCGGCAGGTGAGGCGTGGGCGCTGGGCATCGTCAACGACTTCAGTCAGCTCGAATTCCTCGTGGGCGAGGGTCTGCGCCAGCCGCACGCCGCAGACCACATCCGCCGGCACCGTCGGCCAGTCGCGCTGGCGCCCGGTGATGCAGCCGGCGAAAATCCGCGCGTCGTCCGTGAGGTTGATCACGCCCGCCCGCCGCGCCAGCAGATTGTCCAGCGTGCGGGAGGGGCGGAACGGCAGCAGGAGATAGCCGCCCTCGATCAGGGTCGCGCCCATGGGGGCCACATGGGGCTCCCCCTCCGGCGACACGGTGGTGACGATGGTTTCGCGGATCATGCCTCTTCGTCCCGCACCGGCCGGGCCTTGGAGGCAGGGGCCTTACCGCCGAGCGTTGCACCGCGCTCCTTGAAGGCGAGCCGGTGCGCCTCTTCCGCGCTGGCGGCGGTCTCGCCGATGACGCCCCATTTCAGCGCCTCGTCCTGGGCATAGCGCTTCCCGAGCATCAAGGCGATCTCAGCTCGCGCCGTCTCAACGCCGAGATAGAAGGCGTGTGCGCCGTCATCCTCCACCTTGAGATGGGGAAACAGGCCATAGGGATCGCGCGCCACATGGTGGCCATCGCGATTATAGGCGTGGATGCCCTGGTCGGTGACGGCAATGCGGAAATTGCGGTCGCGCACCTCGCCCGCAAGCCGTTCCACCTCCTCGCGCGAGGCGCTGAAAGGCCTGCGGTCGCGCAGCGCCATCAGCCCGCCGCCGAACCCCTGGGGCAAAGCGCCGGCCTCGCGGGCGGCGAAGAATTCCCGCCGCGCCCGGTCGAACTCGCGCACCGCCGTGCGGCAATGGGGGCTCACCTGCACCGCCAGCACCGCGCCGATATGCAGCTCGGAGATGACGCCCATGAGAATGGCATTGATGCCGGTCGTATCGGCATCGGTCAGCTCGGTGAGATTGCCGATGCCCATGAGGATCGGCACGTCAGGCATGCGGCGGCGCAATTCGGCATAGCGCACCAGCGAGGCGGTGAAGCCGAAATGGATCGGATCGAGAATGGGATCGGCGAAGAAGTCCCGCCCCTTGGCGCGGCAGGCTTCGACCGCGCGAATAAGCGATTCGAGGTCGCCGGGCTTCGCCGGGACCAGAACCGGAACCGCCGGGCCTTCGTCGACGATTGCGAGCGTCTCCTCGTTCAGGCTCAGCAGATAATCGGCGCCGGCGCGGGTGGCGCGGGACAGCTCCTGCGGATCGAAGGAATCCACGCTCACCTTCATGCCCTCACCCTGCAAGGCGGCGATGAAGGCTTCGAGATGGGGAAAGGCCTGGTCCGGCAGACTGCCGAGATCGATCACGTCGGCACCGTCGGCTTTCAGCGCCCGCGCCCGCGCCAAAACCTCGTCCACGGTGAGCTTCGTCGCATCGACGATCTCGGCGAAAATGGTCACGTCATGCCGCGTCAGGTCCGCAGGCCCGCCGCCCTTGCCGAAGAAATCAGGAATATCGGCAGCCTCGTCCGGCCCGCGCAGGAAGGGCACGCCGAACTTAGAGGTGAGCCGATCCAGGTCGCCCCGGAACCGGCCGGGCATCACCACCCGCTCCGCGCCCTCGGGGAGGACGAAGCGGCGCTCGACGATTTCGGCGGTCATCAGGGCGGCGACTTTCACCCCGATATTGACCACCACCGGCTCCAGAAACGCGTCGGCAATCTCCTCCGCCGCCTTGGCGACACGCGGCTGCGCCAGCGAACCGGTGAGGAGAATGACGCGCTCGGCCACGGCTAGCGCGCCGAAACGGCGATGGACTTTTCCAGCTCCGCCTTGCGGGCGGCAATGGCAGCCTTCAGCTCGGCCAGGGATTCGGCGACCGTGGTGGCCTCGAAGTCCTTCAGCTTGCGCGTATTTTCAAGGTCGATCTTGCGGGGAAAGACCGGTACCGGGCCGCTGGGCGCCATGGTGATGAGTTCCGGGGCCGTGTCGCAGGCGAACACGATGCCCGGCACCCGGCATTTGCCGGCCTGGGCGAAGCAATTGGTCACCAGCGTGTCGGAAATGCCGTAGACGCATTTCGCCACCGTGTTGGACGAGGCCGGCGCCACCACCAGCGTGTGATATTTGCCCTCGTAGAACATGCCCACGGGCGCCGCGCTCGCGGTGGTATCGCGGAACACATGGGTATTGGCGGGCAGGGGGCTCTTGTCCTGCTTGTACATGCGCAGCACCTCTTCCGCCGCCGCCGATACGAACAGGTCCACATCGCCCAGGGTATGAATCAGCTCCAGGCTTTCGGTGAAGAAATGCCCGGAGCCGGAGAGGGCCCAGGCCCAGCGGGGATACGCGCCCTTGCTCATGCAGCGCTCGCGGTTCGAGGAGAGGGAAAGAGCTGGTCGAGCCCTGGCGCGTCGTCGGCGGCCACGAGGCGAATGCTGCCGCCAAAGCGCGCGGCATATCCGGGAAACGCCATGTCCACCAGCCCGAGCGCCGCCCATTCGGCGGCACCTGAATTGGCGGATGGAGGCACCGGCACGCCCGGCGCCTTCACCAAGGTGAGGCGGCGCGCGCCGAGAACAGTTGCGAGCCAGCAGGCGAGGCTGTCGGACGTCACATCCCAGCTTTCCCTGATATCGCGATGGCCGATCAGCATATGCGCCGGAAACCACAGCGCGGCCGTGCCGGCCGCCGCCGCGATCTCGTCGAGCGTCCGGCAGGGCATCAGGGCCGGCGCGCGATCGGCGAGCGAGTGGGCCATCTGCTCCATGGCCAGGATCGCCATGGAATGGCAGGCACGCTCGGACAAGGCGAGCGGGCCTTGCGCCGCGCGCACCGCATCGGCGAAGCGCCCGCCGCCGGGCACGACCACAACGCCCGGCATGCCCGCGAGCCGGCCCGCCAGCGACCTGATGTCGCCGCTGCGCTCCAGGCTGCCGCCGAGCTTGACCACGTGAGACGCCATGGCGAACCCCTTCGCCTTCCTGAGAATCCTTGAAACTCTGATGTTAGCGGAGCCGATCGCCGCCTCCAAGCAGCATGGGTGCGCCGCACCATTGACTGACGGACGGTCATGCGCGCGCAAATGGCCACTTGGAATGTTTCCAGTGCGGCTCTTATGTCCCGGCGGGTAGTGTCCCGAACGCCACACGCCGCCACGTCTTGTCACATTTGGTCCCCGGCACGCCGGTGTCCCATCGCTCGAAATGCCCAAGGAAAGAACTCATGCCCCGTCTTCTGCTCTCGGCCCTGGCCGCCCTGGCCGTTTCCAGCACGCTGGCCCATGCCGACCCGGACCTCGCCAAGGGTGAGCAATCCTTCCGCAAGTGCATGGCGTGCCACGCGGTCGGCCCCGACGCGAAGGTGAAGGTCGGCCCGCCGCTGAATGGCATCGTCGGCCGCAAATGGGCGGAATTCCCCGGCTATGCCTATTCCGACGATCTGAAGGCCGGCGCCGCGGCGGGCAAGGTGTGGGACGAGGCCACGCTCAACGAATATCTCGCCAATCCCAAGGTGCTCGCCCCCAAGGGCAAGATGGCCTTCTTCGGCATCAAGCCGGAAGGCGAGCGCGCCGACCTGATCGCCTATCTCAAGCAGTTCAACGCCGAGGGCGCGAAGCAATAATTCCCCCGCGCCGACAGGCTTGTTTTCTCGCCCAGGCCATGGTGTGGCTTGGGCGGGAGGGACCTCAATGTCCGACAATCCTTCGCGTCTCCAGCGTCTGTTCGTCGAGGATGATCTGAGCGACGGCGCCCAGATCCTGCTCGCGGCCGAGCAGGCCCATTATGTCGCGAATGTGCTGCGCATGCAGGTGGGCGGCAGCCTGCTGCTGTTCAACGGGCGGGATGGCGAATGGCTCGCCCACCGGATCGAAGGCCACAAGCGCGAGGTGCGGTTCGCCGCCGAGCGGGCGCTTCGGCCCCAGCCGCCGGCGGGCGACCTCGACTATGCCTTCGCCCCGCTGAAGCACGCTCGCCTCGACTATATGATTCAGAAGGCGGTGGAGATGGGGGCGGGGCGCTTGGTCCCGGTGCTCACCCGCTACACCCAGGTCAACAGGGTCAACACCGACCGCATGCGCGCCAACGCGGTGGAAGCGGCGGAGCAATGCGGCATCCTCTCCCTGCCGCAGGTGAGCGAGCCCGTAGCGCTGGACAAATGGCTCGCCGCCCTCCCGCGCGACCGGGTCCTGGTGTTCTGCGACGAAAGCGCGGCCCACACCGATCCGATCGCGACCCTGCGGGCCGCCGCACCTGGGCCCGCCAGCGTGCTGATCGGCCCCGAAGGGGGATTCGCCTCGGAAGAGCGGCGCATGCTGCATGCGCACCCCGGCGTGGTGGTTCTCTCGCTCGGCCCGCGCATCCTGCGGGCGGATACGGCGGCGGTTGCGGCCCTGACCTTGATCCAAGCGGTGCGCGGCGATCTTGCCGGGGCGGCTCCGGGCGGGCGGGCCTGATCCCCCTGTAAAAAGAAGCGTATAACGCGCCAGAGCCCTCTTGGTTCCATGTGTCTTTTGACGTAAATTTTAAAAATTGTAAGGCATTCATTTCTCTTTCGAAACGACGATAATAATAATTCTAAATAACAGTGCGATCCTCGCGTTGATTTCACTGCCGCATTTACGTCCTATTTTTCCTCAACCTCCGCGCAACCGAAACCCAAGCGTGGCGTTACAGCCATGCATCTGGGTGAGATGCGGAGGGACGGCGAATGTCGGAAGACTACCGATTTGGCATCGAAGAAGAATTCTTCGTAGTCGATGCGCAAACCAAGTCCGTGCAACGGCGTATGCCGGCACGGTTTTTCGACGACCTGACCCAGCAGCTTGGTGATTCCGTCACGGTGGAATTGCTTCAGTCCCAGCTCGAGATGGCGACCAGCCCCGCGACGCAGACCAGCAGCGCCCTTGATGAATTGCGCGAACTGCGCGCCCGGGCGGCGAGGGTCGCGGCGGAACACGGGCTCTGCTTCATTGCGGCCGGCACCCACCCCACCGCGACCTGGGAGGGCGTGCGGCACACCGAGGCCAACCGCTACGACGGGCTGATGCACGATTTGCAGATGCTCGGCGAGCGCAACATGGTCTGCGGGCTGCACGTGCATGTGGAATTGCCCGATCCCGACCAGCGGGTGGACGTGATGCGCCGCATCCTGCCCTACATCCCCCACTTCATCGCGCTCGCCACCTCCTCACCCTTCTGGGGCTCGAAGCAGACCGGGCTCATGGGCTACCGGCTTGCCGCCTACGACGAACTCCCCCGCACCGGACTGCCGGAACTGTTCGAGAGCAGCGCCGATTACCAGACCTATGTGGATGCCATGGTGGAGGCGCGGGCGATCACCGATTCGAGCTATGTGTGGTGGGCGATCCGGCCCTCCGCGAAGCATCCGACGCTGGAACTGCGCGCGCCCGACAGTTGCACCCGGATCCAGGATACGGTCGCCATCTCCGCGCTTTACCGTGCGCTGGTGCGCTATCTCGTGCGCAACCCGAGTCACAATGCGCAGATCGGCGCGGTGGACCGGGCGATCGCCAACGAGAACAAATGGCGCGCCCAACGCTACGGCATCCACGGTTCATTCGTGAATCTGGCCGAGCGGCGGGCGGTTCCGGTATCGGATGCGGTGGAATCGCTCATCGTCATGGTGGGCGAGGATGCCGACGCGCTCGGCGCCCTCGAAGCCCTGCTGCACCTGCGGACGATTTCCATGGCCGGCACCAGCGCCGATGTCCAACTGGCGGTCTATCAGGAGGCCCAGCACCGCACCGGAAACCGGGGCGAAGCGCTGAATGCGGTCAAGACCTGGCTCGCCCACACGACCCTGCAATAGGCCGCCCGGCAATGAAAAAGGGGCCCCAGCGCGGGGCCCCCCTCCTGTCAGCCCGCGAACGGAACGACGGTCTGCTGCTGTTCGCCGAGACCCTGGATGCCGACCTTCATGACGTCGCCGGCCTTGAGATAGCGCGGCGGCTTCATGCCGAGGCCGACGCCGGGCGGCGTGCCGGTGGTGATGATATCGCCGGGATCGAGCACCATGAACTGGCTGATGTAGGACACCAGATAGGCCGGATCGAAGATCATGGTGCGGGTGGAGCCGTCCTGGACCCTTTCCCCGTTCACTTCCAGCCACATGGCAAGGTCGGAGGTGTCGGACATCTCGTCGGTGGTGACGAGCCAGGGGCCGATGGGGCCGAAGGTCTCGCATCCCTTGCCCTTGGTCCACTGGCCACCGCGCTCGATCTGGAACGCACGCTCGGACACGTCGTTGCACACGGCATAGCCGGCCACATGCTTCAGCGCGTCGGCCTTTTCCACATAGCGGGCACGGGCGCCAATCACGATCAGCAATTCCACTTCCCAATCGAGCTTGGTAGAGCCCTTGGGAATCATCACGACGTCATTGGGACCGCCGACGCAGTTCGGCGCCTTGTTGAACAGCACCGGTTCGTCGGGGATGGGGTTGCCGGTCTCCTCGGCATGGTCAGCGAAGTTGAGGCCCACTGCGACAAAGTTTCCCGGCCGGGGGACGCAGGAACCGAGGCGCACGCCCTCGGGCGCCAGCGGAAACGCCTGGGGGTCGGCGGCACGGATCCGGGCGAGGCCCTCGGGGGTGAGCACGTCGCCGGCGATGTCCTGGACCAGGGATGAGATGTCCCGGATCTTGCCGGTTGAATCGATTAGACCCGGCTTTTCCTGTCCTTTTTCCCCGAAGCGAACGAGCTTCATCGGACCTCTCCCTGCTTTCGATGAATGTGCGGACACGACCGGCCCACTGGCGCGCAAGCTGGCGCGCGCGAGCCAATTGGTCAATGCTTGCGACGCTTGCTCGGATCGATTCGCGCACGGGTGTTGCAAACCACCGGTGGCGGAGCCGGTGAAGTTATGTTGCTGTGCGGTAGAATTGAAAGTCGTGTTCGCAGTGGCGTCATAAAAAGGATACACGACTCCGGCTAAGTCCGTCACACTGCTCTCAGGGAGCAAATTTCCGCAGAGGCCATGCCGTGAGCGATAGCCCTGAAGCGCGCAGGTACAGAGCTCTGTTCATCTCCGACGTCCATCTCGGGACCAAGGGATGCCAGGCCGACCTTCTTCTCGACTTCCTGAAATTTCATGACGCCGATACGGTTTACCTGGTCGGCGACATCGTCGACGGCTGGCGCCTGCGCAGCTCCTGGTATTGGCCGCAGAAGCACAATGACGTGGTGCAGAAGCTGCTGCGCAAGGGCCGCAAGGGCACGCGCATGGTGTACCTGCCCGGGAATCACGACGAATTCCTGCGCGATTACTACGGCACGCATTTCGGCGGCATCGAGGTCGTGGAAACAGCGATCCATGAAGCCGCGGACGGCAAGCGCTACCTCGTGATCCATGGCGACGTGTTCGACGTGGTGGTGCGCCACGCCAAATGGCTCGCCTTCCTGGGCGACGGCGCCTACACGCTCGCGCTCGCGATCAACACCTATGTGAACCTCGCGCGCCGCAAGCTCGGCCTCACCTATTGGTCGCTCAGCCAATGGGCGAAGCTGAAGGTGAAGAATGCGGTGAATTACATCGGCAAGTTCGAGGAAGCGGTTGCCGACGAGGCCAAGCGGCATAAAGTGGATGGCGTGATCTGCGGCCATATCCACCATGCGGTCATTCATGACCAGTTCGGTGTACGGTACGTGAATTGCGGAGACTGGGTCGAAAGCTGCACCGCCATCGCGGAGCATGACGACGGGCGCATGGAAATCATTTCCTGGACACGCCGCCTCGAAGCGGTGCCCGAATCCGAAGTTGAGGGGGCGCGCGCGGCGGCCTGATGCGGGTACTTGTGGCGACGGATGCCTGGCACCCCCAGATCAACGGGGTGGTGCGTTCTCTTGAGCATACCGCACGGGAGGCCGAGGCCCTCGGTGCCGAGATGATGTTCCTGAGCCCGCAAGGGTTCCGCACCGTGCCCTTGCCCACTTACCAGGAAATCCGCCTCGCTCTGGCCACCCCGCGCATGATCATGCGGCGGATCGAGGCGATGCGGCCAGACTTCGTGCATGTCGCGACCGAGGGGCCGATCGGCATGCTGGTGCGGCGCGCCTGCATCGCCTCCAAGCGCACCTTCACCACCAGCTATCACACCAAATTCCCGGAATATCTCTCCGCCCGCGCGCCGGTGCCGGAACGCCTGACCTATGCCTGGCTGCGCAGCTTCCACAATGCCGGCGGCGGCGTGATGGTCTCCACCGCCACGCTGGAGCGGGAATTGGATTCGCGCGGCTTCAAGCGCCTGATGCGCTGGTCGCGCGGCGTCGACGCGGACATGTTCCGGCCGCGCCCGGAGGTGGACCTGGGCTTGCCGAAGCCGGTCTTCCTGTTCGTCGGCCGGGTCGCGGTCGAAAAGAATATCGAGGCCTTCCTGGCACTGGACCTGCCGGGTTCGAAAGTGGTGGTCGGCGGCGGCCCGGCGCTCAACAGCCTCAAGGAGCGCTATCCCGCCACCCACTTCCTCGGCCCGCTGGAGGGCGAGGATCTCGCGCGGGTCTATTCCGGCAGCGACGTGTTCGTATTCCCGAGCCGCACCGACACCTTCGGCATCGTGCTGCTGGAGGCCCTGGCGAGCGGGCTGCCGGTGGCCGCCTATCCCGTCACCGGCCCCAAGGACGTGCTGGAAGATGCCACCGAGCCGGTGGGCGTGCTGGACGAGGATCTGCGCAACGCCTGCCTGAAGGCGCTGGAGTTGTCGCCGGTGGCGGCACGGGACTTCGCCTTGCGACACACATGGCGCGAATGCGCGCGCCAGTTTCTCGACAATGTGCTGATCGCCCATGATTTCGGCCCGGTGGCGCGGCGCTTTCGCTTATTGCGGCGGACCCGTATCGTCTCCTCCGCATGACGATGATTCCTTCTCTTCCCACCGCTGCGGATGTCGACGCCGCAGCCGTTCGACTCGCCGGCGTCGCCGTACGCACGCCGCTTGTCTATTCGCCGGTTCTCAGCGAACTCACGGGCGGGCGCGTCTTCCTGAAGCCGGAGACGCTCCAGCGCACCGGCTCGTTCAAGTTCCGCGGCGCCTATAACCGGATGGTGCAGATCCCCGTGGACCAGCGGGCCGGGGGCGTCGTCGCTTGCTCCTCCGGCAACCATGCCCAAGGGGTTGCCGCGTCGGCGAAGCTGCTCGGCATGCCGGCCGTCATCGTCATGCCCACGGACGCGCCGGCGCTGAAGCGTGAGCGCACCATCGCCCTCGGCGCGGAAGTGGTGGACTACGACCGCACGACCGACGATCGCGACGCCATCGCCAATGCCATCGCCGCCGAGCGGGGGGCGATCTTCGTGCCGCCCTATGACGATCCCCACATCATCGCGGGCCAGGGAACGGTGGGGCTGGAAATCGTCGCCGATCTCGCCGCCCAGGGCCTCGTTCCCGATATCGTCAGCGCCAATGCCTCCGGCGGCGGGCTGATGGCCGGCATCGCGCTCGCGGTGAAGGCGCAGGTGCCCGGCGCCCGCATCATCCTCGCCGAGCCGGCCTTGTTCGACGATCACGCGCGCTCATTCCAATCCGGCGTGCGGGAGCGCAACGCGGTCGCGACCGGCTCGTTCTGCGACGCGCTGCTCGCCCCGACCCCCGGCGCGCTCACCTTCGAAATCAACCGCCGGCTCTCGGGCGAAGCGGTTTCCGCCACCGACGTTGAAGTCGCGCGCGCGGTCGCCTACGCGTTTCGCGAACTGAAGCTGGTGGTCGAGCCCGGCGGTGCCGTTGCGCTCGCAAGCCTGCTCGAAGGGCGCTATGACGCCCGGGGCAAGGTGGTGGCGATCGTGCTCTCCGGCGGCAATGTCGATGTGGCCACCTTCATGGCTTGCCTGAACGCCTGAGGCGGTTCGCGAAATCCGCCGGGAGGCCGCAGGGGCGAAGTGCGCCCCGCCGCCATCCGCACGGGGCCCGAGAAAGATGCCGGGAGACGGGCGAATGACGAGTGGTGGGGGAGAAGCGCGGCCGGTTCAGCTGCGCTTGGCCTGTGCCTTCGGCGCGCTCTATTTCTCCCTCGGCATCTATATGCCGTTCTTTTCCCTCTGGCTGATCGCCCGTGGCCTCGACCCGGACGAGATCGGCATCGCCCTGGCGGTGCCCTTGGTGACGCGCCTCGTGGCGACGCCGATTCTCGGCCTTTTGTCCGACCGGCTCGGGCGCCCCAAGGCGATTCTCGTCTGCCTGGCCTGCGCCAGCACACTGTTGATGTCGGTGCTCGCGCTTTGCAGCACCACGCTCGCGATCTATGTGGCGCTGGGGCTCACGGCGATGGCCTGGAACCCTTCCTACGCTTTATTGGATGCCTATACGACACGGCAGGCCCGGCGCGGGGCGGTGGATTACGGCCGAAGCCGCCTGTGGGGATCGGCGGCCTTCGTGGGCGCCAATCTGCTGGGCGGCGTTCTGGTGGCGCAGGCTGGCGCGGGCATCGTGGTGGGGCTGATGATCGCCGGGCAGGCGGTCCTGTTCGCCTGCACGCTCGCTTTGCCCGAGCTGAAGCGCCCTGCCGAGACCGCGAGCCTGCATCTCGTCCCGATGCGTGTGCCGGCAGTGCTCGTGGCCGGTGTCGGCGCCGCGGCCCTGGTCCAGGCGAGCCATGCCACGCTTTATGCCTTCGGCTCGCTGCACTGGGCCGAGAGCGGGCTCTCGCTGAGCGTCATCGGCGTGCTTTGGGCGATCGGCGTTCTGGCCGAAATCGTGTTCTTCCGCTTCGGCACCCGCGCCGTGGCGCGGCTCGGGCCGCTGACGCTGATCGCGCTCGGCGGAATTGCGGGCGTGGTGCGCTTTGCCTTCCTCGCCCAAAGTCCCCCGCTGGCGGCGCTGGTCGTCCTGCAAGTGCTGCACGGCGCGACTTTCGGCGCGACCTATCTTGGGATGGTGGAACTGGTGGCGCGCAACACGCCGGAGCACCGGGCGGCCGGCGCGCAATCCATTGCGGCCTGGACGGTGAGCCTGATGCTGTCCGCCGCCAGCGCGGCGGCCGGCGTCTTCTGGACCCGCTATGGCGCCGAATGCTTCCTGGCCTCGGCAGCCCTTGGCGGCCTCGGTGCCGCCCTCGCTCTCGCGACGCTCTGGCTTCACCCCCAGAGCGCGGGCTCAGGCGGGAAGGCGAGGGCGCCGTCATAGCGCAGGGCGGGATCACGGTCGCGCGCCAGCAGGAGCGGCCCATCGAGGTCCACGAACCGCGCCGACTGCGCCACCAGCATCGCCGGCGCCATGGCGAGCGAGGAGGCCAGCATGCAGCCGACCATGATGTCGAACCCCAGCGCTTTGGCTTCCTCGGCGAGGGCAAGGGCTTCGGTGAGCCCACCGCTCTTGTCCAGCTTGATGTTCACCGCGTCATAGCGCCCGCGCAGGTCCCGCAGTCCGGCCCGGTCGTGCACGCTCTCATCGGCACAGATCGGCACGGCGTGGGCGATCTCGCCGAGGGCGGCATCGTCTTGCGCCGGCAGCGGCTGCTCGATCAATTCGACGCCGGCCCGGGCGCAAGCATCGAGATTCGCAGCAAGATCGGCCGCGCTCCAGCTCTCATTGGCATCGACGATCAGGCGGGCCTGCGGCACAGCCGCACGTACGGCGGCGATGCGCTCCACATCTCCCGCACCACCGAACTTGAGCTTCAGCAAGGGCCGCCCCGCCGCCGCGGCGGCCTTAGCCATGGCCTGCGGCGTATCGAGACTGAGGGTATAAGCGGTGACCAGCGGGCGCGGCAACGGCAGGCCGGCGAGGGCGTAAGCGGGCACGCCGGACCTCTTGGCCTCAAGATCCCAGAAGGCGCAATCGAGCGCGTTGCGGGCCGCACCGGCCGGCAGGCGGCGTTGCAGCGCCTCGCGATCGAGGCCCTCGGCCACGGCATCGGCGAACGTGCCGACCAAGGCCGCCACCCCCTCCACGCTCTCCCCGTAGCGTGCATAGGGCACGCTTTCCCCGCGCCCCACATGCGGCCCGTCTTGCAGTCGCGCAACGACAACCACCGCCTCGGTCTTCGAGCCGCGGGCAATGGTGAAGGTTCCCGCAATGGGAAAGCGCTCGATCTTCACGGTCAGGGATGGCATATTTCGTTAACGCTGTGGGGCTGTTGAAGGAATGACGAGGGTTGCGGCCCCTTGCGTCAGCGCCTTTGCACCCTCGACGGCGCTCGGTGGGCCGAGTATGACCATGGACATGCGCGCGCTCAAGCGCAGTCCTTTTCCGGAGACCTGAGTGGCCAACGCCTCGCTCCTCGATGTCGCGCCCGCCGGAGACCGCCTGCAGGTGGTGGGACGCGGCCTCTGGATATCGGACCGGGCCGACGATCTCGAACATCTCGTGGATCAGGCAACCGCCGCCCATCCCAGCGCCCGCAACGTGGATATCGACCTCTCCGGCGTGGAGCGGATGGATACGTTCGGCGCCCTGCTGCTGGAGCGCCTGCGCCGTGCCTGGGCCGTCGACGGCGTGGAGCCGGAAATCCGGGGGTTGAAGCGCCGGTATCAGGTTCTGCTCGACGAGATGAAGCGCACGGGGCTTGAGGCCCAGCCGCCCGCGCGGCGGCAAGATACCATTCTGGAGCGGATCGGGCGGGAAGTGGTGTCGGTCGCGAGCGACGGCTTGGCGCTGCTGAATTTCGTCGGCGCCTCGATCGCCGCCGGGCTACGCATGACCTCCCGGCCGCGCACCTTCCGCTTCACGGCGATGGTCAACCAGGTGGATCGCGTCGGCTTTCGCGCCGTGCCGATCATCATCCTGATCACCTTCCTCATCGGCTGCATTCTTTCCCAGCAGGGGATCTTCCACTTCCGGCGATTCGGTGCCGACATCTATGTGGTGGACATGGTCGGCGTGCTGGTGCTGCGCGAACTCGGGGTGCTGATCGTCTCGATCATGATCGCCGGCCGCTCCGGCAGCGCCTATACCGCAGAGCTCGGCTCCATGCGCATGCGCGAGGAGGTGGACGCCCTGCGCGTGATGGGCTTCGACCCGATCGAAATCCTCGTGGTGCCCCGCATTCTCGCGCTGATCATCGCCTTGCCCCTGCTGACCTTCATCGGCTCCATGTCTGCCCTGATCGGCGGCGGCCTGGTCGCCTGGACCTATGGCGGCATCGCGCCGGACGTGTTCATGGACCGCCTGAAGGAAGCGATCTCGATCGATCATTTCCTGGTCGGCATGATCAAGGCGCCGTTCATGGCGGCGGTGATCGGGCTGGTGGCGTGCCTGGAAGGCCTTCGCGTGGGCGGCAGCGCCGAATCCCTGGGCCAGCACACGACCGCCTCCGTGGTGAAGGCGATCTTCCTCGTCATCGTCATGGACGGCGTTTTCGCCATGTTCTTCGCCTCGATCGATATGTGAGGCGCCATGACCGCGACCACTCTGGAGAAACGACGCACCAATAGCGGTCTGGCGGAGATGGAGGGCTATCGCGAGCCCATCATCCGGGTGCGTGACCTCGTGGTGGGCTTCGGCGACCGCATCATTCTCGACCATCTCAACCTCGATATTCTGCGCGGCGAAATTCTCGGCTTCGTCGGGACCTCTGGAGGCGGTAAATCCGTTCTTACCCGTACGATCCTCGGGCTGGTGCCCAAGCGGTCCGGGGAAGTGGAGGTATTTGGTCAGGACATGGATACGCTGACCGAGACCGAGCGCTCGGCCATGGAGCGACGATGGGGCGTCTTGTTCCAGCAAGGCGCGTTGTTCTCGTCGCTGACCGTCAAGCAGAACATCCAGTTTCCGCTGCGGGAGAATCTCAAGCTCTCCCAGCGCATGATGGACGACATCGCTTATGCCAAGATCGAGATGGTCGGGCTGAAATGCGATGTCGGCGAGAAGCTGCCTTCAGAGCTCTCCGGCGGCATGATCAAGCGCGCCGCGCTCGCCCGCTCTTTGGCCCTCGATCCTGAAATCCTGTTCCTGGACGAGCCAACCTCCGGCCTCGACCCCATCGGCGCGGGCGATTTCGACGAATTGATCACGACGCTTCAGCAGACTTTGGGACTGACCGTTTTCATGGTAACGCACGATCTGGACAGTCTGCATACGGTCTGTGATCGAATCGCGGCGCTCGCCGATGGCAAGGTCATCGCCCAGGGCACCATTGAGACGATGATGGAGGCGCAGCATCCCTGGCTTCGCGCGTATTTCCACGGAGCGCGCGCCCGCGCGGTTCAGGCAAAAGGTGAGGTAGGAAGGTAAGGATGGAGACCCGAGCCAACTACACCACCATCGGCGCTTTTACCCTTCTCGTGATCGTCGGCGCATTCGCCTTCGTTTATTGGTTCGCGCGTCCTCAGGATACCGAGGGCCGCAAGTCCTATGAAATCGTCTATTCCGGAACCGTGAGCGGTTTGCGGCAAGGCAACAACGTGCTGTTCAACGGCATCCCCGTCGGCCAGGTGCTGCAACTCGGCCTCGTGCCCGGCGCGCCGGACGAGGTGCTGGTGCGCGTCGGGGTGCAGCCCAATGTGCCGATCCTTTCGGACGCCCGCGCCACGCTGGAATCCCAGGGCCTCACGGGCATCGTCGCGGTCAGCCTGCGCGGCGGCGAGGCCAATGCGCCGCCGCTGCCCATCGGGCCGAACGGCCTGCCGCGCATCGAGGCGGAAGGCGGCACCGGCATCGCGAGCCTTGTGGAGACCGTGCAGGGCGTCGCCCGCCGCGTGAACACCGTGCTGGAGGCCATCGACCCGGAAAAGGTCGCGGCCATCGTCAAGAACGTGGATACCTTTACCAAGGCGGTGTCCGACCGGTCCGAGGACGTGGGCTCGCTGCTGAAGCGGGTCAACGACCTTTCGGGGCAGTTGAACGATCTCGCGGCCAAGGCCGACGATGTGCTGGACAATCTCAAGCGCGCCACCGGCGACAAGGACGGCATGGTGCAGCAGGTGTCCGACGCCGCCGCCTCGGTGCGCAAGCTTTCGGACAATCTGGACAAGCGCACCGCCGACCTGAGCAGCCAGATCGAGAAATTCACGGGCCCCGGCCTGCGCCAGTACGAGGCGCTGGCGAGCGACGGGCGCCGCACATTGTCGGAGATCGAGCGCGTGTTCCGGAACCTGGAGCGCAATCCCCGTCAGTTCATCTTCGGCGGCAGCTCCGTCCCAGAATACAGGCGGTGAGTCGTGACTTTCCACGAGCCAAGGGTGTGTCGCTTGTCCCATTCTGAGCGTTCCGGGGTGCGCCCCGCCATCGCCCTGCTGGCCGCACTGGCACTCTCGGCCTGCGCTTCTGCGCCGGTGCCCACGTTCGACCTCTCGGCACCGACCAATTTCACGGCGCGCGGGACCGGGACGGGGCAGTTGATCGTGGCCACGCCAACCGCGCTCGCCGTGCTCGACACCGAAAAGATCCTGGTGGAGCCCGCGCCGGGACAGATCACCTATCTCGGCGATGCCCAATGGGGCGACAAGCTGCCCTCGTTGCTGCAGGCGCGGATGGTCCAGGCCTTCGAGAACGGCAGCAAGCTGCGCCGCGTGGCCCGGCCGGGCGATGGAGTGAGCGCGGAATACCAGCTCAACATCGACATCCGCACCTTCGGCGTGCGGGTCGAGAACGGCACAACGACCGCGGTGGTGGAGCTTTCGGCCAAGATCATCGGCAATGCCGCCGGCCGCATTCTTGCCGCGCAGGTGTTCTCCGCGCGCGTGCCCATTGCGACGATGAATGGCGCCACGGTGACCGCCGCGCTTGATGCTGCATCCAACCAGGTGCTGGTCGAAATCGTGCGCTGGGCGTCCGTCCGCTTCTGATCCTTCAGATCCCATGACTGCAAGGCGGGCGCTCGATGCGCCCGCTTTTCCATTTTGGGCGCCACCGCTAGAGCGTTTTCGAGCGAAGTGGCAACCGGTTCGCGTGAAGAAAACGCGCTTCCACAATGAGAGTGAGCGTTTTCGGGCAATCGAATTACTTTGCTCGGTGAAGCGCCCTCGAAGCTTGGAAAAAGAGGCTTGGCTTCGACAGAGGGGTCCGCCTAAGGCGTGGCACCCCGGAATCGTAAGGCGGCGATTGCCACCATCACAGGTCAAAAGAAGAGGGCGGGATTGCTCCCGCCCCTGATGCCCCGCGCTCATGGATTTTGCTTGCCGCTGCCTCAGTCGAAGCGGCCCGCCGCATGGGCAAGCATGGTGTAGACCTTGCCGGTATCCGAAGTGAGATAGGTCTTGGTCAGCACATTGCCGCGGTCGTCGGCTGCCACCTGGTCCAGCAGACGCTCGAACTCGGCGACATAGCGGTCCACGATCTCGTGGAACTCGGCATCGCTACGATACTTGCGACGCAGTTCCTCGAAGGTCTGCTGCCCCTGCATCGTGTAGAGCTTGCGGGTGAACACGTTGCGCTCGCCGCGCTTGTAGCGCTCCCACAGTTCAACAGCTGCCTGATGGTCGATCATGCGGGCGATGTCCACCGAGAGCGAGTCGAGCGACTCGATGGTGTGATGATGGGGCCGGTCACGCACGGGCCGCGCCACCGGGCGCACCGGCTCCGGCTTCGGATCGAGATTCGCCTCGGCGAGATCGCCGGAGGCACGCGCCAGAAGCTCCGACAACCAGCCTTCACGGCTATTGTCCTCGGCCTGGGGCGCGCGGGGCGCGGGGCGTGGATCCTGAGTGCGTTCCGCAGCCGGCTCGGGCCGGCGCGGAGCCGGACGACGGGTCGGTTCGAACGGGCCGATGGGCGATGCCGGCGGCTCGGTGCGCGCGCGCACCGGCTGGGTCGGCTCTGACCGCAGGTCCCGCGCGGCCTCGCGCACAGGCTCGCGGCGCACTGGAGCTTCGCGGGCCGGAGCCTCACGGGCCGCAGTCTCGCGCACCGTAGTCTCGCGCGACGGCGCGGCGTCCCGCGAAACGACCCGCCCGGCGGGCGCCGCCACGTCGGCCGACTGGCCCTGCCGCGCGACGATCTCGTTCAGCTCGGCGAGCGCCTTGATCTGCTCGGCAACCGCACGCCGCATGGTGGCGGCGCTGGCCTCGGTCTCGGCCGGCAGTTCCAGGATGCCGCGCTTCATCTCCTCGCGCGCCAGCTCGATGGACTGCTGGACTTCCTGTGCCGCCCCCTTCAGTTCGCGCGCCACGTCGTTGAAGCGACGGCCAGTATCCTCGAACAGGGAGTTCACGTCGGTAAGCGCCGACTGATAGGTGCCGCGCAAGGCCTGCATCATGCGCTCGCGCTCGGCATCGGAGCCGGTGCGCATGCGTTCCATCTGGCTTTCCAGCGCCTTGGAGGAGGAGGCGGCCGAATCTGCGACGATGGCGGCAATCTCCCGGGCGCGCATCTGCGCCGCCTGGAGCGATTGCTCCAGCGTGCCATGGAAGCCCTGCAGGCGTTCGTCGAGATCCTGCACCCGCTCGGTGAGGCTGGCGCCGAGCTGCTCGATGGCGACACGGCGGTTGGTGAGGGTCTGGTCCACCTTCTCGTGGCTTTGGCCAAGCGAATCCGAGGCGGAGCGCACGAGCCGGCCCTGCTCCTCGAAGCGGTTGGTCAGGGAGGCAATCTCCTTCAGGGCGCCCTGGGTGAGGGTGCGCAGGGTCTGAACCTGCGCGTCCATCTGCCCGAGGGTGGCGCTGGCGGCGTCGCCCATGAGGCCCACCGAGCCTTCGAGCGCCTTCACCTGATCGGCGAACCCTCCCTCGAACTGGGTCAGCGAGGCCACGACATTGCCCATGGACTGCTGGAACGTCGCATTCGCCGTATTGAGCCGCGCGACGATGGCCTCCACATCGGCCTGGAGCGTGCCGTTGGTGGCGGTGATCTGGGCGACGGCCGCCTCGCCGGTGCTCTGGAGCGCCGCGAGGAAGGAGCCGCTCTTGCTGTCGATCAGGTCGGCGATCTCGTTGAGGCGCGAGCCGAGGGTGGCCGAGACGCTGTCAGCCTGGAGCGAGAGCCCCTTGCCGACATTGTCCGCGAGCTGAACCAGGTTGCGCTCCACCGTGCCGGCTTCGCTCGACAATTGCGTCGTGACGGCCTCCACGCGGCTGGCCAGGCTCTCGGCCACCGCGAGGCCGCGCTGTTCCAGCCCGTCGGTGACCTGCGCGAGGCGGCCGGTGACCAGATCCTCGATCCGCGCGACGCGCCCGTCGAGCATCGCGGCGATCTCGTCGGCGCGGCTGCCGATGGTGCGGCTGGCGAAATTGGCCCGCTCGCCAACCATGTCGCTGAGCGCGCGGCTGCGCGTGGCAAAGAAGGAGTCGAGCTGGTTCAGCGATTGGTCGAGCGCCGCATTGGTGGCCTCGGTCCCGTCGGCGAGGGTCTGCGTGATATGGGCAGTGCGCTCGGCAACCTTGTTGGCGATGCTGTCGGCCCGTTCGCCGAAGAACGCATCCAGGGATTCCAGCGACTGATCCAACGCGGCACCGGTGGCGCGGCTGCCATCGGTGAGGGTGCGGGCGATATCCGCGGTCCGGTTCGTCAGTGTCTCGCTGAGGCCGTCGGCCCGCTGCACGAAGAAGCTTTCCAGCGTGTCGAGCGACTGTTCCACCGCCGCGTGGGTGGCGCGGGTTCCCTCGCTAAGGGCGCGGGTGATTTCGGCGGTCCGGCTCGCCAGTTCCTCGCCCAAGCTCTGGCTACGCCGGGTGAAGAAGGCGTCCAGCGTCGAGAGGGAGCCGTCGAGCGCGGCCTGGCTCGCCTGCGTGCCCTCGGCAAGCACCTTGGTGATCTCGGCCGTGCGGCCGGCGAGGGTGTCGGTCAGGCGGTCGGCGCGGGCATCGATGGTCTCGGTCACGCGTGCCATGCACTGGTCGAGCGTGGCGGCAGCCGCTTCGGTGGCGGCGCCGAAGCGCTGGTCCACTTCACCGAGCGTTCCGCGCAAGGTCTGGTTGAGCGCATCGACCTGGCCGGCAATGCCGTCCACCAGGGCCGGAGCGTGCTCGCGCAGGGTGGTATCGAAGGTGGCGACGCCATCGCGCACCGCTCGCGCCATCAAGGTGCTGTCGCGCCCGATGCGCTCGGCAAGCTCGCCGCCGCGCACGGTGATCGTCTCGTCGAACGCCTTCAGGTGGCCATCGAGCATTTCCTCGATGGCTTCGCTCTTGCCGGCGATGGTCGAGACCAGCCGGTCGGCGGTCTCGCTGAAGGTCTGGGTCACCTTGCTGCCGCGCGAACCGATGGATTCGGTCACCTCGGCGCCAACCGCACCGAGGCGGTCGGTCATGTCGGTGCCGGCGCGGGTGAGGGACACGGCGATCTCGTCGCCCTTCTGCATGAGCGAGGCGGTCACCTGGACGCCGCTCTGCTCCAGCGCCTGGGCGAGGCGGTCGCCGGTGTCGGCGATGCGATCCTGCAGCGCGTCGCTCTGGGCGGCGATGGTCTCGTTGATGCGGTTGCCGGTGGTCTCGATGCGATCGACGAAATCGCCGCCATGCAGGGAGATGGTCTCGGCGACACGGGCGCCCGTCTCCTCCAGCTTGCGCACGACATCGCCGCCGCGGGTGGAGAATTCCAGCACCATGTGCTCGCCGGTGGACCGCAGCGTCTGGGTCACTTCGCCCACGCGCTGGGCGATGTCGTCGGTGATCTGGGCACCGTTGACCGCCAGCGTGTCGGTGATCGTGGCGCGGGAGGATTCGACGTTGGTATAAACCTCGTCGCTCCAGCGCGAGATCAGCAGCGACACTTCCGTGGTGGCGGACATGAGCGAGGCGCTGAGATCATCGGTGCGGGCCTTCAGCGTGCCTTCCAGCTTGTCGCTGGCCTGCGCGAGATCCTGCTCCAGCTCCGATCCGGTCACCTGCAGCCGCTCGATCACCTCGATGCTCTTGGCGCCGATGCCGTCGACCACAGCGTCGCCGACCCGTTGGAGCGTATCGACCATCTGATCGCCCTTCTCGGCGAACAGGTCGCCGGCCCGGTCGGCGGCGGCGAAGATGTTGCTCTGGACCCGGTCGGCGGCGTCGTTCATGTCGGCGACGCGGGCGGCGATATCGGCACTGATGCGGGCGCTGTTGGCCGCCAGCGTATCGGCGATGGTCGCCCGGGTGCTGTCGACGTTCGCGCTGACGTCCTCGCTCCAGCGGGAAATCATGGTGGCAAGTTCGCCACTGGAGCTGACGAGGCTGGCATTCAGCTCTTCGGTGCGGCTCTTGAGGGTGCCTTCCAGGCGCTCGCTGGAGCGGGTGAGGTTGTCGAGGATCTCTCCGCCGCGCTGCGTGAAGACGTCGGTCACCCGTTCGGCGGCGGTGAGTACGCCGTTCTGCACCCGGTCGGCGATGTCCTTGATGTCGGTGGACAGCAGGCTGTCGGCGTCCATGATGCCTTCGCGCAGGCGATCGGTGTGGATGAGGATGTTCTGGCGCTCGGCCTGCAATTCCTCGATCAGGTTGCGGATCCGGATCTCATTGCCTTCATAGGCCCGCTCGAGGATCGACACCTCGTTGCGCACGACCGCCTCCAGTTCGGCGGCGCGGGCAACGGCGCGGTCGAGGCCTTCGCCCATGGCCGCGACCTCGCGGCGCACCGCCTGGCCGACCGAGACCACAGCATCCGTGCCCAAGGATTCCGGCTGCGCGAGGCGCAGGGCCACCTCGGTCATGGAGCGGGCGATGAGCTGCAGGTCGCGCGAGCGGCGGACCATCGCCGCCATGGCGAAGAAGGCGAGGGGGGGAAGGAAAATCCCGGCGACGATCGCCAGGAGCGCCGGCGAGGCGAGAAGGCCGCTGATGCCCCCCGCTTCCGACCAGGCGACCGAGTGGGAGGCGCTCGCGTAAATGGCGCCGAAGGCGATCCAGACCACCGAGACGCCGAGCGCCCACCACAGGGGCGCCGAGGAGGAGCGGCGCTGAAGCTGGCTGAGCAACTGGCCAACGGTCTGGCGATCGTCGTTCGCCGCCCGGCGGCCGGCCACATCCACCCGTGGGCGCCGGCCCGCAGGCCTTGTATCCCGGGAGGGCGGTATCGGCCGCTCGTCGACGGGCGGCGCAACCTCCGACTCGTCGATCGGCAGCGTCAACGCTTCCTGGATCGCCGAGAGGGCGGCCTCCGTGGGATCCTGGATCTTCTTCGGGGTCTTCATGGTGGCCGTTCGCCTCTGTCGCGGGGAGGGCGGTGCCAAGCACCTTCTTCGCCCGAACTTCGCTCGAAATCGCCCGATCCAGGAGAGCAAGCGCCTTCCTGTACCAAACGGTTTACCTTACCTTATCTTAACGATGACAGGCCGGTGATTGGAACCATGCCTCGCCACACATATGAAGATATCGTTAACGAAAGCGCCGTCTTAGGTATGGCCTTGCAGATCGCCGGCCATTATAGCGCGCCTTGCGGGTATGCGCGCTGCTGCCCGCTGCGGAACCTGTGGGACTGACCAAGACATGCCGCGCATTACATTCGTTTCCTTCGACGGGATCTCGCGTACATTCACCGCGCCGGAAGGCAGTACCGCCATGGAAGTGGCGGTCCGCCATCTCGTACCGGGCATAGATGCCGAATGCGGCGGTGCCTGTTCGTGTGCGACCTGCCACGTCTATGTGGACGAAGCATGGCGCGAGGCAGTCGGCGAACCTTTGCCGATGGAAGAGGACATGCTGGATTTCGCCCGCGAGGTGCGGCCATCCTCGCGCCTGTCCTGCCAGATCGTGCTCGATGCGAAGCTCGACGGCGTCATTCTCCACACCCCCGAGGTCCAGGGCTGAGCATCAGCCGCCGCGCCTGGTCCCGCAGGCCCATGATCGCGGGGCGCCGGGTTCCCCTGCGCGCCCGTGCCGCTGCGGCCACGCTCGCTCATGCTTCATTTACGTCTCTCAGCCACATTATCGCCCGGGGCGACGAGGATACATCATGGCGAGAGCAACCGCTTCGGCCGAGAGATACGCTGCCGTGCCGTCCTTGAATTTTCATGCGCCGACCATCCTCGTGTTTGATTCCGGGCTGGGTGGGTTGTCGGTGTTCCGCGAGATCACGCGGCTGCGTCCCGATGCGCATTATGTCTATGCTGCCGACGACGCCGGCTTCCCGTACGGCGCGCTGAGCGATGCGGCGCTGTCCGAGCGCGTCTGCACGGTGATGGATACCCTGCTTCCGGCGGTACGCCCCGATATCGTGGTGATTGCCTGCAACACCGCCTCGACCCTCGCCCTGCCGGTGCTGCGCGCCCGCTACGGGGTTCCGTTCGTGGGCACGGTGCCCGCCATCAAGCCGGCCTGCGCAGCCTCGGTCTCTCGGCGCGTGAGCGTATTGGCGACGCCAGGCACGGTGCGGCGCGACTACACCAGCAGCCTGATCCGGGAATTCGCCAGTTCATGCGCGGTCTCATTGGTGCCCAGCGACCTGCTCGCAGGCATCGCTGAATCCATCATCCACGGCGTCCCGATTGAAGATTCGCAGATCCGCGCGGAAATCGCTCCATGCTTCGTGCGCGACGCGGGCGGGCGCACCGACACGGTGGTGCTGGCCTGCACCCATTATCCGCTCATCCTCGATGATCTGCGGCGGCTCGCGCCCTGGCCGGTCTCCTGGGTCGACCCGGCGCAGGCGATTGCCCGCCGCGTGGTCTCGCTGCTCGGCCCCACCGCCTTTGCCGGCAGCCCCGGACCGGTTCGTCTGGTCTCCACCGGCAATGTGCTCGACGCGACGCTGATCGCCAGCCTGGTGCAGCGGCAGGTCGAACGGCCGGAAATCTTGCAGACCCCCTTGGCTGTGGCATCCTAGCCCGCAAACAGGACATTGAACCGTGAGCCCCATGGACCGCCGCGCCTTCACGACGGGCCTCGCAGGCGCAGCTTTTGCGCTTTCCGTTGGGTCACCCGCCCATGCGCAGAGCGCCGCGCAGCCGTTTCCGGTCTGGGTGCAGAAATTCCGTGCCCGCGCCAGGGCGCGCGGCATCTCCGACGAGGTCTATGATCGCGTGTTCGCCGAGGTGGTGCCCGACAAGGGCGTCTATGCCCAGGACCGCGCGCAACCGGAATTCCAGGAAGAGACCTGGCAGTATCTCAACCGCCGCGTGTCCGACTGGCGCATCGCGACCGGCAAGAAGCGGGCGGCGGAATATGCCTCCCTGTTGACCCGCATCGAGGCCGATTTCGGCGTCGATCGCCGGATCATGCTGGGCTATTGGGGCATGGAATCGGCGTTCGGCGACGTGGTCGAGAACCCAAAACACATGAAGCCGGTGTTCAACTCCCTCTCGGCCTTGGCTTGGGGCGAACCGCGACGGCGCAAATATTGGGAAACCGAACTGCTGAACGCCCTGGTGATCGTCCAGCGCGGATGGAGCACGCCGCGCGAGATGGTCGGCTCCTGGGCGGGCGCGATGGGTCACACTCAGTGGATGCCGGAAGTCTGGCTCAACATGGGCGTGGATTACGACGGCAATGGCCGGATTTCGCCCTTTGGCAAGCCCGACGATGCGCTGGCGGGCACCGCGAACTACATCCTGAAGCGCGGCAAATACCGGCGCGGAGAGCCCTGGGGACTGGAGGCGCGGCTGCCGCCCGGCTTCAACCCATCCCTTGCCGACGGCAAAACCACCCGCACGCTGGCGGGATGGGGCGGCCTCGGGGTGACCACCATCGATGGCCAATCGCTTGCCGGATATGATGACAATGCGCGGCTCTGGCTGCCCGGCGGCAATGGCGGCCCGGCCTTGCTGCTGCTCCACAATTTCTATGCGGTCCGCTCCTATAACCCCTCGTCCAATTATGCCCTCGCGGTGGCGCACCTGGGCGATCGGGTGATGGGGGAGGGGCCTTTCGAAACGCCCTGGCCCGGTGGCGAGCGGCCTTTGACTTTGCCGGAAATCCAGGAGACCCAGCAGCGGCTGACCGCGCAGGGCTTCAACACCGGCGGGACCGACGGCCGTGTCGGGCAGGACACCATGCGCGCGGTGCGCGGGTTCCAGCAGAAAGTTGGCCTTTCCCCCGCCGACGGCTACCCCGGACTTGCCGTGCTGGAGGCGCTGCGCAAGGCACGGTGAGCCTCCACCACGGCCCGGAAGTTGCGATAGAGCCGCTCCGCCTCGGCCTTGAAGATCGGCAGCAGGTGCGCGACATCCTGTTCCAGGATCGCCTGCCCACCTTCGCCGGTGACGCTTTCAAGCGCGCAGCGATATTCATCAATGGCGCCCCATTCGGGGACCGTCTCCTCGGTCAGCTCCACATGATATTGGATGCCGAAAGCATTGGCGCCGATCTGGATCGCCTGAACCGGACAATGGGCATTGGCTGCCAGGGCAAGGGCGCCATCGGGGAGGGCGGTCACCGCCGCGCCGTGCCATTGCAAGGTGGGAAAGGACGGAGCGATGCCCGCGAACAGGGGCGAAGCCATGCCGTCGGGCGTCAAGGAAACGTCCCGGACCCCGACCTCTGCCTCCGTCATCGGGCCGACCGTGCCGCCCATGGCCACGGCCAGCAATTGATGACCGAAGCAAACCCCGAAATAGGGCCGCCCCGCCGCCACCCAATCGCGGATCGCCTGTTTTTCGGCGACCAGCCAGGGATGCTCGGCTTCCTGCCACACGTCCATGGGGCCGCCGAACGCCATCAGCGCATCATAGCCGGCGAGATCCGGTATAGCCTCGCCTGCGTCGAGTTCAATCGCCTCCCATTGAACCCCGTCGGCCTTCATGAATTCCCGGAAGCTGCCGGGATGCTCGGCGGCGGCGTGCTGAAAGACCAGGATCTTCATGTCGGCGCATTCCCGTGGCGGTGTTGCTGCGTTGCAAAATATGATGGGTGTGGGCGCCGGCAAAGCGCCAAACGTTGACAGTCCGTCATTCTGCGACTAGAAGCCCCGTTCTCGCTGGGTGAGCAATCCCCCGGCGGGAAGGCTATTTGGCGTTTCACGCACCCGTGGACCTTCGGCAGCGCGCCGCAGGACCTGTCAGTGGGTTTCGAACCTGTTCGAGAACCGCAGAGGAGGGGTCGCGATCCAAACCCAATGAAAACGAAACTAAGGATCCGCGTTACATGAGCAAGCGCATTGCGGCGAAGCACAAGATCGATCGCCGTATGGGTGAAAACATTTGGGGCCGCCCGAAGAGCCCCGTCAATCGCCGCGAATACGGCCCCGGCCAGCACGGCCAGCGCCGCAAGGGCAAGCTTTCCGACTTCGGCGTGCAGCTGCGCGCCAAGCAGAAGCTGAAGGGCTATTACGGCTCCATCGGCGAGAAGCAGTTCTACGCCGTGTATGTCGAAGCCTCCCGCCTGAAGGGCGATACCGGCGCCAATCTGATCGGCCTGCTCGAGCGTCGCCTCGATGCGGTGGTCTATCGCGCCAAGTTCGTCCCCACCGTGTTCGCCGCCCGCCAGTTCGTGAGCCACGGCCACGTCAAGGTGAACGGCCGCCGGGTCAACATCCCGTCCTACCTCGTGAAGGTCGGCGACGTGATCGAGGTGAAGGATTCCTCCAAGCAGCTCGCTCTGGTGCTGGAAGCTTCCCAGCTCGCCGAACGCGACGTGCCGGACTTCCTCGAAGTCGACCACAACAAGATGGCTGCCACCTTCGTGCGCATCCCCGAGCTCAATGAAGTGCCGTATCCGGTGCAGATGGAGCCCAATCTGGTCGTCGAATTCTATTCGCGCTGATCGAACCGATCGCGAGATTTTGGGAAAGGCCGCCTCCGGGCGGCCTTTTCTGTTTGGAGGCGCACGCAGGGAAGCTCAGACCTCCCAATCGAGCTGGAGCACCCCGGGCTTGGCGCTCAACACGTCCAGGAGCGCGGGTGCCTCCACCACGCTGCGCGCGCTCCACCACAATTGATAATGCAGTTCGCGCTGGCCGGTCACCGGCTCGATCCGCAGGGAATAATGGCGCACGCGCATCGCCGCCTGCTCAAGCAAGGCGCGTACCGCCGCCTCGGAGGGGCCGTCCCGCCCCAGCACGAGGCCAAGCTTCACCGCGCGGCCGCGCCGCATCCCCTCTTCGAGATATTTCAGGCCCCACAGGGTCAGGAGCCCGAGCCCGAGCGCCATGGCGCCCAGCTCGAACTGGCCGGCGCCGAAACACAGGCCCATCACCGTCACGTACCACAGGCTCGCCGCCGTCGTGACGCCGAGGGTGAGCCCCTCGCGATGGAGCACCGCCCCCGCGCCGATGAAGCCGACGCCGGTCAGGATGCCGAGCGGCAGGCGCATCACATCGGTCTGCACGAAGGAATCGGACGCCTTGCCGCTCAAGGTCAGCAGCAGGTTCGCGCTGATCATCGCGAGGCAGGCGGCGAGACCGACGATGATGTTGGTCCGCAGCCCCGCGGCCCGCTCCTGGGAGCCGCGATCCAGCCCAATCAGGCCGCAGGCGAGAAAGGTGCAGGCAAGGCGCAGGGCGATATCGAGCCAATCGGGATGTAGCGGCATGGACGGCTCCGGTGATGATCCGGGCCATCATAGATCACGCCGGCGCGCAGCCCGAATGGCGGCTCACCACGACCAAACGCCAAATCCGATATAGGGCCCCGGTGCCGGCGGCGGGCCGTAGAACCCCGGCGCGGGATAGTATTGCACGGGCGGCGGCGCGGCATAGATGCCCGGCCCGGCCGGGACCGGCACCGACTGCATGTAGGGCGGGGGACCGTCGAAGCCGAGATAGGCCGCCGATACGAACGCCGGGCCGCGCCAGCCGATGCTGCACCATGCGGGTGAGCAGGAGAGCACCTGCACGTTCATGCCGCGCCCGAGGGTGCCGATCACGGAATAATTCGTCCCCGGGCCGGCCCGCACGTTCAGGTCTCCGAGCACCACGGCCGAATCGGCGAGGGCGAGGGACGCTGGTGCGACGAAAACGAGCGCGGTGACAAGAACCTTAGCGAATGCCTTCATGGTTTCCGCTCCACATTCAGCGTCACGGCGGACTGCTCCGCCGGGACGACACCTGCGTTCTGCCAACCGCATCCGGAACCGCCCGGCCGGGAGGCTTCCCTTCGGTTTAGCGCCTCTGCGCCAAACCTGACCTGCGCCAAACCTGCCGCTGCGCAAAGCTTATCCCCAGCGCGAAGCGCGCCGGAGCACGCCGCGTCTCAGCCCTCCGAGCGCACTTCCAGCACGGCCTGGGCCAGGAATTCGTCCATGTTCCGGCGAATCTGGTGGTCCGAGACCTCCACGCCCTTGGCATCGAAATCGCCACGCAGCTTGCGATACACGTCTTCCTCGCCATGCTCCTCGAGATCGGAGACGACCACTTCCTTGGCATAGGCCTGGGCGTCTTCCTCGGACAGGCCGAGCTTTTCCGCCGCCCACAGACCGAGCAGCTTGTTGCGCCGCGCCACCGCCTTGAAGCGGATTTCTTCGTCGAGCGCGAATCGCTTTTCGAACCCCTCTTCGCGCTTGTCGAACGTCGTCATGGCAGCCCTCATCTTGACGTTTCCGTGACCAAGGCGGCGCCCATCAATGGACGCGCCCGTCGCGCCCCTTGAATATAGACGCGGTCATCCCAGATCAATGTGACGCAAAAGACAGGCCGCTTTGAGGCTGATGACCCAATGCGTTGTATCTGGCGCGCCAATCGGCTAGTGTTCGATCAGGCGCGTCATGTGCTGCGAAACAGCCCCTGCGCGCCCCGCCAAGGAGCGTCACCGAAAAACGGAGCCTTGGCAAACCCATGGATTTCCTCAATCGACGGTATACACCCATGAGCCGCCGCCGCCGCATTTACGAAGGCAAGGCGAAGGTCCTCTATGAAGGCCCCGAGCCTGGAACACTCATCCAGCACTTTAAGGATGATGCCACCGCCTTCAACGCTAAAAAGCATGAAGTGATTGACGGCAAGGGTGTCCTCAACAACCGGATCTCCGAGTACATATTCTCGCGGTTGAACGACATCGGAGTGCCCACGCACTTCATCCGCCGCCTGAACATGCGCGAACAGCTCATCCGCGAGGTGGAAATCATCCCGCTGGAGATCGTCGTGCGCAACGTCGCCGCCGGCTCGCTCTCGACCCGCCTCGGCATCGAGGAAGGTACCGCGCTGCCGCGTTCGATCATCGAATTCTATTATAAGAACGATGCGCTGAACGATCCGCTGGTTTCCGAGGAGCATGTCACGGCTTTCGGGTGGGCAACCACCCAGGAGATCGACGACATCATCGCCCTCGCGATCCGCGTGAACGACTTCCTGTCCGGCCTCTTCCTCGGGGTCGGGATTCGCCTGGTCGATTTCAAGATGGAATGCGGCCGGCTCTGGGAAAACGACATGATGCGCATCGTCGTCGCTGACGAGATCAGCCCCGATTCGTGCCGCCTCTGGGACGTCAAGTCGAGCGACAAGCTCGACAAGGATCGTTTCCGCCGCGACATGGGCGGCCTGGTGGAAGCCTATACCGAAGTGGCGCGCCGGCTCGGCATCATCGCCGAAAACGAGCCGATCCAGGGAACTGGACCCGTGCTCGTCAAGTGAGCTTGTGAGCTTCGACCCTAGCTGCTACGCGGGGGCCGAAAGGCCCCCGCTTCTGTTGTGAGTGATGTTCCATGAAGGCGCGCGTAATCGTCACGCTGAAATCCGCAGTGCTCGATCCCCAGGGAAAAGCCATCGAGGGCGCATTGCGTTCGCTTGGCGTCTCCGGCGTTCAGAGCGTGCGTCAGGGCAAGGTCTTCGATGTCGAATTGGCCGGCAATGACCGGGCATCGGCGGAAGGCGCCTTGAAAGAGGCCTGCGATCGCCTCCTCGCCAATACCGTCATCGAAACCTATAAGGTCGAGTTCGCAGAGTGATAGACTGTGCTGACGTCACCGGTCGCTGCTGACGAAAACGAGGGGCTCATGGCGGATCTCAAAATCGCCTGCCGCCACGATCGCAAGCCCGCCGCGCCGCTCCGGGCGTCGTGGCACCTTATTGAAACTGGTATTGTCTCCGACCCCATTTCAGCCGGCGCGGACGCATCTGCCCAAGCCCGGCTTGAACGCGCGGATATGCACTGATCCCATGAAATCAGCAGTCATTCTCTTCCCTGGATCGAACCGCGAGCGCGATGCAGCCCGTGCCTTGAAGCTCGTGGCCGGATCCAGGGTCGATATCGTCTGGCACGGCGAAAGCGAGCTGCCCAAGCACACCGACCTGGTGGTGCTGCCCGGCGGCTTCTCCTATGGCGACTATCTGCGCTGCGGCGCCATCGCCGCGCGCGCCAACATCATGGGCGCCGTGCGGGCCCATGCGGAGAAGGGCGGGCTGGTGCTCGGCATCTGCAACGGCTTCCAGATCCTCTGCGAAGCCGGTCTGCTGCCGGGGGTTCTGGTGCGCAATGCCAAGCTGCGCTTCGTGTGCCGGGAAGTGTTCCTGCGCGTGGAACGCGCGGATACGGCATTTACCCGCGCCTATCGCAAGAATGAGCTGCTGCGCATCCCCGTCGCCCACGGGGAGGGCAATTACACCGCCGACGAGGCGACCATCAAGCAATTGGAAGCGGAAGGGCGCGTCGCCTTCCGCTATGCCCGCCCCGATGGCCAGATCGACGAGGCGGATGGGCCGAACGGCGCCATCAACGGGATCGCCGGCATCTATTCCGAGAAGCTGAACGTTCTCGGCATGATGCCGCATCCGGAAAACAACATCGAGGCCCAGATCGGGCCGACCGACGGTCGGGGCCTGTTCGAAAGTCTCGCCGCTGCGCTGAAGGTGGCGGCCTAGCCGCCCGCGCCCTCGGATTGGACCGCACCCGTGAACATGATCCCCAATACCCCGCGCATCACGCCCGAACTGGTGGCCGAACATGGCCTGAAGCCGGACGAGTATCAGCGCTTCGTCGAACTGATCGGGCGCGAGCCGAGCATCACCGAGCTGGGCATCGTCTCAGCGATGTGGAACGAGCATTGCTCCTATAAGTCCTCCAAGGTGTGGCTCCGCACGCTGCCGACCACCGGCCCCCGCGTGATCCAGGGTCCGGGCGAGAATGCCGGCGTGGTTGACATCGGCGACGGCCTTGCCGTGGTGTTCAAGATGGAGAGCCACAACCACCCCTCGTTCATCGAGCCCTATCAGGGTGCGGGCACCGGCGTCGGCGGTATCCTGCGCGACGTGTTCACCATGGGCGCGCGCCCGATCGCGGCGTTGAACGCGCTGCGCTTCGGCAATTGCCACCATCCGCGCACCCGCCAGCTTCTCGCGGGCGTGGTGGCGGGCATCGGCGGCTATGGCAATTCGTTCGGCGTCCCGACCGTGGGCGGCTCCATCGGCTTCCACGGGCGCTACAACGGCAACATCCTGGTCAATGCCATGGCCGTGGGCCTCGCGAAGACCGACGAGATCTTCTATGCGGCCGCCGCCGGCGTCGGGCGCTCCATCGTCTATCTAGGCTCGAAGACCGGCCGCGACGGCATCCACGGCGCGACCATGGCCTCGGCCGAATTCGGCGCCGATGCCGAAGAGAAGCGCCCGACCGTGCAGGTCGGCGACCCGTTCGCGGAAAAGCTGCTGCTGGAAGCCTGCCTGGAGATCATGCAGGCCGGCTGCGTGGTGGCGATCCAGGACATGGGCGCCGCAGGCCTCACCTGTTCCGCGGTGGAGATGGGCGCCAAGGGCGACCTCGGCGTGGAACTCAACCTCGATGCCGTGCCGTGTCGCGAAACCGGCATGACCGCCTATGAGATGATGCTCTCCGAAAGCCAGGAGCGCATGCTCATGGTGATCGCCGACGGCAAGGAAGCCGAAGCGGAAGCCATCTTCAAGAAATGGGGCCTGGATTTCGCTGTCGTCGGCAAGACCACCGACACGCTGCGCTTCGTGGTCAAGCACAAGGGCATCGTCGAGGCGGACCTGCCGATCAAGGAACTCGGCGACGAAGCCCCCGAATACTACCGGCCCTTCAACGAGACGCCGCCGCGTCCGGTCCTCACCCCGGCCGACGTGCCGACCAGCGTGACGCTCGCCGACGCGCTGGAGCAGATGCTGTCCTCGCCCGACCTGTGCTCCAAGCGCTGGGTGTGGGAGCAATACGACCATCTCATTCTCGGCAACACCGTGCAGAAGCCGGGTGGCGATGCAGCCGTGGTGCGGGTCGAGGATGGCCCGAAGGCGCTCGCGCTGACCACCGACGTGACGCCGCGCTATTGTGAGGCCGATCCCTTCGAGGGCGGCAAGCAGGCGGTGGCCGAGGCCTGGCGCAATCTCACCGCCGTCGGCGCGACCCCGATCGCGGTCACCGACAACCTCAATTTCGGCAATCCCGAAAAGCCCGACACGATGGGCCAGTTCGTCGGCTGCGTGAAGGGCATCGGCGCGGCCTGCGAGGCCCTGGACTTCCCGGTCGTCTCGGGCAACGTCAGCCTCTACAACGAGACCAACGGCAAGGGCATCCTGCCGACCCCGACCATCGGCGGCGTCGGCTTGATCGATGACTTGTCCAAGACCATGACCCTCGCCTTCAAGGCCTCCGGCGAGCCGATCTATGTGATCGGCAAGACCGAGGGCTGGCTCGGCGCCTCGATCTATCTCAGCTTGATTTGCGAGCGGGAGGAGGGGGCGCCGCCCCCGGTGGATCTCGTGGCCGAGAAGCGCAACGGCGATTTCGTCCGGTCGCTGATCCTCGACGGGCTCGTGAGCGCGGCCCACGATGTGTCCGACGGCGGCCTGCTGGTCGCGGTCGCGGAGATGGCCATGGCCGGCAATCTCGGCGCAGCCGTGGACAGCCATTGCAACATGGCGCCCCACGCCTTCTGGTTCGGCGAGGATCAGGCGCGCTACGTGGTCACGGCCGCGCACGGCCAGGGCGGCGACATCGTGCGCCGCGCCGAAGCGGCGGGCGTTCCCATCACCAAGATCGGCAAGACCGGCGGCGACCGCTTGACCCTGCCGGGCGACCGCTCGATCTTCGTGGAAGCCTTGCGGGACCGGCACGAGACGTGGCTTCCCATCTACATGAGCTCCATGTCCTGAGTGCCGCAGGCACAGGCACCGGCGCGCCCAGCGAAGGAATAGACCCATGGCCATGGATTCGCACGACATCGAGCGGCTGATCAAGGAAGCGCTGCCCGATGCCCAGATCTCGATCGAGGATCTCGCCGGCGACGGCGATCATTATGCCGCGACCATCGTGTCCGAGGCGTTTCGCGGAAAGAGCCGCGTCCAGCAGCACCAGATGGTCTATGCCGCCCTGCAGGGCAACATGGGCGGTGTGCTGCATGCGCTGGCGCTGAAGACCTCGGTGCCTGCTTGAAATGACCGCGCATCGCGCCCGTTTCGACGCCAGTTGCATGGAAATTAATCAAACAATATCATTGACTTAATAGGGTGCATTGCGAACCATTCGGCGTTCTCTCGCGCCAAGGTTTTGCCAATGATCCGCATTGATACCCTGCTTATTTCGGCTGCTCTTGCCCTGGTCCCCGTGGCATCGTTCGCCGAGTCCCCGAATGGGGTGAAGACGCTGTCGCCCCCTGGTGCCATCAAGCCGACCGGCACATGGAACCTTGGAACGCGCGCGGGCGACTTCGTTTTCATCGCCGGCATGCGCGGCATCGATCCTGCGACCAATACCTTGGTCTCCGGTGATGAAGCGCGCGTCCGGCAGGCCTTCCTCAACATGAAGCTGATCGCGGAATCGGAAGGGGCGACGCTCCAGGATGCCGTGCGCCTCGTGGTCTATGTCACCGACATGTACCGCTTCCGGCCGATCGCTAATAAGATCCAGGAAGAGTTGTGGGGTAAGGGCCCCTATCCGCCGCGGACCATCATTGAGGTGGATCGCCTGAATCAGGACGACATCCTCGAAGTCGAGGGGACATTCTACGCCCCGGCGAAGAAATAAGTCTCGTCAGGGCAGGGATGCCCGCCGCACCCCGCCCTTGCACTTTGGCCCTTCAAGCCCGATGTTCTCGGCATGAACCGGCGTCTTCGGACCAGATCTGGACTAGAGATATGAGCATTCGCGAATTCATCGACCGTGAGGTCAAGGACAACGACGTGGTCGTGTTCATGAAGGGCACGCCGCAATTTCCCATGTGCGGCTTCTCCGGCCAGGTGGTGCAGATCCTCGATCATGTGGGCGTCGCCTATAAGGGCATCAACGTTCTCGAATCCGACGAGCTGCGCCAGGGCATCAAGGAATATGCAAGCTGGCCCACGATTCCCCAGATCTATGTGAAGGGTGAATTCCTCGGTGGCTGCGACATCGTCCGCGAGATGTTCCAGGCCGGCGAACTGATCCCGCTGTTCGAGGAAAAGGGCGTGCCAGTGCGCGACCGCGCCATCGGCTGATCCCGTCTTCCTGCTGTGGATACGAAAATGCCCGGGATCGCCCGGGCATTTTTTTATTTCGACGTCAGTGGTACGTGAAATATCAGGCGTGACCGAAGACGCGCTTGAAGATCGTATCGGCATGCTTGAGGTGGTAGCCGAGGTCGAACTTCTCGTTGATGTCGTCTTCGCTGAGATAATGGCGAACATCTGCATCATTCAGCAGAAATCCGCGGAAATCTCCCTCACCTCGCCAGACTTTCATGGCGTTCTTCTGCACCAGCCGGTAGGCGTCCTCGCGACTCGCGCCCTTCTGGGTGAGCGCAAGGAGCACCCGCTGGGAGTGGATGAGGCCACCCAGCTTGTCCATGTTGCGTTGCATATTGTCCACATGCACCACCAGCTTGTCGACCACACCGGCAAGCCGGGCGAGAGCGAAATCAAGGGTTACGGTGGCATCAGGCCCGATCATCCGCTCGACGGAGGAATGGGAAATGTCCCGCTCGTGCCAGAGCGCCACATTCTCCATCGCCGGCAGCGCATAGGCCCGTACCATACGGGCGAGGCCCGTGAGATTCTCGGTCAGCACCGGATTGCGCTTGTGCGGCATGGCCGAGGACCCCTTCTGGGCCTCGGAGAAATATTCTTCCGCCTCAAGCACTTCGGTGCGCTGGAGATGGCGGATCTCGGTGGCCAGCCGCTCCACGGAGGAGGCGATGACACCGAGCGTCGCGAAGAACATGGCATGGCGGTCGCGCGGGATCACCTGGGTGGAGACGGTCTCCACCGTGAGACCCATCTTGGCCGCCACATGCTCCTCAACCCTCGGATCGATATGGGCAAACGTCCCGACCGCCCCGGAAATGGCGCAGGTCGCGATCTCGGCCCGCGCCGCCACCAGCCGCACACGGGCGCGCTGGAACTCCGCATGGGCGATGGCCAGCTTGATGCCGAAGGTGGTCGGCTCGGCATGGATGCCGTGCGACCGGCCCACGGTGGGGGTCAATTTGTGTTCGAACGCCCGCCGTTCCAGCACTGCCAACAGGTGGTCGACGTCAGCAATCAGCAGGTCGGAGGCCCGCGCCAACTGGACCGCAAGGCAGGTGTCCAGCACGTCTGATGAGGTCATGCCCTGGTGGACGAAGCGCGCTTCCGGGCCGACAATTTCGGACAAATGGGTGAGGAAGGCGATGACGTCATGCTTCACTTCGCGCTCGATGGCGTCGATGCGGTCCACGTCGAACTGCGCCTTGCCCCCCAATTCCCAAATCTTGGCCGCCGCCTCCTTGGGCACAATGCCCAGTTCGGCCATGGCGTCAGCGGCATGGGCCTCGATCTCGAACCAGATGCGGAAACGCGCTTCGGGGGACCAGAGGTCGGCCATTTCGGGGCGGCTATAGCGGGGGATCATCGCGGCGCTCTTTTCGTTGGCGGCAAGCCGAGCCCTGTATCAGATCGATGCCGCTTGCGGTAGCACCGGCTGCGGGCCTCATGTGTGCTCAATTGCATGGCGCAGACGCGACGGGCTGGCCTCGCCGGCCAATGCCGGATAAGACGCGGCAACAAGATGGGCCAGGATTGGCGCGTCTTCCCGCAGCGGCGTTGCGGGGTTAGGTTGGGCGCGTCCGCGGACGCCGGTGCCGGAGAACGTTTGTGCTTTACGTGTCCACGCGCGGCGAGGCGCCGCCTTTGTCCTTCGCCGATGCCTTGCTCGCAGGCCTCGCCCGCGACGGCGGCCTTTATGTGCCGGAGAGCTGGCCGACGATTAGCGCCGACGAAATCGCGGCGCTGGCAGGCCGGCCCTATGCCGAGGTCGCGCGCAGGATCATCTCGCCCTTCGTTGCCGGCGCTATTCCCCAGGCGGCGCTCGATCTGATGATCGAGGACGCGTATCGCAATTTCCGCCACCCGGCCACCACGCCCCTAGTGCAGCTTGGCCCCAACCGGTTCGTGCTGGAGCTGTTTCATGGCCCCACCTTGGCTTTCAAGGACGTGGCCATGCAGTTGCTTTCGCGGCTCATGGACCATGTCCTGTCCGCCCGTGGGGCGCGCGCGACCATCGTCGGGGCGACATCCGGCGACACCGGCAGCGCCGCCATCGAGGCGTTCCGTCATTCCGATGCTGTGGATGTCTTCATCCTCTATCCTCACAACCGCGTGTCGGAGGTTCAGCGCCGCCAGATGACCGGCGTCGGCGCCCATAACGTCCATGCCATTGCGGTCGAAGGCACGTTCGACGATTGCCAGGCCCTGGTGAAGGGCATGTTCAACCATCACGGCTTCCGCGATCGCATGGCGCTTGCTGGGGTGAATTCCATCAATTGGGCGCGTATCGTCGCGCAGGTGGTCTATTATTTCTATGCGGCCACCGCCCTTGGCGCTCCGGCGCGGGAAGTGTCCTTCGTCGTGCCCACGGGCAATTTCGGCGATATCCTTGCGGGCTGGGTGGCAAAGCGCATGGGCCTGCCGATCCACGATCTGACCATCGCAACCAATGTGAACGACATCCTCGCCCGCACCCTGGAAAGCGGACGCTACGAGGTGCGCGGCGTGCTGCCTTCGTCCTCGCCGTCCATGGACATTCAAGTCTCGTCGAACTTCGAACGCGTCCTGTTCGAGGCGCTCAACCGCGATTCTGAGGCACTGCGCCAGTTGATGGCCTCGCTCAGTCAATCCGGCGCCTTCACCCTGCCGCATGACGCCCAGGCCAGCATCTGCGGAGACTTCTCCGCCGGCCGGGCGGACGAGCCGGAGACGCTGGCAACCATTACCCGTACTTATCGCGAAGCCGATTATGTCATTGACCCGCACACCGCCGTGGCACTCGCTGTGGCTGACAAGGTGGAGCATAGTCCCCGTATTCCCCAGGTGATCCTCTCCACCGCCCATCCCGCCAAATTTCCCGACGTCGTCGAGGCAGCCACCGGCAAGCGTCCGCCGCTGCCCCCCCACATGGCGGACCTGATGACCCGCAAGGAGAAGACCACCATTCTGCCCAACGACCTCGCGGCCATCGAAAGCTTCATCTCCTGCCATTCCCGCATCACCTCGGGTGCCGCGGCATGAGCGTGACGCGGACCACCCTCGACAACGGAATCACCGTCATCTCCGATCCCATGCCGCATCTCGGCACGGTGTCGCTCGGCATCTGGGTCGGGGCAGGGGCGCGGGACGAGCGGGAGGACGAGCACGGCATCTCCCATTTGCTCGAACACATGGCCTTCAAGGGCACGCGCCGCCGCTCGGCGCGCCGGATCGCGGAGGAGATCGAGCAGGTCGGCGGCGACATCAATGCCGCGACCTCCGTCGAGCACACCTCCTACAATGTCCGCGTGCTGGGCGAGGATCTGGGGCTGGGCCTCGACATCCTCGCCGATATCCTGACCGAGCCGGCCTTTGCCCCGGAAGAGCTGGTGCGCGAGCAGAATGTGATCGTCCAGGAAATCGGCGCGGTGCAGGATACCCCCGACGATCTCGTGTTCGACCTGTTTCAGGAGCGCGCCTTTCCCGATCAGGCCATCGGACGCTCCATCCTCGGCACGCCGGAAACGGTGCGCGGCTTCAATCCGGCCGGGCTTGGCACTTATCTCGCGCGCAGCTATCGCGGCCCGCGCATGGTGGTTTCCGCTTCCGGTGCGGTGGATCACGCACAATTGGTGCAAGAAGCCGCCCAGCGCCTTCGCTCCGTCGGTCCGGGACAAAAGCCAGCGACGCCACTTGCTGCCTATGGCGGCGGCACCGTGCTGACGCCGCGCGATCTGGAGCAGGTCCATATCGTGCTCGGCCTGGAGGGGCGCTCCTATACCGATCCTGGCTATCACGCGCTGCAAGTGCTCACCAATGTGCTCGGCGGCGGCATGTCCTCGCGCCTGTTCCAGGAAGTGCGTGAATCCCGGGGCCTTTGCTATTCCATCTATGCCTTCCACTGGGCCTATGCGGACACCGGCCTGTTCGGCGTCTATGCCGGCACCGATCTGGCTGATGTGGGCGAACTGACCGATGTGGTCATCGACGAACTGATGGCCTTGTCGGAGGGCGCGAGCGAGGTCGAGGTCAGTCGGGCAAAGGCACAGATGAAGGTGGGCGTCCTCACGGCACAGGAAAGCTCCGGCGCACGGGCCGACCAGGCTGCACGACAGATCCTTGGTTTCGACCGGATCATCCCGGTCGAGGAGATCGTTGCGAAGATCGAGGCGGTCACCGTGGACAGTGTTCGGGCCAGCGCCCGCGACCTGCTGGCCCACGCGCGCCCCACGCTTTCAGCCATCGGCCCCGGCAAAGGACTTGAACCCGCAGCGCGGGTGGTGGAACGTTTGGTGATGCGGTGACGCGGGTCACCCCTCGCTCTGGCGGGATCGGGCATGTGGCTGTTCAATTCTGTGTTTGAGCAAAGCGTCCTGCCCGCCATCATGGGCGAGGGCGTTTATTTGCGTGTGCCGCAGATGCGCGATTTCGAAGCCTGGCAGGCGTTGCGCGAGGAAAGCCGCGCGTTTCTCACCCCCTGGGAGCCGCTCTGGCCCGCCGATGACCTGACCAAGGGCGCCTTCCGGCACCGCCTGCGCCGCTATGCCCGCGACATGCAGCGCGATGAAGCCTACCCGCTGTTCGTCTTCCGCACGGGCGACGATGTGCTTCTGGGTGGCCTGACCTTGTCCAATGTTCGGCGCGGTGTGTGTCAGGCAGCGAGCCTCGGCTATTGGATGGGCGCGCGATATGCGGGGCAGGGGTATATGACGGCGGCTGTCTCCGCGGTGGTTCCCGTGGCGTTCGATGTCCTGCACCTGCGCCGCATCGAAGCCGCGTGCATGACCAACAACTCAGCTTCGATTAAGCTGCTTCAGCGGGTCGGATTCGTGCGCGAGGGCTATGCGCGGGAGTATCTCTGCATCAACGGCGTCTGGGAGGACCATTTCCTCTTCGCGCGCCTGCGGAGCGACGTGGCGGGATTTGCCCCATTGCGGGCGATGGAGGTGGTTTCCCTGCGCCCGGTCGAGCCCACGGCGTCTCGCGTCCCGCGATAGGCAGAGCCTCGGGACGGGGCTGGAGAAATCCCTCAGTTGCCTGGAGCGCGAACGGGGGAGGGCTTGGCCAATTGTTCGATCACCGACCGCACGGCGGCTTCGCCGGAGCCGCGCGCCCGCACGGCGTCCAGCAGCGGCTGTGCGGCGCCCGAGCGGCGAATCAGGCTTTGCGGGTCGATCATCACATCGGGCCGGTTCCAGGCGCCCTGGACCAGGAACGGAAGATCGAACGCCAACTGATCGCCGCCCGAAGGAAGCATCAGAGCCGCCTTTCCGTGAAGATCCAACTCGCGGAGCACCACAGAAACGGTTCCGCCCACGTTCACGCGGACCTGCTTCGCCTCTAGCCGTCCCTCATCCACGAAGGCCATGCCCTTGGAGATCGAGAATTTGGCGGCCAGCGAATCGTAGGCGGTGCGGCCGCCACGCATCTCGCCGCCGCCCGCGGACAGCGGTCGCTGCTCGATGCGCTTGAGCACCTGGGCCACATCTAGGCCCACGACTGCACCGGCCTTGCCGGACAATGCCACCTGACCCTGAAGGCTCTGCGCCACTTCGAAGATGCTGTTGCCCGATCCTTCCAGCAGCAATTGGAGGTCGCCCTTGCCTTCGAGCTTGCGCAGGCCGGCGAGATCGTCGAGCGCCTGGTCCAGGGCGACGTCCTTTGCATCACCTTCCAAATGCACGAGAACACCCGACGCGGCGTCAGGGCGCGGCGCTAAGGCCAGCGACGCCCGCACCGAGCCTCCCCAGGCTTGTACATTACCAAGAGCCAGCACCAGCCGGCCGGCCCGCAAGGTGGCGCTGGTGGCGACACGCTCAAAGGTGCGATCCTCGGTCCGCACGGTTCCCGCGGACAGGCGCAGATCCACGTCCACCGCCTTCAATCCCTCAGTGGAAAGCGCACCGTGGTCCCAATTGCTCCCGCTGTCGTCGGTGAGGATCAGCCGTCCATAAGGCGTGATGTTCAAGGCATCGGCGGCGAAAGTTCCCTGGATCGAGGGACGAGGGCCGTCGAGCTTGATCGAAAGGGCGCCGTCGCTGCGATTGCCGTCCAGTTCCGCATTCGCCGGCGTGAGCGAAATTTCGTTGCGATTTGCCGAGACTTTGCCGGAGAACGAAAAATGCCCGAAGCCTCCCGAGGTCGGAGCCGGAAATTCGACCCAATCGAGAAGACCGCGCAGCGCGCTGGTTTCCCCCGAGGCATCACCCAACAGTGTGGGCGAGGAACCGCCGGCCGCAAGGCCGCGAAACCTGACCCAGGACGAGTCGGTCGACAGGTCGAGGCGACTTTCACTACCGCGGCCAGCAAGGAAGGCGGCCGCGTCGGCAATCGCGATGCGCCCGTCGACCTGACGGTCGCGCCATGTGAATGCGAGGGTCGCGGCCAACGCATTGCCGCCGGACGAGCGCTCCAGCGATACATCGATATCGCTGATCAATTCCTGCGTTAGACCTTCACGACTGCGCATGGCGATGGTGCCGCCGCGCAGGCGCAGCTCCGGTACATCGTCCCCCCCGACCAGCGGAGACAGGCTGAACGAACTTGGGATCCGTTTTCCCGTCACCAACAGGGTGGGACGAAGCAGTGTAATATCGGCCACTTCCATCCGGCCCAAAAGCAAAGGCAGGATACGCAACCGGGCGACCGCGCCCTCGGCATCGAAGGTGGCGCCGTCGTCCAATGAAACCGTGAATTTGCCGAGAATCAGACGCGGCGAGGGCAGCAGGGCCACGCCCGGCTCGCCGCTGCTGACATCACCCTCCGCGATGTGTGCCACCCGGCCGGTGGCACGCAACAGAGCATCGCTCGCGAGACGACGCACCTCGGTCGAGGGTAGCAGAGCGGGAACCAGAACCATTGCTGCGACGCATGCCGCCGCGAGCACACATGCGGTCGCGGCCAGAATCAACATCACCCGACGGGCCGTTGCGCCGAAATTCACCACGTAATCATCCGGTCTTTCGGGTTTGGGACTGGGCTCGTGCCGCACCGAGCCGGAAGCTTCTATCATTTCTCCCGAGTGGCGGGGACATTCTTCGCGGTCTGTGTCGGTTTGATGGCTGCACCTCTGCGATCGACCGCTAGCAGGCAGCCTATCCAGGGGTTATGTCTTAGCCAGCACCGCAGCGCCGTGGCACGCGGCGGGAAAGTCAGGGAGGGCCTCGTGACTCAAAGGGAACACATGCTGTGGAAACCGGATGCCGAGCGGGTCGCTCGCACCCATGTCACCGCCCTCATTGGCGCGGTGAACAGCAAGCACAGTCAGGCACTTGGCTCTTATGCCGATCTGCACGCCTGGAGCATCGCCAATCCGGCCGAGTTCTGGGACATGGTGTGGGACGACTGCGCCATCATCGGTGACAAGGGGCACGAGCGGCTCGTGAACGGCGAAAAGATGCCGGGCGCTCAGTTCTTTCCCGACGCGAAGTTGAATTTTGCTGAAAACCTTCTGCGCACACGCGGAAGCGAGACCGCGATCGTATTCCGCGGAGAGGACAAGGTGCAGAAGCGCCTGAGCTTCGATGAACTCTATGCGCTGACCGCACGCATCCAACAGGCACTGAAGGCAGAGGGCGTCGGGGTCGGCGACCGGATCGCGGCGATGATGCCGAATATGCCCGAAACCGTCGCAATCATGCTGGCGGCAACCTCGCTCGGTGCGATCTTCTCTTCCTGTTCGCCCGATTTCGGCGAGCGCGGCGTGCTTGACCGGTTCGGCCAGATCGAACCAAAGGTGTTCTTCGCCTGCGACGGTTATTGGTACAATGGCAAGCGCGTCGATATCGGCGACAAGCTGATCCAGGTGGCGGCGGGATTGCCCTCGGCCCAGAAGGTGGTCATCGTCCCCTATCTGGAATGTGCCGAGGAGGTCGCGGCGAAGCTGCCGCGCGCCACGACCCTCCCTGCGTTCATCGCCCCCTTCGCCGAGGGTGAGGTGACGTTTGAGCGCGTGCCGTTCAACCAGCCGCTCTATATCGCCTTTTCCTCCGGCACTACCGGCGTACCCAAGTGCATCGTCCACGGGGTGGGCGGTACGCTGCTGCAGCATCTCAAGGAACACCGCTACCAGTGCGATCTGAACGCCGGCGACCGGATGTTCTACTTCAGCACCTGCGGGTGGATGATGTGGAATTGGCTTGTGTCGGGCCTCGGCATCGGCGCCACCCTATGCCTGTTCGACGGCTCGCCGTTCGCCCCGAATCCGCAAGTTCTGTTCGATTATGCGCAGGCCGAAAAGTTCACCTTGTTCGGTACCTCAGCGAAATACATCGATTCCCTGCACAAGGAAGGCGTGCGGCCATGTGAGACGCACGATCTGTCCTCTGTTCGCCTGATCACCTCGACCGGCTCGCCGCTGGCCCCGGAGGGCTTCGAATACGTCTACGACGCCATCAAGAAGGACGTGCACCTCGCGTCCATCTCCGGCGGCACGGATATCATCTCCTGCTTCGTGCTCGGCGATCCCACCTCTCCGGTTTGGGCAGGGGAAATCCAGGCGGCCGGCCTCGGCATGGCCGTGGACGTGTGGTCGGAGGACGGCGTTCCGGTGCGCCAGGAACGGGGCGAACTGGTCTGCACCAAGCCCTTCCCCTCGATGCCCGTGAAGTTCTGGAACGATCCGGACGGGGCAAAGTATCACGCAGCCTATTTCGATCGCTTCCCCAACATCTGGTGCCATGGCGACTTTGCCATGTGGACCGAGCATGGCGGCATCATCATCCTCGGCCGCTCCGACGCGACCCTCAATCCGCAGGGCGTTAGAATCGGCACCGCCGAGATCTATGCCCAGGTGGAGCAGGTCCCCGAGGTGATGGAATCCGTCGCCATCGGCCAGGACTGGGACAATGACGTTCGCGTCGTCCTGTTCGTCCGGCTGCGGGACGGCCTCAAGCTGGACGACGCCCTTATCAGCCGCATCAAGGGGCAGATCCGCACCGGCGCGAGCCCACGTCACGTTCCGGCCAAGGTGGTGCAGGTGGATGACATCCCCCGCACGCGCTCCGGCAAGATCACCGAACTGGCCGTGCGCGAGATCGTCCATGGCCGGCCGGTGAAGAACACCGATGCCCTGGCCAATCCCGAGGCCCTGTTCCAGTATCAGGATCTCTTGAGCCTGCGGAGCTGAATGAGACGCGTACCGCGGGAGATGGCCTGCGGTACGCCTTCCCTCCGAGTTTGCCCGTGCTCAGCAATTCTCCGACACCGGGCTCCTTCGTCCCGACCCCGGCGTCGCAGCGCGCGACACGCGCGCCAGCAGGATGACCGGCAGCAGACCCACGAGCACGATCAGCAGGGCCGCGAGTGCCCCATCCTCATAGGTGCTGCGCGCAGCTTCCGCATAGATGTGCGTCGCCAGGGTTTCGACGCCCAAGGGTCGCAGCAGCAGCGTTGCGGGCAATTCCTTCATTCCGTCCACGAACACCATCAGCGCAGCCGTTGCCAGCGCCGGCCGCAGCAGGGGCAAGTGGATGCGACGGACCGTTCGCTGCTGGGTACACCCGAGGCTACGGGCCGCCATGTCCAGATGCACGGAAAGCTTTGAATAGCCAGCTTCCAAGCCGCCGATCGGAATGGTCAGGAAGCGGATGGCATAAGCGATCACGAGAGCCGCGCCCGAGCCCGAGATCAGCAGTCCGGTCGAAATCCCGAACATTGCGTTCGCGGCGTGATTGATCGCATTGTCGAAACCCGCGAGCGGTGTCAAAAGGCCGATCGCCAGAACCGTCCCCGGCACCGCATAACCGAGGCTGCCGATGCGGGCGAACCACATGGCGAGGGGGGAGCGGGTCAGGCGCTGGGCCATGGCCACGACCGCACCGAGGCCAAGCGCCACCACCGTGCCGGCCAGCGCAAGCATCGCGCTGTTGCGCATCTCGGTCAGGATGCCACCGGAGATGCCACTGAATTCGATGCGCTGGGCGGCCGCGGTGGCGAGATGCAGCACCGGGATCACGAAGCCCAGCAGGATCGGCAGGCAGCAGAGGACGGTTGCGGCCAAGCCCGCGCCGCCCGTCAAGCGAAGCGGTGATTGCGGACGGGTGGAGCCGGTGGCCACATAGCGCGCGCCCTTGCGCGCCCAGCGCTCGGTCAGAATGACCCCGAGGACGAGAACCAGCATCACCAGAGCGATCTGCGCCGCGCCAGGCAGGTTCGCACGATTGACCCATGTGGTGTAGATGGACACGGTGAGGGTACGCATGCCGAGGAATTCGGACGCACCGATATCCCCGAGGACTTCCAGTAGCACCAATGTGACGCCGGCCACGATGGCCGGGCGGGCCAGCGGCAGCGCGACGCGCAGGATCGTACGCATCCGGCCTGCGCCGAGCGTGCGCGCGACTTCCAGCGCCGCCGCTGACTGCACGATGAAGCTCGCCCGCGTCGAGAAATAGACATAGGGGTAGAGCACGCAACTCAGAACGAAAATGCAGCCGCCCACCGAGCGCACGTCGGGCAGGTGGAGGCCGCGGGGGCTGGAAATCCCCAGTATCCATCGGATCGTGCCCTGTACCGGCCCGAGCGGGTGCAGGACATCGAGATAGGAATAGGCGACGATATAGCTTGGCACCGCGAGCGGCAGCAGAAGGGCCCAGTCGAGAAGCCGGCGGCCGGGAAAATCGCAAGTCGTAACCAGCCATGCGCAGGGCACCGCCATGAGCGTGGTTGCTAACCCCACCCCCACCAGCAGGGTCAGGGTCTGCCCGATGGCAAACGGCAACACCGACTCGATGAGGTGCGGCCACAGATCGCCGGAACCCTGCGCCGCGATCTCCACGAGCGCCACCACCGGCAGAAGCACGAACCCCGCGACCACGCCCGCCCCGATGAGCAACCGGGACACTTTGATGGTGCCCGGCATTGCAGAGGGGTTATGGCGGGGCACGGCTCCCGGATTCTGCTCGAAAGTGGCGTCGCTCACGGTGAGTATCGATCAGTTGTCGAAACCGACTTTGTCGATCAGTTCGCTCGCCTTCTTGCGCGCCTTGGCAATGTCCACCAGGGAGATCGGATCGACCTTCAGAGGTCCGAGTTCGGCGATGATGGGATCGACCTTCGCGCCAGCGAGGATCGGATACTCCATGTTCTGCTGGGCGTAGATGTGCTGCATGTCGGGCGAGACAGCGAACTCCAGCAGCTTGATCGCATTGCCCTTATTGGGTGCGTTCTTGGCCACCGCGGCGCCGGAGACATTCACATGGGTGCCGCCACCCTCGAAGGTCGGAAGCACCACGTCGATGCCGTCGCCCCACTTCTTCTGCTCCGGACCGCCCTTGCCCGAGCGCATGAGGCCGACATAATAGGAATTGCCGACCGCGATGTCGCAGATGCCGCCAAGGATGTCGCGTGCACCTTCGCGATCGCCGCCGGTAGCCTTGCGGGCGAGATTAGCCTTGAGGCCACGCAACCATTCCTCGGTCTTCGCCTCGCCATGATGCACGATATAGGCAGCGGTCAGCGCGACATTGTAGGGATGCTGACCTGAACGAATGCAGATCTTGCCCTTCCATTTGGGATCGGCGAGGTCCTCGTAATGGAAATCGGTGAGCTTGGGCTCGTCCTTCGCCTCATAGACAAGGCGCGCGCGCATGGACAGCGCGTACCAATTCCCGGCGGGATCGCGCAGGTTCGCAGGCACTGCTGCCTTAAGGGCGGCAGTCTCGACCGGCTGGGTGACGCCCGCGTCCACCACATCGAGAAGATTGCCCACGTCCACGGTCATCAGAACGTCAGCGGGGGAGGCGGCACCTTCCGCTTTCACACGCTCTGCCAGGCCGTCCTTCACGAAGACGCTGTTGACGGTAATGCCGGTCGCCTTGGTGAAGGCCTCGAAAAGGGGTGCGGAGAGCCCAGGCTCGCGGGTGGTATAGACATTCACCACTTCTTCGGCAGCGGCGGGGGCAGAGGAGAACATTGCCCAGCCACAGGCTGCAAGCAGGAGATGGGACCGGATATTCCTCGACATGGACATGCCTCACCAAGCGGATGCGACGGCACATCAGCCGCCAAGCCCTGCTTGACCGCTAACGCAGCGAGAGGCGCGTCGTCAACGAAAGAGCGTGTGAGGACAAAAGGTTAGAGCATATCTAAAGAAGACTTTGCATTCGCTCAAAAGAAAAAACCCGGCGCGATGGCCGGGTTTTTCCAAAATAGGAAGAATAGAATTCAGTGGTCTTCAAGTTCGCCGATGTGATGCTGCGCATAGAGCGGCAGACCGAGCTTCGCCACCAGGTCAAGCTGCGTTTCGAGGAAGTCAATATGACCTTCCTCATCCGTCATCAACTCTTCGAAGAGGTCGCGGCTCGGAAAATCCTTGACCGAATGACAATAGGCGGCCGCTTCCTGATACAGCGCGCGCGCCTCCTGTTCGGCAGCCAAGTCGGCGTCGAGGATTTCCTTCACATCCTGGCCGATGCGCAGGGGATCCAGAACCTGGAGGTTCGGGAAACCGTCGAGGAACAGAATCCGGTCGACGAATTTGTCAGCGTGTACCATCTCCTCGATGGACTCGGCACGCCACTTCTTTGCGAGCGCCTTGTAGCCCCAATTGTCGAGCATACGGTAGTGCAACCAGTACTGATTGATCGCGGTGAGTTCCGAACGAAGGCCTCGGTTAAGATACTCGATGACCTTGGCATCACCCTTCATGTCCACAACTCCTAAAATCGGCACCGCGCGGCCGTCTCGCTGGAAGTATAGTTAGAGAAATTCTAAACTAAGAGCCAAAGAACCGCAACTCCGGAGTTTCCCTCATTCCGCTGCGATAAGGCGTCCGGCGAGTGCGGCGGCGGGGCATTCGGAAGGGCAGGCGGAGCAAGAACTCTCGACCTGATCCATGATCGCGCGAATGGTCCGTGCGCATCGCCCGCATTGAGGAGAGCATCCAAGGCAGCGATACACTTCGCCAGGCGAACGCGCGCCGCCAGATGACGCCAAGGCATCCCGGACTTGATGATCAGAAAACACGTTGCACGAACAAACGATCATGGCGCGACCAAGATCTCCGTTGCTTAGAGAAACTCTAAACAACACCATAACTCTGTTATTTTTGGCAGACGCCGTCGCTCTTCGTCAATGGCGCCCCCCATCAAAGTGGGGTCCGGACGCGACATTGGAAGCCTTACAATATTTACTTTCTAGCGATTCTATTTCGCATCTGAGCGCGTGCGCGCGCGCAGACCCCGATGGGCATTCATTTCGGCAGGCGCAGCTCGCTGAGCATCCCGCCCTGGATACCGCGCCGGAGCCCCAGTTCGCCCCCGACGCTGCGAGCGAGTGCGGCAATCCGCGCCATCCGGAAGGGAAGACCGGCGGTTCCAAACCGGTCGGCAACCTCGGCATGGCGCGTAATATCAAGCGCCTGCGCGATTTCTTCCTCCGAAAGGCTTTGCCCTTCATCGCGGATCAGAACTGCCACTGAAGTCATGGCCCGGTCCGCATTTTCCCGCTCGGCCACGGTGGAGATGAGCACATATTGTCCGTCCGGCGTAGCGCGCAACGCCTCCTCCAGAAGCAGCCGCACCATCTGCGCCGTACGGGCACCATCGCAGCGGATCGTGGCGGAAGGGCCGAGATCCCTGCGGATCACGATGCGCCGCCGCTGTGCCGCTCCTGCCAGATGTGACACAGCTTCCTCGACGATGGCATTGACGTCGAGCACGCTCCTGTGCGCCGGGGCAGCCGGGGGGATCAGGCCCTCTATATCCTCAAGAGTGGCCATCAACTGCCGGCCCGCCACCACGGCGTCCTCTGCGAGCTTGCTGTAGCGTCGGCTGCCCATGGACCCGAACGCCCCCGATCTCACGCCTTCCACAAATCCGAACATGACGTTCAACGGCTCGCGCACGCCGTGAGACAGGCGGCGCAGAAGCGTGCCGGCATCCTGAGCAAGGTCCAACCTCGGGGCATCCGAGGGCGCGGTCTCTCGAAGCACAAGGCAATAGGGGGGACCATTGTCCTTGGCAGGGCCGGCGGGGGCGATCGTAACGTCAACCCGAAGCGCAGCCTCGGCCCCGCCCCGCAGCCGCAGCCCCGTGGCGCTTGCGTGCCCGTCCGGGGAAACGGCAAGCGTGGCAAACAGCGACTCGGCCTGCTCCCGGTCCTCGCCCCCGAACAGGGCGTGCAAAGGTGCGCCAAGCATCGCGCTGCGTTCCACCCCAGCGAGATGCGCCGCCGCCAGATTCAACTCCAGCAGCGCGCCTGCACCATCAAGAAGGGCGACCGGAACAGAAATAAGGTCCAGCGCCTCGCCGCGCGCTCGGGCCGGCAAGGGTTCAGTGGCCCCGACGGCCGCGTTACCGACATCGACGGCGCGCACGAGATGGACCAGGGCGGTTTCGCCATTCCAAGGCGCGGAAACCATTCGCACCTCGACCGGCAGGGCTTCTCCCTCGGCGCGCATGAAATGAAGTTGCCCACCGCCGACGCGCGAGAGCCGGGCGGCCACCCCGCCGGTGAGTTGGAACGCCTCGGCATCGCTTACGCCGGCCCAACCGAGGATGGTCCGATTGACGCGCACGAACTGCCCCTGCTGCTGGACGGCAATCCCGAGAGGCAGACGATCGAGCAGGCTGTCTGCCGAGTCCGCCCCGTGAAGACCTCTGGCCTCCGCAAGCGCGACGCCTGTCTCGGGGCGCGCGGCTTGTGCGTCGAGCTCCGCCGGGCCCTCGGCATGCGGTGGAAGCGAGGCGGGCCCAAGGCTCTCGCCCTGCAATTCCTGGTCCGGTGCCGCATCGCCTTTGTATTTGAGGTCATGCTGGACAGTGACGTCAGAGCGAATGTCGGCCATGTCGCCCTTCTGACCGGTGCGTTTTTCCGGTTGGAGCTCTGACGGCTCGTCCTGAGGCGCATTCCAACCATTCACGGCCTCGTGAAGGGTGCGGGCGATCTCGTGGAACGCCGATCGCTCCCGCTGGGTCAGCGGGCCGCCGCGCAGAGGCACGACGTTCAATGGCGGATCGTTACCCTCAGTGCCCCTGGACATGCGCAGGTGCGTATCATCGCCCGTGGCCGGCGGCCACAGGAGTCCGAACCCGCGCACTCCGGTGCGATTTCGACCCGCGTCGAACAGCGGCAATCCGCCAAGGGAGATCCTCCGCGAGGGCACTTCCTCCGTATGGACGATGATCTCCGAGAAGCTAGACCCGCTCGCCAAGGCGGCATCGATCTCGTGGCTGTCCCGCAGCACGCCGATATCCATGAGCTGCCGAAAGCTGCGGCCGGACCATGCCCCGAAGCGTGGCCCTAGCGTCGCGAAAGCCGACGGCGAAACGAAACGAATGAATCCCTCCCCGTCGGTCCCCCAGGTGAACCGCACCGGCCGCGGCTCCTCCGGCGCAGCCGGGGAACTGCCCTCCGGAGTGCGTTGTTCCGCCTCGGCCTGGAGGGCGCGAGGATCAGCGAACAGCACCAACCGCCCGATGGGAGAGGAGATGCAGGAACAGGAAAAGACGAGGGACGTAAACTGCGCCGGCGGACGCACCCGCTCCAGGCGCGGCGCACCGTTGGGCCCGGCGGCAAGCATTTGAACGATGGCCAGGATCGCCTTCGACGTCGCTTGATCCTCATGCAGACCCAGTCGCGCGCACGCGGCGGTCGCGGCCACAATCCTCGCATCCCGGACCGAAACCAGGAACGATGGGAGATCATCACGCAGCAGGGGCGCCAGCGCTGGTTCATTGGATGCCAGGAGGCGCGACGTATGCTCGCTCATGACCGGGAATGACACCCCTCGTTTTTCGGCCGCACCATCTCGACCTAGCCCCCAGTAACCTGCATTCTAGGAGAGCAGATAAACCTTAACAGTACCGCAAACGTATAGCCGTCGCATTAATGTTTCATATTGCGGCGCATAGGCAGAGACAGACTAAGATATTGTTGGAGCGGCCGGCGCCGTTGGCTGATCTCCCCAAAAAGCCCGAGGAGTGACGACGATGACCACGAAAATGGGTCCCGATCTTGAGCTGCCCGCGGAGTTGAGGGCCATTGCCGAGAAGAATGTCACGCAGGCGCGTCAGGCATTCGATACCCTTTTCGATACGGCACGCAGCGCCGTGAATGAATCGGAGGGTCGGATCGAGGAGGTGCGCTCAAACATCCGCGAGCTGCGCCAGAAGACGCTGGGCCTTGTCGAGTCGAACGTGAACGCGAGCTTCGATTTCCTGAACAAGCTGGTGCGGGCCAAGAGCCCCCAGGAAGTCTTGTCGCTGCAAGCGGAATTCGTGACCGCGCAGGTGCAGGCCGTCGCCAGCCAAGCGGCCGCTCTGGGATCGGACGCACGCAATCTTGGGGAATCCACCGTGCGCTCGCTTGACGAGCACGCCCGCGCGCTTGCCGAGCGGGTCCAGGCGCTTGGAGCCGCTGCAGCGCAGCACGCCAAGTCCACCGCCGAGAGCGCGCAAGCTGCCGGTACGGCAGCCGCGCATGATGTTAAAGCTTCGGCGCAACAAGCGGCAAATCAGTTCGATCAACCGAACGATCCGAACCGGACCTATTGAGAAAAAGCACCCAAAGTTGTTGTGCGACGCAAAATTTATTTTTGTGCCGCACACTTTTGAGATATTGTGTGATGGGGTTGAGGCTGAGGGCAGGAAAGTCGCTTTAGCAGGACTTAAGCGCACTTTTCGGCCTGCGCGGGCCTGAATCGAAGCAAGCCAACGCACCGAGGAAACAATGAACGACACCTTCGCCAAAGCCTTCCAAGATCAGATGAGCGCCGCGAATGGCGCGTTTTCCAAGATGGAAGTTCCGGCCGCGTTCCGCGAGATGGCGGAAAAAAGCGTCGAGACCTACCGCGGCAACTACGAGAAGTTCAAGGCGGCTGCTGAGCAGACCACTGGCATTCTCGAGGACAGCTACTCGACCGCCAGCAAGGGCGTTTCCGAATACAATACGAAGTCGCTTGAAATTCTGCGCGCGAACGTGAACGCGGCTTTCGATTTCTTCGCATCCGTGCTGCAGGCGAAGTCCGCTTCCCAAGCGGTGGAGCTTTCGACGGCGCATCTGCGCAATCAGTTCGATACCCTTTCCGGTCAGGCGAAGGAATTGTCGGCCCTGGCGCAGAAGATCGCGACCGAATCCGCCGAGCCCATCAAGGCCGGCGTCGAAAAGACGATGAACAAGGCTGCCTGAGCGCGCACACGCGCCATCATGGTTTCAAAAGGCGCCGCACCAGCTGGCGCCTTTTTCATTTCTGCCTCCCCCATCTTCGGCGGTCCTCGCGCGCTACATTCCTCATTTGAGCGGGCGTAACAGGATCGCGCCTTGACGCGACCTTCGCGTCTTGCCAAGACGCGAAGGTCCACGTGAGCAAAAAATGCGCGCCATCGGTTCCTATTCGCCCATCCTGCTCGTCGGTCCCTCCTGGGTCGGCGACATGGTGATGGCAGCGAGCCTGATCGAAAGCCTGCGCATTCGCGACCCCGGCCGGCCCATCGATGTCGTTGCCCCTCCCGCCGCACTGCCGATCGCGAGGTTGATCCGAGGCGTACGGCGCACCATTCCCCTCGGCCTCGGCCATGGCGAGTTCGGGCTCATGGCGCGCTGGAAAGCGGGACGGGCGCTGCGCAAGGAGGGCTATGGCAAGGCCATTGTCCTGCCACGCGCCTTCAAGGCCGCGATTGTGCCCTTCGCGGCCGGAATTCCCGAACGCATCGGTTATGCCGCCGAGGGCCGCAGCCTGCTGCTCACGGATTCGCGCCCCGACCGGGACCGCAAGACCGCCCGGACCATCGACCGGTTCGTCGCCCTTGGGGCCCCGCGTGGCGACCACCTCTCCGCGCCACGTCCGACCCTGTTTCTTCCCGACGGCGCACGCGAAGCTGCGGCGGGCCGGTTTCCCCTGGAAGGAAAAGGTCCGGTCATGGTGCTCTGCCCGGGCGCCGAATACGGCCCCGCTAAGCAATGGCCGGCCACGAAATTCGCGCGCCTCGCCGCCTGTGCGGTGGAAGCGGGCTATCGCGTGCGCATTCTCGGCGGTCCGAAAGATGTGACAATCGCAGCTCAGATTGCCAAACAGAGCGGGGTGCCGGTCGACAATATTGCCGGCAAGACCACGCTGATGGATGCAGCCGCCCTGCTGGGAATGGCGGATGTGGTGGTTTCGAACGATTCCGGGCTCATGCACGTCGCCGGCGCCCTCGATCGCCCACTGGTGGTTATTTACGGCTCCAGCTCGGAAAAGATGACGCCACCGACCGGCCCCCGGGCTCGCGTGATCGCGCGGGAACTTCCGTGTCGGCCCTGTCACAAGCGCGAGTGCCCCCTTGGTACGCTCGCTTGCCTTGAGATCATCGCACCCGAGGAGGTTCTGGCCGCGGCGAGGGCCGTCCAGGCATGAAGGTCCTGGTGGTCAAGCTTTCATCCCTCGGAGACGTGGTTCACACGTTTCCGGCGGTGACCGACGCCATGCGCTCCGTGCCCGGTCTGGTCCTCGATTGGGCGGTGGAGGAAGCCTTCGCCCCTCTCGTCCACATGCACCCCGCCGTGCGCCGCGCGATCCCGGTGCCTTTACGCCGGCTGCGCAAGGCGCCAAGGGCGGCCATGGGAAATGGCGAAGCTGCCACCATACGCGCTGCGCTGCACGCCGAAGCTTATGATGTGGTCATCGACGCTCAGGGCCTGATGAAGAGCGCCGTGGTTGGGCTCTTTGCCCGAGGCCGGCGCCATGGCTTTGCACGCGGCAGCGCCCGTGAAAGCCTGGCGACGCTGGCCTACCACACCGCCCACGCGGTGCCCGAAGTCGAACACATGGCTTCGCGAATCCGCAAGCTGTTCGCCGCCAGCCTCGGCTACAACCTAACTGGCCTTGTCGCCGACGCTGGGCTTAAGGTGCTTGCAGAACCAAGACCCGCCCAGCCCTATATCGTCATGCTGCACGGCACGACGTGGCGGACCAAGACCTGGCCGGTAAAACACTGGCGGGACCTCGCCTTGCACGCGGCCGAGCGTGGCTTGGAGGCACGGATTTTTGCCCAGGGCGCCCAGGAATCCGCCCGCGCCGCTGCCATTGCGGAAGATCTGCCGTCAGTGTCGATCATTCCTCCCGGCCCCATCCCGGATCTGGTGCCGGTAATCGCCAATGCGGAAGCGGTGGTGAGCGTCGATTCGGGACTCGGGCACCTCGCCGCGGCGTTGGCAGTCCCCACCGTCGGCCTTTATGGCCCAACCAACCCGCGCCTGACGGGCCTTTTCGGGCCAAAGGCGCTAGAGCTCAAATCGCTCCGCCCTTGTGCTCCGTGCGAACGGGCGCATTGCCGGATAGCGCCAGATCTGGTTGAGGGACCGCCATGCCTCACCGATTTCAGTGCTCGTGACGTGTGGCGTGCCCTGAACGTGCTGCGCTTTGGGCATGCGGATGCCATGGACAAGGGCACAGCCACCATGGCACACGAAGGCCGCTCGTCGCCGGCTCAATGAATTCCCGCCTGATCCGTGGAATTCTCGCCTGATACATGCCTGTCCATGAATGGTGGCCTGATGATCGCTTCCGCCCCTTCCGCCCGCGATACGATCCTTGTGACCGGAGGCGCGGGCTTCATCGGCTCGAATATTGCGCGGGCCTTGGCAGCCGATGGCTGGCGTGTGGTGGTCGCCGATTGGCTCGCAGACGGACCGAAATGGATCAATCTTCGTGACATCCTGCTGGATGACGTGATCCGCCCGGAAGCGATCTCCGCGTTCGTGGAAGGGCAGGGCGGCCGCCTCGCGTCGGTTGTGCACATGGGCGCGATTTCCGCGACGACGGAACGGGACGCAGACAAGATCGTCGCCCGCAATATTCGTCCGACGCTGGATCTGTGGGACCAGTGCGCCCGAAAAGGCATCCGCTTCATCTATGCCTCGTCCGCCGCAACCTATGGCGATGGCACCGAAGGCTTTACGGACGCGCAAAGCGCCGCCGCGCTCGACCGACTTGCCCCGCTCAATGCCTATGGCTGGAGCAAGCTGATGGCGGATCGCCGCTTCGCGGCCGATGTGGCTGCCGGCCGGCCGCACCCGCCGCAATGGGCAGGCCTGCGCTTTTTCAATGTTTACGGTCCTGGCGAAGCGCACAAGGACGACATGCGCTCGGTGGTCCACAAGATCTATCCGACCGCCGCCGCCGGGAATGCCGTGACGCTCTTCAAATCCCACAATCCAGCCTATGCGGACGGGGGGCAGTTGCGGGATTTCGTCTATGTCGGCGACTGTGTCGCGGTGGTGCGCTGGCTGCTGGAAACGCCGGACGCGTGTGGCATATTCAATGTCGGCACCGGGCAGGCCCGCAGCTTTGCGGACCTTGCCAAGGCGGTATTTGCGGCAGCCGGCAAGGAACCGCGCATCACCTATGTCGACATGCCGGTTTCCATCCGCGACGCGTATCAGTATTTCACCCAGGCGGACGTCTCGAAACTGCGCGCCGCTGGCTTCACGCGCCCGTTCACACCATTGGAAGAAGGCGTGCGGATCTATATCACCGAGCATCTGCGCGGCCGCAACGCCGCCCCATGATTGGAAAACCACGTCTATTTTCGGCTGACCTCGACCAGGATACCGGCGCCATGCTCCCAGATACCAAGCCCGGTGCGGTCGCCGTGATCGGCGACGTCATGGTGGACCGCTATATCCTCGGCTCGGTCTCGCGCATCTCGCCCGAGGCGCCAGTCCCGGTTCTGCTGCATGGCGCCGAGCGGATCGTGCCCGGCGGTGCCGCAAATGTCGCCGCCAATGCCGCCGCCATGGGCGCGCCGATCCGCCTTGTGGCGCTGGTGGGCGCAGATGCGGAAGCCGCCCAGCTTCGTGCCGCGCTCGCCCCCTACGCGCTGATCGATCTGAGCGGCCTGATTACGGACCCGACCCGCCCAACGGTCACCAAGACGCGGGTGATGAGCGGCCGTCAGCAGATCGTACGTATCGACGCAGAAGTTTCCGCTGCACCGTCAGAGCAAATGGAAGACGAGCTGATCGCAGCCGCGCGCCGCGCCATCGCCGGTTGCAGGGTCGTGGTGCTTTCGGATTATGCGAAGGGCGTTTTCAGCGATCGCGTGATTGGCGCCCTCATAGTCGCGGCTAAGACTGAAGGCGTGCCCGTCATCGTCGATCCCAAGCGTCGGACGTTCGAAGCCTACCGGGGGGCGAGCCTGGTGACACCGAACCGACGCGAACTGAGCGAAGCGACCGGCCTGCCGGACGATACCGATGCCGATGCCGAACGCGCTGCCGCCGCCGCGAGCGTCCAGTTCGGTGGTGATGTGCTGGTGACGCGGGCCGAAAAAGGCATGACCTTGTGGCGGCGCAACGGCACCGTACTGCACGTGCCGGCTGAGGCGCGCGAGGTGTTCGACGTGTCGGGGGCCGGCGATACCGCGTTGGCAGCTCTCGCCTTGTCTCTCGCCTGCGGCCTTGACCTTGAGGCCAGCGTTCCGGTCGCCAATGCCGCGGCCGCGATCGCCGTGGCAAAGCTCGGGACAGCGGTGGTCACGCGCGCGGAACTGATCGCCGCGCTTCATCGCTCGGTGCCCCAGGTTGAGTCGGCTGGCGCCCAGGTCACTTGGGATGAGGCCCGTGCCATTCTCAACCGCTGGCGGGCGAGCGGCGCCCGCATTGTGTTCACAAATGGCTGCTTCGACCTGCTGCATCCCGGCCATGTGGGCATGCTGGAGACTGCAGCGGCGCAGGGCGATCGGCTGGTGGTGGCGCTCAACACGGACGCTTCAGTCCGTCGTCTGAAGGGACCGACCCGGCCGCTCCAGGATGAAAACGCGCGCGCACGGGTCATCGGCGCCATGCGCTGTGTCGATCTCGTGGTGTTGTTCGACGAGGACACGCCTCTTGAGATCATCACAGCCTTGCTGCCGGACGTCCTGGTCAAGGGCGCCGATTATCGGCCTGAAGATGTGGTCGGCGCTGATGTTGTGATCGCCAATGGCGGCAAGCTGGTGCTGGCCGATGTGACGCCCGGCCAATCCACCTCCACCTTGGTGGCTAGGGCGCGAAGCTGACCTACGAAATTCCGTTCGCATCTGCCGCGAGCGATTGCCGTGCGCGGCAGCCGCCCTATAGTCGCTGTGTCGTCGGTTCCTTAGGGATGAAAAGGGAACGCGGTGCGAAGGCTATGCCTTCAATGCCGCGGCTGCCCCCGCAACTGTCGGCGGAAAGCAAACCTGCGAACCACTGAGGCCTGCCTCGGGAAGGGCGGGGGAGCGTTGATCCGCAAGCCAGGAGACCTGCCGAGGACGTTTCTGCCCGCAAGACGGGTCTAATCCGGCCCTCGGTGGGAGGGTCAGGGAGATGCTGATGGTCGCTCTGCACCCACATGCTTGTCCGGTACACGCCCGCTGTTGGTCCGGCGCAGCGGCAGCTGGCATCTGTCCGGCGACGGCCGCCGGACATCCGCGTCGTCGATGACCAAGACCTCATCGCCATCGGCCGGACGCCTCGTGCTGGTGCTCGGGGGCGCGCGCTCGGGCAAGAGCGGCTACGCCGAGCGGCGCGTGGAGATGATGCCCCCCCCCTATGCCTATGTCGCCACCGCTCAAGCGTTCGATGCCGAGATGACGCAGCGGATCAGCCTGCATCAGGCCCGGCGCGACGCGCGCTGGCACGCCCATGACGCGCCATTCGATGCGCACCGCCTGCTGGGGGAACTCCCGCCCGAAATGCCTCTTTTGCTCGACTGCCTCACCCTGTGGCTGACGAACCATATGCTGGCGGACCATGATCTCGCGGCAGAAGAAGAGCGGCTCGTCGCGGCGGTGCGTGCGCGCAGGGGTCTCACCGTACTGGTGGCCAACGAGGTCGGCCTCGGTATCGTCCCGGACAACGCGCTCGCCCGCCGGTTTCGCGACGCCGCCGGCCAGCTCAATCAACGCATGGCGACACTGGCCCATGAAGTGATCTTCATGGTCGCCGGCCTGCCGATGACAGTGAAAGGCACGCTCGATGAGCGATGAGTCAGACCCAGCCGGCATCGACGACGCACAGGCCGCCCGCCACAAGGAGAAGATGGCGAAGCGCAAGGCCGTGCAGGATGCGGAGGTGGCGGAAAAGACGCTCGAAAAAGGTCTTCTCATCGTCCACACCGGTCCCGGCAAAGGCAAGAGCACCGCCGCCTTCGGCCTTGCCCTGCGGATGCTGGGCTATGGCCGGAAAGTGGGGGTTGTCCAGTTCATCAAGGGCGCCTGGCATACTGGGGAAAAAGACGCCTTCGCCGCGTTCGGCGAGCGCATGCAATGGCACACCATGGGGGAAGGCTTCACCTGGGAGACCCAGGATCTCGCCCGCGACACGGCAGCGGCCGGGCGTGCCTTCGACCAGGCCCGCGCGCTGATGGCGGATGAGACGCTATCCCTCATCGTGTTGGACGAACTGAACATTGCCCTGCGCTATGGCTATCTCGATCTCGCCGATGTGGTGGCGACCCTGAAGGCCCGCAGGCCTGACCTGCACATCGTGGTCACCGGGCGCAACGCGAAGCCTGAACTTCTGGAAGCGGCCGACCTTGTGACCGAAATGGGATTGGTGAAGCATCATTTCTCCGCCGGCGTGAAGGCGCAGGCCGGCATCGAATTCTGATGACCGCAAAAGCCTTGATGTTTCAGGGAACCGGTTCGGACGTGGGCAAGAGCCTGCTGGTCGCCGGCCTTGCGCGCGCCTTTGCCAATCGCGGGCTGCGCGTGCGGCCGTTCAAGCCGCAGAATATGTCCAACAATGCCGCCGTCACGGCGGACGGCGGCGAGATCGGCCGGGCGCAAGCCCTGCAGGCCCGCGCCGCCCGCGTACCGACGAGCGTGCACATGAACCCGGTGCTGCTCAAGCCACAGAGCGAAGTGGGCGCGCAGGTGGTGGTGCAGGGCAGGGTGCTGACCACCGCAAAGGCCAGCGCCTATCAGGGCCTCAAGCAGAGCCTCATGCCCGCTGTCCTGGAAAGCTTCGAGCGCCTCAAGGCGGAAGCCGACCTCGTTCTGGTGGAAGGCGCCGGCAGTGCATCCGAGGTCAATCTGCGCCGCAACGACATCGCCAACATGGGCTTTGCCCGCGCCGCCGATGTGCCCGTCGTGCTGATCGGCGACATCGACCGGGGTGGCGTCATCGCCAGTCTTGTCGGAACCAAGGCCGTTTTGGCGCGCGAGGACGCGGCGCTGATCGCTGGCTTCATCGTCAACAAGTTCTGGGGCGATCCTGCTCTATTCGCCGACGGCATGATGCTCGTGGCCGAGCAAACTGGGTGGGCATCGCTCGGCCTCGTGCCATATTTCCCTGCCGCCGGCCGGCTGCCGGCGGAGGACGCCTTGGCTCTCCAAGGCGCGCCTCCCGCGAAGCTGAAGGCCATGGTGAAGATCGCGGTGCCGATCCTGCCCCATGTCTCAAATTTTGATGACCTCGACCCTCTGGACGCGGAGCCCGCCATCGAAGTGGTGCGCGTGCGCCCGATGGATTCTCTGCCCGTCGATACCGATCTGGTGCTTCTGATCGGCTCTAAGGCCACACTCTCCGATCTCGCGGCATTGAAAGCTGAGGGTCTGCACCATGATATCATTGCCCACGCCCGGCGCGGCGGCCGTGTGCTGGGGCTGTGCGGCGGCTACCAGATGCTTGGCACGTCCGTCGATGATCCCCAGGGCGTCGAAGGCCCTCCCGGCCGGGCGGAAGGTCTAGGCCTGCTGCAGGTGGAGACCGTCCTCGCCGGGGAAAAACGATTGGAAGCAGTCGAGGGTCTCTCCTGCCTCCAGGCACCGTTCTCGGGCTATGAGATGCATATGGGCGAGACCACCGGCCCGGATACGGAGCAGCCCTTTGCGCGGCTTGGGCACAACCGCTCTGACGGCGCAACGTCCAGGGATGGTCGCATCATGGGCACCTATGTGCACGGCCTGTTCTCGGATGATCTCCAGCGCGCGGCATGGCTCGCCGCACTGGGCGGCGGCGCGCCGCAAGTCGCCTATGAGGCGCAGGTCGACGAAACCCTCGATGCGCTCGCGGCTCATCTGCAGGCCCACATGGATCTCGATCGCCTGCTCAGCCTCGCGCGATGACGACCAGAATGGCGCAGAGCAAGGCGAGGGCCATCAGAAGACGGTTGGCCACAGTGTAGAGGTTCAGGGCCGCGCGGATATCGGCGGCGCCGATTTCGCGGCGCCCGTCCCCCATGAACGGAAGCTCGGCCAGCACGCCCGCATAGGTGCGGGGACCCGCAATGGAGATGCTTAGGGCGCCTGCCATTGCCGCCTCCGGCCATCCCGCGTTAGGGGAACGATGCTTGTGGGCGTCCCGCCGCACCGCGCGCCAAGCGCCGACCGGCGACGCACCGTGTACGAATGCAGCGGCGCCGATGATCAGCAGACCCGAGAGGCGGGATGCCGGAAGATTCACCAGATCGTCGAAGCGCGCGGCAGCCCAGCCGAACGCCTCGTGCCGCGGCGTACGGTGGCCGATCATGCTGTCGGCCGTATTGACCGCCTTATAGACGGCTATTCCGGGCAGGCCCGCCATTGCCATCCAGAATGCCGGGGCCACGACTCCATCGGAGAAGTTCTCCGCGAGGCTTTCAATGGCCGCGCGCGTCACGCCAGCCTCGTCGAGCTGAGCGGGGTCGCGGCCGACAATGCGAGAGACCGTGGCGCGCCCGGCATCAAGGCCGTGGAACTCCAGCGCATCCGCCACCGCGGCGACATGCTCATGGAGCGAACGTTGGGCGAGCAGCGCCGAGCCAAGAACAGCGGTGAGGATGATGCCGCCGGGAAACAGGTCGAGCACGTCCGCCAGAACCGCGGCTGGCACAGCGGCGCTTGCAAGAAGCACCAGCAGTGCAGCGACACCCCGCCTCCGCCTCTTGGCGAAGCTCAACTCGGCGCGATTCCACGAGAGGTCGAGAATGGCGATCAGCCGACCGATCCACATGACGGGATGGCCGATTATCTTCAGCACCCGCGGGGGATAGCCGAATGTGGCCTCCACCGCCAAGGCAAGGAAAGTCAGGAGGAAGTTCAAGGCGATCGAGACCATTGATGGCGGACCGCGAATGCGCCGCCCCGCCATCAGGTTTAGACTAAGGCCGGCGCGCGAGGAAAGCCCGCCCAGACGATCCTTTCAGATCGTCCAGTCCCCAGCATCCTCGTCGCGATGCAGATAGTCACGATCGGTCAGATAGTTAAATACCTGCTCCGCCAATTCCTCTGCGATGCGCTCGGCTCCCGCGAGGCGAATTTCTGGTGTTTCCGGCGCTTCATAAGGGCTGTCAATGCCAGTGAAATTGGCCAACAGGCCCTGCCTGGCCTTTTTGTACAGCCCCTTGGGATCGCGCTTCTCCGCCACTTCCAGGGGTGTATCCACGTAGACCTCGATGAACTCACCTTCGCTCAGCAATTCTCTAGCCATCTGCCGGTCCGCCTTGAACGGAGAGATGAACGAGACCAGGACGACCATGCCGGCATCGACGAACAGGCGTGCCACTTCTGCCACGCGGCGGATGTTCTCCACCCGGTCGATATCGGTGAAGCCGAGATCCTTGTTGAGCCCGTGGCGGACATTGTCGCCGTCGAGCATGTAGGTGTGGCGCCCGGCCGCGTAGAGCTTCTTCTCGACTAGGCTCGCAATTGTCGATTTTCCAGAACCGGAAAGGCCCGTGAACCAGAGCACGGCGGGTCGCTGGTGCTTCAGGGCCGCCCGCGCCTCTTTGGACACGTCCAACGCCTGCCAATGCACATTGGTCGCCCGCCGCAAGGCGAACTGCACCATGCCAGCGCCCATTGTCTGGTTGCTCAGTCGATCGATGATGATGAAGGAACCAGTCTCCGGCACGTCGGAAAAGGCATCGAAGGAGAAGGCGTCGCGACTCGCGACATCGACCATGCCGACCTCGTTGAGCCCGAGTGTCTTCGCTGCGAGCTTCTGGAACGTGTTGACGTCCACCTTGTGCCTGATCGCCGTGAAGGTCGCGCCCACCGTGCGGGTGCCCATCTTGATGAGATAGGGCCTTCCCGGCAATAGCGGCTCATCGTGCATCCAGATGACCTGTGCCGCGAACTGGTCCGCACGTTCCGGTCGGTGAACCGCGTCCGCCAGGATGTCTCCGCGCGAGACATCCACCTCGTCCGCCAGCGTCAGCGTAACCGCCTGGCCGGCACGGGCCTCGGGCAGGTCACCGTCCCGGGTTACGATCGACTTCACACGGGTGATGCGGCCGGAACTGGCGACAACGATATCGTCGCCGGGTCGTACGACCCCACTGACGACCGTACCGGAAAAGCCGCGAAAATCGAGGTTGGGCCGGTTCACCCATTGCACCGGCATGCGGAAGGGACGCGATACCGCCCTCTCCGCCACATCCACGCTTTCGAGATATTCGACGAGCGACGGTCCCTGATACCAAGGCGTGTTCGCGCTGTGCGCCATGATGTTGTCGCCGTAGCGCGCCGAAAGAGGCACCGCTTGGAAGGTCTCGAAGCCGAGCGGGGCGATCAACGCACTGTATTGGGCAACAATCTCGTTGAACCTCGCCAGGGAGAAGCCGACCAGATCAATCTTGTTCACCGCCAGGACCACGTGGCGGATACCAAGCAGAGCCACGATAAAGGAATGGCGTCGAGTCTGGGTCAGCAACCCTTGCCGCGCGTCCACAAGAATGACGGCAAGATCGGAATTGGAGGCGCCGGTCGCCATGTTCCGCGTGTATTGCTCATGGCCCGGCGTATCGGCGACAATGAACTTGCGCCGCTCGGTATTGAAGAAGCGATACGCCACATCGATCGTGATGCCCTGCTCGCGTTCGGCGGCGAGGCCATCCACCAGAAGGGCGAAGTCCAGTTCATCGCCGGCCGTGCCGTGCTTGCGGGAATCCTGAGCAAGGGTGGCGATCTGATCGTCGAACAGCAGCTTGGTGTCATAGAGCAGGCGGCCGATAAGCGTCGACTTGCCATCATCCACGCTGCCGCAGGTCAGGAAGCGCAGGAGGCTCTTGCCTTCCGGCGCGAACAATTCGGCGAGTGGCGCGACGTTCATCAGAAATAGCCCTCGCGCTTCTTCTTTTCCATCGAGGCGGCATCATCATGGTCGATCAGCCGGCCGGACCGCTCCGACGTACGGGCAATAAGCATTTCCTGAACGATATCTTCGAGCGTCGCGGCGGTGCTATCGATGGCGGCGGTCAGCGGATAGCAGCCGAGGGTGCGGAAGCGGATCATCCTCTGCTCCGGCGCCTCTCCGGGCAGAAGCGGCATACGCGCATCGTCCACCATAATCATCTGCCCGTTGCGCCACACAATCGGGCGCAACGCAGCAAAGTACAGCGGTACGATGGGGATTTTCTCGGCAAGGATATATTGCCAGATATCCAACTCGGTCCAATTGGAGAGCGGGAATACGCGGATCGATTCGCCCAGCTTGACGCGCGCATTGTAGAGATTCCACAGCTCCGGTCGCTGGTTCTTCGGATCCCAGCCATGATTGGCCGTGCGGAAGGAAAACACGCGCTCCTTGGCCCGGCTTTTTTCCTCATCGCGCCGCGCACCGCCGAAAGCGGCATCGAAGCCATGCGTTGTGAGGGCTTCTTTCAGCGCGTCGGTCTTCATCACATTGGTATAGAGCGAGGACCCGTGGTCGAACGGGTTTATCCCCTGCGCCAGACCTTCCTGATTGGAGTGCACCAGAAGATCGAATCCCAGCGACTTTGCCATCTGATCGCGGAAGGTGATCATCTCGTGGAACTTCCACGTCGTATCCACGTGAAGAAGCGGAAAGGGTGGTTTGGAGGGATAGAAGGCCTTCATCGCGAGATGAAGCATCACAGCGGAATCCTTGCCGATGGAATAGAGCATCACCGGGTTGCGGAACTCCGCCGCGACCTCGCGCAGGATGAAAATCGATTCCGCTTCCAGACGTTGGAGATGCGTCAATTGACTGGACGACACGTTCGGCATTCCTTGTGGAGCGCAGCAAACTGGAGCGTGGCTCAGCCGCCGGCAAGGGCGGGCTTAGACCGCACCAGATCGCAGTCGCCATAGGCGACGAAATGAGGATTAGCGAAGGGGGCTTCCCCCTCCTGGATGCAGCGCCCGTAGGTTAGCGGCAGGCCGTCCAGCGTCGTCACGATGCCGCCGGCGGCACGCAGCACAGCATCGCCGGCCGCGGTGTCCCATTCCATGGTGCGGCCAAGGCGCGGATAGAGATCGGCATGCCCCTCGGCAACGAGGCAGAATTTTAGTGATGACCCGGCGGTGACGAACGAATCCACGGGAAACTGATCGAGCCAGCCGCTGGCTTCTTCGGAGCCATGCGAGCGGCTCCCGATGGCGGCGAGCCGGGCAGGAGCTTTGCGCACGTGGATGGGCGCGATGGGGCCAATCCTGTCGTCCGCCACCTGAGCCTTCCAGGCGCCGTGCCCCGCCGCGCCGGCATAGAGCACGCCGAGGGCAGGGGCATAGACCACGCCCAGAATTGGAACCGAGTGCTCTATCAAGGCGATGTTGACGGTAAACTCGCCATTGCGGGACACAAACTCCTTGGTGCCGTCGAGCGGGTCCACCAGGAAAAAGCGATCTCCCGCCTCAGGAATGCGCCCTTCGGCCGCTTCCTCTTCGGCAACCACGGGAATATCCGGGCACAGGTCCGCAAGGCCACGCAGTATCAGCGTTTCCGCATCACGATCCGCCGCAGTGACGGCCGACGCGTCGGCTTTTTGGCTGACGACGAAATCGGTGCCATAAATATCGAGGATGACGCGCCCGGCCCGCAACGTGAGGGAAATGAGCCCGGATACGAGTTCGGGGACGGGAGAAGCCTTGGACATGTGCCTACGCTGAAGCAATCCTGATTGCCGCAAATTAGACACGGCCCCTCGCCTTTGCAATGCATCGACGGGAAATAATATATATCACATGTTTCTGACGTTTAATTGTGAGATGGTTCGGCGAGCCTCGGCCTGACGGCGGGCTCGTTCAGCGGCCTGTATCATGCCATAAGCACGCCGCCGCGTGGGGCTGGGCGATATGAAGATGCGTAGGAGAAGTGCGTGAGCAGCAACATTGTCCCGAACGCGGTCGTAGAGGTCGGTGGTCTGCAGATCTCGAACCGCGGGCCGCTGACACTTATCGCCGGGCCCTGCCAGATTGAAAGTCGCGACCACGTGCTTGACGTGGCAAGGGAACTCTCCGCCATCACCCGGCGGCTGGGCATGGGCCTGGTGTTCAAATCGTCCTTCGACAAGGCCAACCGCACCTCGATCTCGGGGGCGCGGGGCATCGGGATGAAAGCGGCATTGCCGATCTTCGCCGAAATCCGCGACACCATCGGCGCGCCCGTTCTCACCGACGTGCATGAAATCGATCAGTGCGCCCCGCTAGCAGAGGTGGTGGACATTCTCCAGATCCCGGCTTTTCTCTGCCGCCAGACCGACCTTCTGGTCGCCGCCGCGCAGACCGGTCGCGTGGTGAATGTAAAGAAGGGGCAGTTTCTCGCGCCCTGGGACATGAAGAACGTGGTGGCAAAGCTCACCCAATCCGGCAATCCCAATGTGCTCGTCACCGAGCGGGGCGTTTCGTTCGGGTACAATACCCTGGTCTCCGACATGCGGGCGCTTCCGGAACTCGCGGCCACAGGCGCGCCGGTGGTCTTCGACGCGACCCATTCGGTCCAGCAGCCGGGCGGGCAGGGCTCCTCCTCCGGTGGACAGCGGGAATTCGTACCTGTTCTTGCCCGGGCCGCAGTTGCCGTGGGCGTGGCAGCGGTCTTCATTGAAACCCATCCCGACCCGGACCATGCGCCATCCGATGGCCCCAACATGGTCCCCCTCAAGGATATGGAACGCCTGCTCCGGATGCTTCAGGCCCTCGATTGCGTGGCCAAGGGGCCACTGGTTAGCGGTAGCGCATTCTGAGCCCGCCGCTTCCCGTGACCGGCTGAACCGATGTAAGGACGTCGAAGCATGAGCTTCGCACACACGCTGAGCAATAAGCAGGAACCGATGCCCAAACGCATCAACGCCCAGATGGACACCGCGGATATCCTCACCTGCGGACGCCGGGTGCTGGACTTGGAAATTCAGGGGCTGGAAGCTCTCAGCCGCACGCTGGACGAGCGTTTTGTGGCTGCGGTTCATTTGGTCCGCGCAGCACGGGGCAGGGTGGTCCTGTCCGGGATGGGCAAGAGTGGGCACGTGGCGCGGAAAATCGCCGCGACCCTGGCCTCCACCGGCACACCCGCCCAGTTCGTGCACCCTGCGGAGGCCAGCCACGGCGATCTTGGCATGATTACCTCCGACGATTGCATCGTCGCCCTGTCCAATTCGGGAGAAACCACCGAATTGTCGGACCTGATCGGATATGCCCAGCGCTTCGGCATTCCGCTCATCGCCATGACCTCAAATTCCGATTCCAGTCTCGGCCGCAGCGCTGATGTCGTACTTGAGGTGCCAGCCGTCGCGGAGGCCTGCGCCGAGGTTAGCGCGCCCACCACCTCCACCACCATGATGATGGTTTATGGCGATGCGCTCGCCATCGCGGTGCTTGAGGACCGCGGATTTAGCGCTTCCGATTTCCGCCTGTTTCATCCCGGTGGCAAGATCGGCGCGGCGCTCGCGACAGTCGACACCCTGATGCACATCGACACGGAAATGCCGCGCGTCACGGCGTCCGCAACAGTGGCGGAAGCCATTATGGAGATGACAACGAAGGGCTTCGGCTGCACCGCCATCTGCAACGATGACGGACTTTTGCTCGGGGCCCTGACCGATGGTGACCTGCGGCGGCACATGGGCAACGACCTGCTCGGCAGATCGGTATCCGAGGTGATGACGCACCATCCAAAGACCATCGCGCCAAACGCATTGCTGAGTGAAGCCGTCCATCTCATGACTGACGAACGGCCGCGTGTCACGGCCCTGTTCGTGACCGATCCCGCCTCGCGCCTCCTCGGCGTTCTGCACATGCATGACTGCCTGCGGGCCGGCGTCGTTTAGGTTTCACACGGCCGTTTGCGGCGCGATATAATACGGTAAAGGCCGATCCCTCG